>CAYODE010000015.1:0-38038 GCA_964402685.1 uncultured Aestuariivita sp. | reverse complement strand
GCAGGATATCTTCGGCGGCGATCGTCTCGCGCCGGATACGGCTTTCGGCAAAGGCTACATCTTCGGGGATCGATTTGTCCAAATGGTGGCAAACCATGAGCATATCGAGATGCTCTTCCAGCGTGTTCACCGTGAAAGGCCGCGTCGGGTTGGTGGAGGAGGGCAGCACATGCGCCTCACCGCATATCTTGATGATATCCGGTGCGTGACCGCCCCCCGCCCCTTCGGTGTGGAAGGCATGGATCGTACGGCCTTTCATGGCGGCGACGGTGTTTTCGACAAAGCCGCTTTCGTTGAGCGTGTCCGTATGGATCATGACTTGCACATCCATATCGTCGGCAACGGATAAGCAGCAATCGATTGCACCTGGCGTCGTGCCCCAGTCTTCGTGAAGTTTGAGTGCGCAAGCACCTGCAAGCACCTGTTCTTCCAAAGCGGCGGGCAGCGAAGCATTCCCCTTGCCGGCAAACGCAAGGTTCATTGGGAACGCGTCTGCCGACTGCAGCATCCGTCCAATGTGCCACGGACCTGGCGTGCAGGTCGTGGCCAGCGTCCCATGCGCTGGGCCGGTGCCCCCCCCGAGCATGGTTGTCAGGCCGGAATGCAGCGCGTCTTCGATCTGCTGTGGGCAGATGTAATGGATATGGCTGTCAAAACCGCCCGCCGTAAGGATCCGGCCTTCACCGGCAATCGCTTCGGTACCTGGCCCGATGATGATGTCGACACCTGGCTGAGTATCGGGATTGCCTGCTTTGCCGATCTTCGCAATGCGCCCATCCTTAAGGCCGACATCCGCCTTGTAGATGCCTGTGTAATCCACGATCAACGCATTGGTGATAACAGTGTCGACCGCCCCTTCGCCGCGCGTGGCTTGCGACTGCCCCATACCGTCGCGGATCACCTTGCCACCGCCAAACTTGACCTCTTCCCCATAGAGCAACGCGTTGTCCCCGGATCCACCCGTGGCGGACGCTCCTGCGCGTTCGGCCGTCAAATCACGCTCGACCTCGATTATGAGATCGGTGTCTGCGAGGCGCAGTCGATCGCCGGTGGTGGGGCCAAACATGGCGGCATAATCAGAGCGGGCGATTTGGGTGGGCATCGGGGTCTTCCTTTTTGATCGTCAAAACCGCTGGGGTGTGCATCGGTGGACCGAACGCGGTAGTGCTGCGGGCCTATTTGTATGAAGGGGTGGCCGAATTGATCGGGACACGTGTGTAGCCCGCGCGATGGATTGGATCATGCCTGAAATGCCTCGTCTACTTCGACCTGCAGGCCGGTCACCAAACCATTGGTCTGCATGGCCATACCGATAACGGCCAATAGCTCACCATGTTGTTCAACGCTCATCCCCTTGGACTTGGCGGCCGCAGTGTGAGAATGAACGCAATACGAGCAACCGTTTGCGGTCGAAACCGCGATGTAGAGCATTTCTTTGACAAGTGGGTCGAGCGCGCCGGGGGACATAACCACTTTGAGCCTGTCCCACGTCGCTTTCAGCAAGGCAGGATCATGAGCCAAAGCGCGCCAAAAATTGTTCACGTAGTCTGTGCCGCGCACGGCGCGGATGTCTTCGAAGACGGCCAGCGCCTCGGCGCTGACCTCGTCATCTGACAAAAGTGGAACGGTTCCCATCAGATCATCGCAAAGATGCGTGCTGGCCCACCAGAGCCGCCGCGATGCGTTGGCGCACCGACGACCAAAGTCGCTCCGGACGCAGGCACTTGGTCCAATCCGGCGAGGTTTTCGATGCCGTAGCGATTGGTCGGCAGCCATGCGTAATGCGTCGCGAAGTCGGCCGAAGGTCCGTGATCCAACGAAAGAGTATCAACCGCCATGGCCACAGCCCCAGTGTCTTCGATCAGCATCTGTGCTGCTTCGACATGAAAGCCGGGAAAATGCATGGCCCCATCGCCATCGGCATTTCGGTACCCGTCGCCACCAGTTTTGCCGGCCCAACCGGAATGCATGGCCACGCAGGCGCCGTCCGGAATGTCCCCGTTTGCGGCGATCCAGGCCTTCAGGTCGTCCGGAGTTACCTGCGCGTCTGCGTCATCCGCAGCCTTAGCGGCGATGTCGACCACGGCCAGCGGGCACACCAAGTTGGCCACAGGTATTTCATCAACCGACTGTCCGTCTGCCGAAAAATGCAGTGGGGCGTCAATATGCGTGCCTGTGTGCTCGTTGATCGACAAGTTGAAAAGGTTGAATCCGTTTTCGGCGAAATTAAAAGCCTGCTCGGACGTGATGCCGGGTGCACCGAAATAGGTGGGGAAGGCATCATCGTAGACGTGGGTCATGTCAACGACGCCCCCATGCCCGCCAGCAAGCGAAGCGGGCGCTGTGGCCACGCCGCCCACAGCAGCAGTTGCAGTGGCAGCCGCCGTCGCTTTGAAGAAGTTGCGCCGCGACAGCATTCTGTCTTTCACAGCGTTCATCACACAGACGTCACACATGTTTTGATCCTCCCAGATTGTTGTGGCTGCTCATAATGGCCCCATGATCTTTTGGTTGAACCCATAGATCTTTTTCGCCCCCGAAACGGGGATCAATTGAACTTCGCGTCGTTGGCCTGGTTCGAACCGCACAGCGGTGCCCGCCGCGATATCAAGACGCATTCCGCGCGCCGCGTCGCGGTCAAACTCAAGCGCGGTATTGGCTTCGGCAAAGTGATAGTGGCTGCCTACTTGAACGGGCCTGTCACCGGTGTTGGCGATCATGAGCGTGATTGACGCGCGATCGCCATTCAAGGTCAACGATCCGGATGCGGGAAACAGTTCACCGGGGATCATTTACCTTTCTCCGACGCGCAGACTGAAATTGGATTTGTCGCAGCACGCCAAAGAAGCGCAGCGGTCAGGATGAAAGCGGCACCTGCAAAATACATGTCAGTCTCCTTACGTTTTTCGTCAGTGTTCAACGGATCGGGTTGTGAACGGTCACAAGCTTGGTCCCGTCTGGGAAGGTGGCCTCGACTTGCACGTCGTGGATCATTTCGGGCACGCCCTCCATGCATTGGTCTCGGGTCAAAACCTCGGCCCCGGCCTGCATCATTTCAGCGACGGACCGACCATCGCGTGCGCCCTCCACGACCGCGTCAGTGATCAGCGCGACGGCTTCGGGATGGTTGAGTTTGACGCCGCGGGCCAGACGTTTTCTGGCGACTTCCGCCGCCATAGCCACAAGCAGTTTGTCTTTTTCGCGAGGGGTGAGGTTCATCTTAAATCATCCAGGGTCTGGGCAGTGGGTCATTTCGGAAATGCGCGATCAGTGGGATCAACGCGTGGCGCAAGGCGAAACCGTCTGGTGCCAAGATGCGGCTAAACAGAAGATCCGGAGCAGGTTGCGATATACCGGCAGTTTCTGGAAGCAGTTCTCGCGCGGTGTCGAGCTGGTCGCCGGCGCCCGGAGCCGAAAAAACGAGACTTGCCATGGCACCTGCACCTTGTCCCGTCGCGCAACGCGAAAGATATGTCTTCGCATTTCCGGTCATGCGGGTGCGATCAGCGAATATGAGACGTCCATCCCGATGAAGGGTGATGTGATCGCTCAGGTCCAGATTTGTCACTGTTTCGCCCATGGCCACCCGGCCGAAGATCAGGCTTTCAACCAGCAAGCAAGTGGCGCCCTCCTCAAGCGTTACATCGAGGCGGCGGTGCAGGGCTGCGCTGTCATACAACAGCGTTTCCTGAGGCAACCACGATACTTGTGCACCGGCGCCGATGTGGATCCCAGTGCAGACTTTTCCATGGCCTGACAGGGCGCGGTAAGCGCGTTCAGCGGCTTGGGTCGTCAACGTGAGCGTGGTCTGCGGTTCTGCGGTTACCCTCAGGTCAAAGCGATCTCCGCCCGTGATGCCGCCTGCCGTGTTCAGCATCACCGCCGTTAACCCTTCGTCATCGGTGCGAGGGAATAGCGCTTTCAGCGATCCCTGCTGGTGAAGTCTTGATATAACCGACTGATTGTCTCGTGCTTTGACCGACAGCCGCACGGACCCTTGGGCGCGCGGCTGGGTTATGGGCAACGTCAGGGGTGTCAGGTCTTGAATGGGTGTCTCCACCGAGGGCGCGTGTTCGTTAAGCCAGCCTAAACCTAAATCCGCCAGTCGCGCGAGTCTCTTGAGCCATGGCGCGCGCAAGCGGGTCGAAATCCGCCACTATTTCGACGCAACATGCTGAAAAAATGCGCAAATCTCATTGGATCACGATGCGTTGCGCTTGCGTATCTCCGTATCTAAGCTGCAGCTCAGAAGGAGGGCGCCGAATGGCCGGGCAGACGGAAACAGTCCTGAACGCAGTCATTGAGGGCATTGATTCCGGGATGTTGAACCCCGGCGATGTCATCGAGGAAGCGCCATTGATGGCTGCACATGGTGTGTCGCGCACACCCGTTCGCGAGGCGTTCATCCAGTTGGAGACATCTGGACTGATCAAGCGTCTGCCGCGCAAGGGTGCGGTACTTTTCAAGCCTAGTTTGGAAGAGTTTCTGGCGATCTTGGAGGTTCATGCCAAGCTCGAAGGGCAGGCCGCTGGGCTCGCTGCGCGGCGTTTGTCGCCGTCTCATGCGCAGGCGCTCGAAGCTGCGGTGTCCGCTTGTGAGGCGCATGCCAAAACCCGCGGAGATGATGATCCGTCAGGGTACTATCAATTGAATATGCGGTTTCACGAAGTGGTTGCCGTGAGCGCAGGTAATCCAGTGCTGGTGGACATGATCAAGACCAACGCCCGCAAGCTGATGGCTTATTATCGCGCCCGGTACAGGTATCCAGGATCTATCGCACAAAGCGCCGCCGAGCATCGTCAGATTGCTGATCTCATCACAGCGCACAAGCGCGAGGAGGCTGAAACGCTGATGCAGCGCCATGTCCAGTTTGATCAGGTGACGGTTATGGATCTGCTTGCGGCCGTGGGCTGATCATTCCCTCTCTCAGCGTGTCACTCGGCTTGTTCGAAAAACCGCGCAATTGTCTCGGCATAGGCGTCACTATCAGCAACCTTCTTGAGCGATGCGCGGGCGCGTTCCGTGATCTCCGGGCCAAAATAGTCAGCCAACTCATCAGTGAGCGCTGCAATGAACTGCGGGGTCATTTCTGGATGATGTTGGGTGGTGTAGATCGAATTGCCGATCACGAAACCTGCCATGGTGCAATCGGTTGAGGCCGCGACCGGTGCGGCCCCGTCAGGCAAGCGAGTGACTTGTTCAACGTGGCTGCCATAGAGCGAAAAGTCGTCCGGCAATGCGTCCATCCACGGCTGCCTTTGAGTGATCGTGTTGGCAATGCGACCGTGTTGATACCCATTCGGGTTCGGACCGACACTCCCACCCAGTGCTAGGGCGATCGCCTGGTGGCCAAAGCAGGCTCCGAACAAGGGGATGCCCTGTGCGTGTATGTCCCGGATCAGGTCCAGAAGCCGCGGCACCCAAGGGGCATCATCATGGACCGATGCCGGGCTTCCTGTGATCATCACACCGTCGAAGGAGTCCAACGCTTTGGGGAAATGGCCGTCCTTCACGATGAACACGTCAAACGTCCATTCAGGCCGTACTCGCGCTATCATGGTTGGGAATTTCACACCGTCTTTCGGATGCTTTTGCGCAAAATCACTTTCGTCGGTGTTGGTAACCAGAAGAGCCAAGTGCATGGAAAACCAGCTTTCTTTTTCATTTACATATTTATAAGCCTCTTTAATATACACATGTTAAGCGCTTTCGGAAAGGGCAAAACATGACAGTTTGGACACCTGGGGATGACGGTTTTGCGGATCTCAGCAGTCATGATGCCTTCGTCAACGGCCCGCCACACAACACCTTTGCCCGGCTCAGACAGGACGATCCGGTCCACTGGACCGAATACAAGCAAGGAGAGAATTACTGGTCTGTGACCCGTCACGCTGACATCGAGGCAATGAACAAGCAGCCCGCGGTTTTTTCGTCCGCGCAGGGCATCCGGATGGAGGACCAGACCTATGAAGAATATCTGGCCCGCCGCACATTCCAGGAAACAGATCCACCGGACCATACGCGTGTTCGGCGTAAGCTGACGCGGGCCTTTGCCAAGCCGACCATCGCCGGGTTCGAACAGGATATTCGTGATATCTGCACCGATATGCTGGACCCCGCGCTGGAACAGGGCACGTTTGACGCCACCCGCCTGATCGCGCGCGAGTTGCCAATGCGGATGCTGGGCCGGATCATTGGCACGCCTGAAGAGGATTTGCCCTGGCTCGTTGAAAAGGGTGACGCGCTGATCGCCAATACCGATCCGGATTTCACGTCCCATGTTTTGGACAAAATGGAGACTGATGAGTTTCGGATGATGCCGTTCAATTCGCCCGCTGGCGCCGAGCTGTATCAATACGCCAAGGAATTGATGGTAGACAAAGCCGCACGTGGGGATACCGAGGGCGTACTGCATCTGATCCTGCAACCAGACGAAGACGGTCAGACCATTACCGAAGAGGAATTCCGCAATTTCTTTTGCCTTTTGGTCGCCGCAGGGAACGACACCACACGGTATTCCATCGCTGCAGGCATTCAGGCGATGTGCCATCAGCCAGAGCTCTTGGGCCAGATGCAAGACGGCGGCGACGTATGGGACACAGCCCCGGATGAAATCATCCGCTGGGCGACACCAGCCACGTATTTTCGTCGAACCGCTACGCAAGACGTTGAAATGCATGGGAAGACGATCAAAGCTGGAGACAAGGTCCTGTATTGGTTCGCGTCTGCCAACCGGGATGAAACGATGTTCGAGGATCCGTTCCGTGTGAACCTTTTTCGGACACCAAATCGGCACCTCAGCTTTGGTCAGGGCGGCCCGCATGTCTGTCTGGGCATGTGGCTAGCGCGACTTGAGGTCAAAGTGCTGTTCGAAGAGTTGGCCAAACGGTTGACGTCAATCGAGCCGGCGGGGCCACATGCATTTCTGCGGTCAAATTTTGTTGGCGGGATCAAATCATTGCCTGTTACCGTGCGACGGGCCTGAGAGGAGAGCATTATGAAGGATCGGTTGCGCGCAGTCTTTTGCGATCACCTAAGCATCATGAGGGGAAAGTACCTGCCACACCACAAAATCGGTGATGACAGCACCCGGTTCTGCCAGTCCGTTTTCGGAACGCATTATGACCGTGATCTGCTTGATGCTCCCGGGTCTTTGGTCAGCGGCGGTTTGCCCGACATGACTCTGAAATGGCGCCATGACGATATTCGGGAAAGCTGGGAGCCGGCGACGCAGATTGTCTTGGGCGACCTCTATGACGAGGACGGCGCGCCTCTGCCGTTATGCCCGCGTGGCACGCTGCGTCGGGCGGTGGCTGCATGGGAAGCCAAAGGTCTTTCTCCAAAAGTTGGCATCGAATTGGAGGCATTTGCGCTTCAAGCTGACGAGAATGGTCGGCTGCAACCCTACGATGCGCCCGGCGGCGTGGTGTATGGGACCGGACCCTTCGCTGATCCGCTGCGCTTCAATGACCGGATATGGGAGATGGCGCACAAGCTGGGTTTTGCGCTTGAAATGGTCACGGCCGAGTTTGACACACCCCAGTTCGAATATGTTCTGACCTTTGGCGATGCGGTCAAAGCCGTGGATGACATTGTTCTTTTCCGTCTGATGGCGCGGGAGATCGCGTTGGAATATGGAATTGTGTTGTCTTTCATGCCGAAACCGATTGCGGAAGCGGGCGGTTCGGGCATGCATGTGAACTTCTCCTTCACTGACACCGCAGGCGGCAATGCGCTATCGACCGGGCCCAAGGGCGGGCCTGAGCACATGAATGATCTGGCGCGTGGATGTCTTGCAGGGCTTTTGCATCATCACCGGGGTCTGGCCGGGCTTATCGCGCCAACGGCGGCGTCTTATTTGCGTCTGCAGCCGGGATCCCTTTCAGGCTACTGGCAGAATTGGGGCGGCGACCATCGCAATGTGACCACGCGGATCAGCGGCGAAGGCGGTGCCAAGGCCCGACTGGAGCATCGCATGGCGGATGCTTCGGCAAATCCGTACACTGCGGTCGCGGCAGTTTTGCAGGCGTCTCTCCTCGGCGTTGAGAAAGGCTATGATCTGCCCCCAATCGAAACAGGTGATGGGTTCGATCGCACCGATGCGAAAGTGGGCACCGCAGACGATCTCAAAGGGGCCGTTGCGGATTTGGAAGCCGACACGGCGTTGGCCGATGCGGTTGGTTCTGACCTGATCGCAAATCATGTTTTCATGAAACAAAAGGAAGCCAAGAAAACGCGCGATCTCGAAGGTGACGCATTGCGCGATTTTTACGTTTGGTTCGTCTAAGGCCTCCCGCCTTATTCCGGCTTTTTCACCTGCGACAAACCTTCATTTGCGGTGTCCTGTCGCAGGGGTTAAAATTTTGAAAATAAACAGAAAAACCTATATGCAGTAGTACACTTGCGTTGCGCTGTCGCAGAGGCGCTGAAAGCCTGTTTCAAAGCTCTACTTTAGGTGCAGAGTTAATGTTTAACCGAGCATGAAGAGAGCTATGGACACGCTGCTTCTTTCCCGGATCCAATTCGGGGCAAACATATCATTTCACATTCTGTTTCCGACCATCACCATCGCGTTGGGTTGGGTGCTATTGTTTTTCAAACTGCGCTTCAACGCGACTGGTGAAGTCAAATGGATGGACGCCTATCGTTTTTGGGTGAAGGTGTTCGCCTTGTCCTTCGCGATGGGCGTAGTCAGCGGCATTACAATGTCGTTCCAATTCGGCACCAACTGGCCGGGTTTCATGGAAACCGTGGGCAATATCGCCGGACCACTTTTGGCTTACGAAGTGTTGACCGCCTTTTTCCTCGAGGCTGTTTTCTTGGGCATTATGCTGTTTGGGTTCTCGCGCGTGCCCGGTTGGCTTCACACACTCGCCACGTTCCTCGTGGCGTTCGGCACGACAATGTCCGCCTTCTGGATCCTGGTGTTGAACAGTTGGATGCACACGCCTGCAGGGTTTGAGATGATTGACGGAGTTGCGCATGCCACTGATTGGTTTGCGATCATCTTTAACCCGTCAATGCCGTACCGCCTGGTCCACATGTTGTTAGCCAGTGGTCTGACTGTGGCCTTCTTGATTGCCGGGCTGTCGGCGTTCCGTTGGTTGATCGGCGACACTGGCCGGGATGTGCGCGCAGCGATGAAAACTGGTCTCATACTGGGCGCTGTTTTGATCCCGATCCAAATCTTTGCCGGCGACATGCACGGTTTGAATACGCTGAAGTATCAGCCCCAAAAGGTCGCGGCGATGGAAGGCAATTGGGAAACGGACACCAACGTCCCGCTGCTGTTGTTTGCGATCCCTGATGAAGACGCACGTGAGAACCGGATGGAGATTTCTATTCCAAACGGCGCGTCGCTCATCCTGACGCACAAAACTGACGGTGAAGTGCCGGGATTGAACGACTTTGTGACGTCAGACGGCGACGTTCTGCACCCGCCTGTTGCCCCAGTCTTTTACGCCTTCCGGATCATGGTCGGTACGGGCATGGCAATGCTGCTGCTCAGTTGGGCATCCGTTGCGATCATGGCGCGTCGCCGCGATGTTGGTGCCTTGCCGAAGCCGCTTCTGTTCATGCTTGTACCGATGGCGTTCTCTGGGTGGGTTGCCACGCTTGCGGGTTGGTACACGACAGAGATCGGTCGCCAACCATGGTTGGTCCAAGGTGTTTTGACCACGGAAATGGCGGTGGCGGACGTGCCAGCCCCCTTCGTAGGTACGACGCTTGTGGCTTATCTCGCGATCTATGCCCTGCTTCTGAGCGCGTACATCTTTGTGCTGTTCTACCTTGCCAAAAAGGCGGGCCAAGGCGAGCGATTGCGCCCAATTGTGCCGCAGTCGGGCGAAGCGCTGGCGCGTCAAATTCCAGCGGAGTGAGCTAGATGGAGCTTTTTGGAGATCCAGCACAATGGCTACCGGTGACCTTCGCTGGGCTCATGGGCCTGTCGATCCTGATCTATGTCGTGCTTGACGGTTTCGATCTGGGTGTTGGGGTTCTTTTCCCCTTTGCCAGTGACGACGAAAAAGACACTATGGTTGCCTCCATTGGGCCGTTCTGGGACGCGAACGAAACCTGGCTGGTACTTGCTGTAGGCTTGCTCCTGGTGGCCTTTCCGGCAGCGCACGGGGCGATCCTTACTGCGCTTTACCTGCCCGTTGCTGTCATGCTGATCGGCCTTATCCTGCGCGGAGTAGCCTTTGAGTTTCGAGTCAAAGCGCCCACGCCGCACAAACGAGCTTGGAACGGTGCGTTCTTTGTTGGTTCGCTCATGACCTCCTTGGCGCAGGGCTATATGCTGGGCCTGTACATAATGGGGTTGGAGCAAAGCTGGGCGACCTGGGGCTTTGCAGCTTTGACCGCGATCTTTTTGACGGTCGGTTATTCGTTTATTGGCGCGACATGGCTGATCCTTAAAACCTCGGATGCGCTTCAGCTCAAATCCGTCGAATGGGCCAAGGGCGGTATCTGGGGGTTAGTTCTGGGCCTCGGAGCAATTTCTCTGGCATCGCCGCTGGTCAGTGAACGGATCTGGGACAAGTGGTTTTCGATCCCCGAGATATTTGCGCTTGCACCTTTGCCCCTTATGTCTGGCGCGCTTGTCGTCCTTTTGTGGTTGGCGCTGAAACGGCTTCCAACAGCAGATGACAGCTGGGCCTGGTTTCCCTTTGTGGCTTCAATCGCTCTGTTCACACTGTCCTTTTTCGGCTTGGCCTACTCGTTTTACCCATACGTCGTGCCCGAACAATTGACGATCTACGAAGCTGCAAGCGCACCTGAAAGCCTCTTCATCATCCTTGTTGGAACCTGCGTTGTTCTTCCGATGATCGGGGGATATACCGCTCTGGCTTACACCGTCTTCCGAGGTAAAGCGCGGGAATTGCGCTACGACTGAGGCCGCTTTTTCTACCGAAGGCGGTTAGGTTTTTCTGACAAAATCTTAACGGCGCTTATAGCAGAATCGCGATTTGCCATGCTAGGTGTTGTTGCATGGCACACCCGGACCGCAATATCGGCGATTTTCGCCCCATCATTCGTCCTTTGGACGAAGGCGCCATTAACCGCATTGCAGCGGGCGAAGTGGTTGAACGACCAGCCTCTGCCGTCAAAGAACTTGTTGAGAACGCGATCGACGCTGGATCAACCCGGATTTCCATCGATTATGCGGATGGCGGCAAAACTCTGATCCGGGTCACAGATGACGGTTGCGGCATCGCGCCCGAGGATTTGCCGTTGGCCGTTGCGCGACATGCAACCTCCAAAATCGACGGGTCCGATTTGCTGAACATCCACACCTTCGGGTTCCGCGGTGAAGCGCTCGCGTCACTGGCTGCTGTCGGTCGATTGACGATCACCAGCCGTGCCGATGGGTTCGATGCGGCCATGCTGAAGGTCTCTGGTGGCCGGATGGATCCTGTCAAACCTGCCGCTTTGCGCTCGGGCACTGTCATCGAGCTAGGTGACCTCTTCTATGCCACCCCCGCCCGTTTGAAGTTCCTGCGGTCGGATCGGGCAGAGGCGCAGGCGATCACGGATGTGGTCAAGCGTTTGGCGATGGCAGAGCCGGGGGTGTCTTTCACGCTGCGCGATGTGTCAGGCGGAGGTGAAGGACGCGTGACGTTTCGGGCCGACGCCGAGCAGGGTGATCTGTTTGGCGCGCTCCGCTCACGGCTCGCTCGTATTCTCAGCACCGAGTTTGTCGAAAACGCATTGCTGATCGATGCCGAGCGTGAGGGGCTGCGGCTGATGGGATATGCGGCATTACCGACCTATTCGCGCGGCGCGGCCGTGGCTCAATACCTGTTCGTCAACGGGCGCCCCGTTCGCGACAAAATGCTCGGCGGTGCGTTGCGTGCAGCATATATGGATTTCCTAAGCCGCGATCGTCATCCTGCCGCCGCCTTGTTCATCGATTGCGACCCGAGCCTTGTGGACGTCAACGTACACCCCGCCAAAACGGAAGTTCGGTTTCGGGATCCAGGTGTCGCCCGTGGGTTGATTGTGTCCGCACTGCGCCATGCATTGGCGGAAGCGGGGCATCGTGCATCCTCCACGGTAGCCGGTGCGACCCTAGGAGCGATGCGCCCTGAACCGGTAAGTGGCGCGCCACGCGTCTACCAGATGGACAGACCGTCTCTGGGTGTGCGCGCGGCGTCCTATCAAGTGCAGGCGCCAATGACCGAGACACCGGGGTTTGCAGAGGTCGCCGAAAGTTACTCGGCGCGCGTTGTCGAACCGGTGGAACAAGAGGCCCCGGCAGAAGACCTTCCATTGGGTGCAGCCCGTGGCCAAGTGCATGAAAACTATGTCATCGCGCAGACAGCGACCGGGATCGTTATCGTGGACCAGCATGCGGCGCACGAAAGGCTGGTTTATGAAAAGCTCAAAAACCAGATGGCGGAAAATGGCGTCGCGTCTCAGGCGCTGCTGATCCCCGAAATTGTTGAGCTCAGCGACGGCGATTGTGCCAGGGTCTTGGCGGTGGCCGAGGAACTTGAGCGGTTTGGCTTCTCTATCGAACCGTTCGGTGGCGGCGCTATTGCGGTGCGCGCAACGCCCGCGGTTTTGGGTGAGGTCGATGCGCGGGCCATTCTCCTCGATATTCTGGATGAACTTGCCGATCAGGGCGAAAGCACATCGTTGCAAGCCCGTGTCGAAGCCATCCTGAGCCGGGTCGCGTGCCATGGGTCGATCCGGTCCGGACGGCGGATGCGCGCGGAAGAAATGAACGCACTTCTCCGCGAGATGGAGGCGACGCCGCATTCCGGCCAATGCAACCACGGACGCCCGACATATGTGGAACTGAAACTGTCTGACATTGAACGGTTGTTTGGGCGTACATGATGGAAATCAACGGACAATTATACCAGTTGGATGATCCGTTAGTCATAGCTGCTTTGGTCGCGCTGGGTGGGCTCGTCCTGATGCTGGTCCTGTTGGTGATGGCAGTCCGTGCAGCAGGGCGTTCGGCCCGTATGGCGGAACCTTTGACACAGCAAATGACGGTGCTGGGGCAGCACATCGGACAGCTGAGCCAGGGCCAGGCGCAGTTGCAAGGCAACATTCAAATGGTCTCGGATACGCAGGCCAATGCGCAGACGCAGGTGATCCAAACGATGGAGGCACGCCTGGCTGCCGTCCAACAACAAATGCAGGACCGCCTCGCGGATAACGCCATGCGCCAAAATCGGGCTCTGACCGAAATGCAAGAACGTATGAAAGAAAGCCTGCATGGGTCTTCCAAACAAACCACGGCGTCTTTGACACAGTTGCAGGAACGGTTGGCCGCCATCGACAAGGCTCAGGAGAATATTACCAAACTGTCGGGGGATGTGCTGGGCTTGCAGGACATTCTGTCGAACAAGCAGCGGCGGGGTATGTTTGGTGAGATTCAGCTGAATGATATCGTGTCAAAGGCGCTTCCAGCGGATGCCTACGCCTTGCAAGCGACGTTGTCGAATGGACGACGGGCAGACTGTTTAGTGCATCTTCCCAATCCTCCAGGGCCGATCGTAATCGACGCAAAATTCCCCCTTGAGGCATTCGAAGCGTTGGCCGCAGCCGAAACACGGGATGAAGCAGAACGGCGCTTGAAGGACTTTGGCAATGCAGTGCGCGTGCATATCAAGGCCATTGCAGAGCGATACATCATTGATGGAGAAACGGCAGATGGTGCGCTGATGTTCGTGCCCTCTGAGGCGATCTATGCCGAACTGCACGCCCGCCTCCCGCACGTGGTACGCGAAGGTTTCAATGCCCGGGTTTGGGTTGTGTCGCCTACCACCTGCATGGCCACGTTGAACACCATGCGCGCTGTTCTGAAAGACGCCCGCATGCGCGAACAGGCAGGCGCTATTCGCAAGATGCTCAGCCAGCTACACCGCGATGTGGAACTGGTGGTCGAACGCGCGGGCAAATTGGAAACCCATTTCGATCAGGCCCGCCGGGATGTGGAGGGCATTACAACCGCGGCAGAGCGGGCCGGAAAACGAGCCGGCAAGCTGGACAACTTCGACTTTGAAGAGCTGGCGTCGGATACTGCTTCAAATGTTGTCCCCCTCGCAGACAAGAGTTCTGATCAGAAGTGAGTGCTTCTTGAGCTGACCGCACAAAACTTGACACATTAAGCGCTGTTGGCGGTAACATTCGCGTGACGCGAAAAGTTTACCCGTAGTGCAAACTAAAGTAGTGTTATCTGTTTCTTGTTCGCCCGATATTTTTCGGTGTGGCGGCAGATGCAGGTGGCGATGACGCGACGTCTTCAAATAGCAAAAAACCTCCTGAATTCTGGGCGGCCAAAGAAAGCCTATCAAGAAGCAAAGGCTGCCATCAAAGAAGCGCCAAGATCACCGAACCCCTACAACATTGCGGGAATGGCCCTGAGTGCGCTGGGGCGACATTCGGAAGCAGCAAGCCTCTTTTTCAAAGCAACTCAAATTGAACCTGGATTTGACACTGCGCGTCGGAACCTTGCGCAAGCATTGATATTGGACGGTCGTGCTGACAAGGCGCGTAAGGTTCTGAGCAATTATCTAAAAAGGAACGCCTCGGATGAAATCGGTTGGTACCTGTTGGGGCAATGCGAAATGGTGTCGGGTCATCTCCTTGAGGCGGAAGACGCAACCTCTCAAGCGATAGTTATTGCGCCTGATATTGCTCGTAACCGAAGCCAACGTGCCGCAATACGTGAAAAAAGAGGAAACCTAATAGGCGCTATCGACGATTACCAAGCTATCTTGCAAAGGAATCCCGACAGTATTGAAACACTGGTGAACATCAGCGTGCCTTTGGCGCGTCAGCTTCGGTCAGGTGAGGCACTCAAAGCTGTGACGCAAGCCGTGCAAATGGCACCTGATCACATCGGGGCCAAACAACGTCTGGGACTACACTTGCTTGAAGTTGGACGAACCGCCGAGGCACTTGAAGCGTTTCGAGACGTTTTAAGGTTGGACCCGGCAAACGGCGTCGCAATGGAGCAACTTTCACAACTGCAAAGCCACGAACAAAACAAAATGCTTAAACCGCAGGTCATTAAAGCCATCAAGAAAGCACCAAAGAGATCTGTGGAACGCGCAAGCCTGTTTTTTGCATTGGCTCATGTCTTTCAGAAAGAGGGTAATCTCGATGCTGAAGCCGACGCATTGAAGAGTGCGAACGCCGACATGCACGCGACGCTTCCATATGATCATTTAGCAGATGACGAACGCGCAAAGCGCATTTTGAACCGCTTTCCGCATGCCATCAAAACAAGTCGAACAGCGTCAAGCGAGCCAAGGCCAATCTTCATTGTTGGATTGCCAAGGTCGGGTACGACCCTTGCAGAATCTATCCTGGGTGCTCATCCGAGTATTCTTCCGTTAGGCGAACGCGCTGCGGTCGGCACGCTTTTGCACGACACAATTGAGAAAGATATTCCCTTTGACGATGAAACAAAGAGGGCCTTTTGCAACGCCGAGGCCACATTGCGACCGCCGCTGTCACCCAACCACGTGGCCTATGTCGACAAGATGCCAGAGAACTATCGGTTTATCGGGTTTCTGAAACAGGCATATCCCGATTGCAAAATCATCAACATGGTCAGAGATCCCAAAGACATCGCGTTATCCATGTGGCGTGGGCGTTTTTCGGGAACAGCCCTGAACTACACTTATAATCAGCGCGCAATGGCCGCGCGGTTCAATATCTATGCGCGCATGATGCGCCACTGGCATAACGTATTGGACGGTGAAATTTTGGATATGCATTATGAGGATTTGGTTCGCGATCTTCCTTTACGCAGCGAACAACTGGCCGATTTTTGCGAGATTAATTGGACCGAGGCTATGGCCGCGCCGCACAAGACCAGTGCACAAATCATGACGTTAAGCGCCACACAAATCAGGGAACCGGTGCACAGCAAGTCGATCGGCGCTTCGCGTGATTACGAAGCTGCGTTGTCGGAATTCTCTGCTGGATTGGACCAGCACCTTTGGCCAGATCTGTAACAGCGGTCTTGCCTATGCGATGGCTGAATCCAGAGGTATCAAACCGCTTTGGACACAAACAGATGAAACTATACCGCAGAGAAACCGACTTCGAGCGCGTGCAGGATTGTTTTTACATCCTCTGAACTTAAGACCAACGGAGGAGACAGGATGATGTTGGGACCTGAGACGCGGACCATCGCACCTGCCTCGTAAGCAACTTCCTGAACTTTTCCGATGGTTGCTTTGTCGATTGGGGTTTTCGCCGCACGGTCGCTCACGAGTTCCAGCGCGCACATCAACCCGTGACCACCCCGAACGTCGCCGATGAGGTCATGGCGCGATTGAAGGTCCAGCAGTCCGGCAAACAGTTCGCTACCACGCGCAGCGGCGTTGCCGGGGATGTCCTGGCTGCGTGTCTCTGCAAGGCAGGCAAGAGCGGCAGCAGCACCGACCGGGTGACCAGAATAGGTATATCCATGTCCAATTGCGGCCTTGCCGGTCTCATCGCCTTCAAAGACCTGTGCAACCTCTTCCGAAATCATCACGGCCCCAAACGGGAAATACCCGTTGGTGATCGCTTTTGCGGTGCACATGAAATCAGGTTGCACACCCCAATGACGGGAACCCGTCCAAGACCCTGTGCGGCCAAAGGCAGTGATCACCTCATCCGCAATCAACAAAATACCGTGCCGGGTGCAAATCTCACGCACACCTGGCATGAAGCTCTCATGCGGCGGGATCACGCCCCCGGCGCCCAAGACCGGCTCCATGATGAACGCAGCGATGGTGCCAGCTCCTTGGAACGCGATCTCGTCTTCCAACGCGGCAAGGCATAGCTGCGCCAGTTTCTCAGGGTCGGTTTCATTGAAGGGGTTGCGATATGTGTAAGGGGCTGGGATGTGGTGGCATCCGGCCAAAAGTGGTTCATAGGCACTGCGGAAATTTGCGTTGCCGTTCACAGAGGCACCACCAAAATGCGTCCCGTGATACCCCTTTTTGAGGGAGAGGTATTTCACCCGTGCGGCGTCACCCCGGATTCTGTGGTATTGCCTGGCAAGCCGTAACGCTGTTTCCACGCTGTCGGAGCCGCCCGATGTGTAGAAGGCGCGCGTCAGCCCGTCGGGTTCAAAAAAATCGCGCAGCTCTTCGGCCAGTTGGATCACCTGATCATTCGATGTGCCTCGAAAGATCGAATAATAGGGCAACGCGTCCAATTGCTGGGCGATGGCATCTTTGATAGCCTGGCAGGAATAGCCCAGGTTGACGTTCCATAGACCGCCAACACCGTCGACCACTTCATGCCCATCGACATCCTTGATCCTCACCCCTGAGGCTCCGGTCACGATGGTCGGCGGATTGGCCAAGCTGTCGGCCGGATGCGCCATCGGATGCCAGAGGGAGCGTGCGTTTTTCTCTTTCAGAAAGTTGATGTCTTTCATGTCTCTCTCCTCTTCAGGCGTAAGTGAACCCTGCCGGGGCAAAGCCACCGGTGCGCCGTGTCAGATCCACGGCACTTCGGGCGAGTTGGGTTTGGCAAAGGGTGATCATCTCTGGCGTCATGCGCGCGACCGGGGCGGCAATGGCCAATGCGCCTATCGGCCGTGCGTCTGGTCCAAAAACTGGTGTTGCAACGGAATGAACGTCCGCCTCGAAACCACCGACGGATTGAGCAAAGCCAGTAGCGTGTATGTCTGCCAATCTGGCGCGGATCTGCTCGGGGTTGGTTTCGGTATTCTGTGTATGTGCGGCAAGGGGTTCCGCAAGAACATTGTCGCGAAAACCTTGTTCAGCAAAGGCGAGGATCGACAGGCCGGACGCTGTACCGTGAAAGCTCAGAACTTCGGCGTCTTCCATTGTTACGCGTGTGCCGTGTCGTGTGCTGTAATGATGGGCCAGCGCATTCAAACGAAGAGCCTGGACAATAGAAATATGGGCCGTCTCGCCGGTCGCCTCGCTAAGGGTTTTGAGGTGTTCGCGCGCCACTTCCAACAAGGGAACTGCAGCTTCCCGGAGCGCTGCAAGGCGAAGAACTTCTGCCCCAAGTCGATAGGATTTGCCGGTTTTGGTCTGCTCAACGATTCCCTGTGCGGCCATCTCAGACATGTGACGGTAGACGGTAGCCTTGTTCATGCCCGATAAACGCGCAAGGTCGCTCAGTCCGATTTCCGGACGTTGCCGGCTGAAAAAGCTCAATAATGACAGGGCTTTAGATACAGTTCCCATAGGTCCTTCTCTGGTCGTGTCCTAGGCTGTTACACAGAGCGTTTGCTTTTGACCCATGGACGGCTTTCATTTTTCTTGACGGATCGCATGTGGTCCTGTCAATCTAAATTAGAACCAAAGGTTCAAATAATGAACCAACAAGATACCAAAACTTGGGAGAGTGTGAGATGAAAATGAAATACCTTAGCGGTGCTTTGGCAGCCGTCCTGTCGCTGGGCGCCGGTGCGGCGGTGGCCGAATACCCGGAAAAGCCGGTCAATTTTATCGTGCCTTGGCCTCCGGGTGATCTTGAAGATGTTCTCACACGCATGATCGCCGAGGACTTCCAGGCCGAATATGGTGTGCCGGCTGCGGTCGTGAACAAACCCGGCGGTGGCGGTGGTCCTTTCCCCGGCGCTATCGAGGTCGCGAACGCGCCTGCGGATGGATACACGATCGGATCTTTCGTGATTGGTGTGCCTGTTGTTGGGCACCAAATCGGAATTCCGGATCTGAGCCCTGAGAAGTTCGATCCACTAGGGATCTTTTTGACCTATCCCTTTGTGATCGCAGCAGCAGGCGACGCGCCATACTCCAACGTGGAAGAACTGGCTGCCTACGCCAAGGAAAATGACGTAGCGCTCGGTCATTTCGGCGATCCACTGACCCCGACGCAAGTCACCAAAGCGATGGCCGTGAATGCCGGGTTCGAATGGGGCAGCGATGCCGCGTTTGACGCATTGGATTGCAACACGCTGGCTTCGGGCGATGCAGATGTGATCAACACGACGCTGCAGCTGATCTTACCGTGCCTCGATAGCGTAAAGGTTTTGGTGTCGATCACCGACGAACGCATTTCGTTGGTACCTGATGCGCCAACAATTGGGGAGCTGGACCCGTCGCTGAACATTGCCTTGTGGAACGGCCTGTTTGTGACCAAGGACACGCCCCAGGACGTACGCGACAAGATTGTTGCCGTCGCGCAGAAGACCGTGATGAGCGATCGCGCACAAGCGGTGGCCGCAGAAACTGGTGCGCTTGTCTATTGGCAGGATGCGGCAGAGTCAGCGGCGCGCGTTGCCACCGACATCGAAACCGTGGCCCGCATCGGCGAGCTTTTGGAATAAGTCATTCGGCGGGGGCTGAACCGGCCCCCGTCCCGTCGCGTCGGGGCCCATCATGAGCAGCGAACGAGAACGCCGATTTGTCGGTCCAAGGCGGGGGCAATTTGCTTTCGCGCTTGGTTTTTTGGTAATCTCCGCCCTTTTGCTCATTTTGATCGGAGATCAGACGGCTTGGGTCAACAAAACGAAGCTCTCGGCACAGCCTCGATTTTGGCCGGCCGTTGGGCTGATCCTGATGGTGGCCATGCTAGGTCTGCATCTTTGGAAAATGCCGTGGCGCGGTTTCACGCGGTTTGACCGTGTCGAGCTAAAGCGCTGGTTGACCGTTTTTGAATACGCCGGTTGGTTCATGGCCTATGTGCTGATTGTCCCGGTGCTTGGATATTTGCCCACGACCTTGATTTTCGTACCTGCGTTGGCCTGGCGCATGGGCTATCGCTCACGCCGCATGATGAGCATTTGCGTGGCGTTTAGCTTCGCGGTCGTCATCATCTTCAAGTCTTTTCTCTCCGTCAAAATTCCGGGTGGCATGATCTATGAATATCTGCCCGGAGCGTTGCGGAGCTTTGCGATCCTGAACCTCTGATGGAGTTGATCGGCGATAGCCTGATGATCCTCGCGCGTTGGGACGTGGTACTGGCGCTTTTGGTCGGATCTGTTGGCGGGGTTCTGATCGGAGCAATCCCCGGTGTCGGGCCTGCAGTCGCGATTGCAATTTTGTTGCCTGCCACATTCAGTCTGGACCCGATTGTGGGCTTGACCGTTCTGTTGGGGATCTACGGATCATCCATGTATGGCGGCGCGATACCTGCCATTCTGATCAACACGCCTGGAACGGCCGTCAACGCACTCACAACGTATGATGGCTACCCCATGACCGCGCGGGGGGAGCCGCGCCGCGCCCTTTCACTGGCCTATTCCGCGTCGTTCTTTGGTGGGCTCTTTTCTGTGATTTGCCTGATTTTGTTCGCGCCGGTCCTCGCCAGGGTCGCGCCTCTGTTCGGATCGCGCGAGATCTTTCTTGCCGCTTTATTGGGTCTCATTCTAGTGGTCGTCGCGCATCGCGGTCAGACGCTTATTGCGGCTGCCTTGGCGGGTTTTGGCATATTCATTCAGACCATTGGCCTTGAACCGGTGAAGTACACTCAGCGGTATACGTTCGATCAGCCGTTTCTGTCTGGTGGCATTGATCTGATCGTGGTGGTGTTGGGTCTGTTTGCCCTCAGCCAAGCCTTCTTGCTTCTAACCATGGAGGACGAAAAAACCCGACTGACCAAATTGCGTGGTGGGATGTTCCAGGGTTTGCGAGAATTGTCTCGTCACCCCCGCATCGCAAGCGTTTCCGCAGGCTTTGGCGTTGTCATGGGAATGATCCCTGGTGTTGGTGAATTCACGGCGCAGTTCATGTCCTACACCTATGCGCAGCGCACTTCGAAGCGGCCCGAGGATTTTGGGCATGGCTCTTCCGAAGGGCTGATTGCGGCCGAGACGGCCAATAACGCGGTGCCTGCGGCAGCCATGGTCCCGCTTTTGGCCCTCGGTATTCCGGGGGAGGCGCTGACTGCGATGATGTTGTCGGTCTTTTACGTGCACAACGTCGTGCCAGGACCCGGCTTGTTCCAAAACCAGATGGACTTCGTCGTTGCGCTCTACATCGCGCTGCTGATCCTGAATGTCTTGGTATTGGTCTTCCTGCTTTTTGCGACGAAGCCACTGGTTCAGGTGGTGAAAATCCCCAATCGTTTCCTTGGTGTGTGCATTCTGACGCTCAGCTTCGTGGGCGTTTACTCCCTGCGCAATTCCGCCACGGATTGTCTGATCGCCGCTGGTTTCGGCATCCTTGGTTACATCCTCAAACGCTTGTCCTTGCCCATCGTCCCAATCATTCTCGGTATGGTTCTGGGCGGCATTATGGAGGTCAAATTGCGTGCAGGTATGGCCCGTGTGAAAGAGCCGCTGGATTTCATTGACCGGCCAATTGCCTTCATCCTTTTTGTGGTGATCCTCCTTGTGCTGGCCTCGCATGTCAGGAAAGTGATGCTCGACCGGCGCGATCTAAAAGACGCTGAAAACAGCGACAAATACCGCTCCAATCGCTTTGGGGGCCGGTTGGCACAGCGGCGCGTGCGTGTTGAAAGAGAGCGCAGGAAATCCGTGCGGTCCCGGCACAGCCTGAAACCCTGAAGCCGCGCAGCTTTCTTTGGGTTTCTAAATACTCCCGCCGAAGGCTCCTACAGGCGCCATGCATGCAGCGGTCAGCTGTTAGATCTCGACGTATTCCGCATCGCGCAAGATCCGATGGCGGATTGTGTTTTGTCTCCCGAGTGTTTGCTCCAGAAAACAGCCCTTTTGCGCTGCGTGCACCAACGCCACGGTCTTCTCAAATGCGTCGGGACTGTCGATCAAAACGTCAATCTCAAAGGATTTTGGCGCCGTTTCGTAAACGCGCCCTGCCTTTTCCCAGTCCCAAACCACACGGGTTTCGACTTTCAAGTCGCTCAGCGTTACTCCCAACCGCTTCGCAAATGCCCGAATCTGGGTCATAAGACAGCCGGTTAATCCGGCCACGAACAATGCCAGCGGCGGTGGGGCCGACGCGTCCCCGCCATGAAATGCGCCTTCGTCTGATGCCAGTGCAAAGCTTTCGTGAAACGGGCGCACCATCTCGACCGCCAGTTCGTTGCGCATTTTTCCGACAGCCGTCCCGGTGCAATTGAATTGCACCTCGGCCCTTTGCGGCATCTGGTCCAGATCAACGCTCATGGTTTCACGATCCGGTTGGTCAGTGTGCCGATGTTCTCGATCGTCAGATCGAACTGATCGCCGGGTTGCAGCTGTCGCCCGATCTCCAACCCGCAGCCTGTGCCCACGGTGCCCGATCCGATGACTTCACCGGGATACAGCGTTTCGGAGGCCGAGATGTGTTCGATGATCCGTCCAAAATCATGGTGCATCTGGGCAGAGTTTCCACCGCCCCAGCGTTCGCCGTTTACCGAAACCTCCATATCCAAAGCGGCTGGGTGAGCGACTTCGTCCGCCGTGACAATCCAAGGCCCAAGCACGTTGCCTGTATCGAAATCTTTGCCCTTGGCCGGCCCAAGTTGTCCGGGCATTTCCACCATCTGAGCGTCGCGCGCAGAGACGTCGTTCAGGATCGAATAGCCGAAGATATGGCCGGGACCGTCGGCGGCGGAGATATCCTTGCCCTTCTTGCCGATGATAATTGCCAGTTCCAACTCAACATCCAAAAACTGGGCATAGCCTGGCCAGATCACATCCTGACCATGGCCGATGAAATTCATTCGGTTGCCCTTGTAATAGATTGGCTGATCGTACCAAACCGGCGGGATCGCAAAGGGTCGACCCGTCATCTTTTCAGCCTGCGCAAAGCTGTTTTTCAGATGCGTTTCAAAGACCAGGCAATCCCTGTATTGGACCGGCAAGATCGGAGGGCGAAACGTGATCTCCTCCTCCAACAAAATCGCGGCATCCTGGGCATTGTCGACAAGGTTCCTTGCTAATGCCAACGCGTCCTCGCCGCCATAGATGATGGACATCATGTCCACAAACAGCGCCTCGTTCTCATGGGCGTGTTCAGCCGCTAGATGCAGATCCAACATCCGACCCTCGCCGAGATCGGCAACAACATGTTCGCGATTTTCATAACAGACGGTTCCAAGGCGCATTCTACTTACTCCTCGATGATGGCGACGGCGCGGGTGAACCCGGCAGAGGCCGCTTTGATCTTGAATGGGAAGGCGGAGACCATGAAGCCAGTATCCGGCAAAAGGTCGAGATTGGTCATTTTCTCGATCTGGCAGTAGCCTTGGTCCATTCCGGCCCGGTGCCCTTCCCAGATGATCGATGGATCCCCGGTCTTGGCGTATTCCTGTGCCGTGTACCCAAACGGCGCGTCCCAACTCCACGCATCAGTGCCAACCATCCGCACGCCCTTACTTGTAAGGTAATTCGTGGCGTCCCGGCCGAACCCGCAGCCTTTCATCAGGTAGTCGTCTTTGCCGTAATGCACCCCAGCTGAGGTGTTGACCACAAGAATGTCCAAAGGTTGCAGGTCGTACCCGATGCGGGCCAGTTCCGTGTCGATTTCACCCGGCGTGATGACGTGCCCGTCCGCCTTGTCCCGGAAATCGAATTTGACCCCGTTTCCAAAACACCAGTCCAAAGGTACCTCATCAATGGTGAGCGCACGTTCCCCGCGGTTCATCGTGGAATGATAGTGATAGGGCGCATCTACATGGGTGCCATTATGGGTCGCGATCTGCAGCCGTTCGATGGCCCACCCTTCGCCTCCGGGCAGATCTTCTTTTTTGAGGCCGGGGAAGAACATCATCACCTGTTCGGCGGTTTGCTGGTGATCGAGATACTCGATTTCCGGCAGCATCATCGGTGGATCCGAGGCAATGCCCGTTTCAAGCGGGACAGAGAGGTCTATGAAGCGTCGCGGCATGTCAGTGTCCTTTCTCGGATGGTTTCAAGTGGAACAAGTTACGAGTGATCGGCGTTTGAGTCATCGGAGCAAACCCGTCGCGATAGGTGGAAACGCCAACACAAGTGCCAGCACCACCAGCATGATCAAAGCGAAGGGCGCGGCACCGCGAAAGATGTCACCCAGTGATATGTTAGGGTCATCAAGGGTGGCCTTGATGACATAGACGGAGATACCGAAAGGCGGGGTCAGCAGCCCAATCTCAACCGCCAGGACGGTGATGATCCCAAACCAGATCAAGTCGATATTCATTGGGATGATCACCGGAAGCATGAGCGGCACCAGGATCAACATGATCGAAGAACTATCGAGGATCATGCCCATTGCGATGACTATGGCGCAGTAGATGAGGATGATGCCCCAGTATCCAAGCTCCGCATCTGTGGCCAATGATCCCAGACCCGCGGGCACACCCGACAGCGCCAACATCCGGGAATACATCTGTGCTGCGATGATTAGGAAGCAGACGGTGGCGGTCACGAGACCAGTTTCCACCAGCACGGTCCAAAGGGATTTCAGCGTCAGGCGACGCATGGCAAATCCCAGAACCAAAGCGCCGATCGCCCCCACGGCGCCAGCCTCGACCGGAGTGAAGATGCCAGCGTAAATGCCACCCAGAACCAGAATGATCAGGCCTGCGATCGGCAGGGCTTTTTTGGCAATCTCGCTCCGCGGTAATCCGTCTGTTCCGCTGTCGCTTGGTGTGCCGACGAAACGCGGAGTGAACACAGCCATCGCCACGATGCCAATCGAAAAGAACACGGCCAATAGCAGGCCAGGGCCAATACCGGCAATGAACAGATCCCCGATGGACTGTTCGGCTAGTATGCCAAACAGGATCAGAAGCAGCGACGGCGGGATCATCATGCCCAAGACCGAAGATCCTGCGACAACACCGGTGGCAAACCGCGGAGAATAGCCGTGCCGCACCATCTGCGGCACCGCGATTTTCGTGAAGACGGCCGCGGAGGCGATAGAAATCCCTGTGATGGCCGCAAAGATTGCGTTGGCACCCACGGTGCCGACGCCTAACCCACCTTTGAGTTTTCGAAATGCAGCATTGGCGACGTCAAAAGCGTCGCGACCAAAGCCCGCCTCTGACACGACAAACCCCATAAGAACAAAGAGGGGGACAACGCCAAAAAAGTAGCTTGAAATTGCATCATTAGCGGCCAGTGCGAGGAGTTTTGATGCCAGGACGGGGGAGCCTTTGATCGCCCAAACCCCGACAAAGGAACAGACCATCAAGGCGATGGAAACGAACATGCCCGCCATGACTGCGACGCCCATAGCAAGGAGCGAAAGAAGGCCGATGTCGAAAGGGGTCATCCGCGCACCACCCGGGGTTTCACACCCCCGGACCCCCGTGGAGTATTTGCAAACCCAAAGAAGGCAGGGCTTCGGGTCATTTGTATCGCCTCCAGATCCGCGCGGCGAATTGCAAGATCAGAACCGTGCCACCAATGATCAGGACAAGTTTGACGGGCCAGACAGGGGCAGTGAAATCTCCGACAGCGCCAATGAATTCGCCACGTTCCCAGGCGCGCGTAAAAATGGGCCAAGTCGTTTTCACAATGACCCAAATGATCGCGATCGCGATCACGTCAAAAGCCGTTGCCAGGATGTTGCCGAACACGGGGTAGCGTCGCGTCAGCCACCCTAAGAACGCATCAGATTGCGTCATACGCCCTTGGCGCAAAGCTGCAGGGATCTGCAGAAAGACAATGGCAACGATTGACAGTGTGACCAGTTCTGGGACGCCACTGATAGGATTTCCGGCGAGGTTCCGGCCCGCAACATCAATGCCGACCAAGATCATAAGCAGAAGGATCAACGTGGATCCCGCGACGTTCAAACCTTGTGTGACGCTGTCCAGCAGCCGCAGCGGGAAAGGATCCTGCTGCGGGTCAGAGGTGTCCGACATACTGGGTTACTCTGTATCCCAGTTACGCAGTGGTGCGGCTCCTGCCTCTCGCATCGCCTCCATGTAGCTTGAGAGCACTTCTGAGGCGGGTTTGCCTTGCGCGTCCAAACTATCGGCCCAAGTTCGCGCAGCGTTGTCCATGCCAGCCGCCCACGCGTCACGCATCCCGTCGGGCGCGTCTTGAATGGTTGCGCCGGCGGTGCCCATTGCTGCGAAGGACGCGGACACTGCGGCTTCCAACTGATCTACATACCATTCTTGTGCGGCATCAGCACCCGCTTGCAGCGCTGCCTTGGCCTCATTTGGAAGGCCATCGTACCAGTCGGCATTTGCACACAGCGAACCAGCGTACTGTGCCCCCAGACCTGCTTTGGTAATGTAGGGCGCAACCTCGAACAGTTTGCCGGGTAACGCTGCAGACGCAAAGACGATCACACCGTCATACACCCCCGTCTTCAGTTCGTTGTAATAGGTGGTCAAGTTGCCCGACACACCCACCGCGCCTGTGCCGGACAGCCAGTTGATTGCTGCCCCAGGGGCAGCAATCTTGCGTCCGTCGAGATCGGCAAGTGAATTGACCGGGAAGTTTGTCATCAAGAGGTAGTCGTCGATCACAATCGGCGCGCCCAGGTAAACGACGCCATTCTCGCCATAGGCTTCCGTCATCGCGGGCAGGTTAGCATGCATATCATCGATGATGGTCGAAACCTTGCTTAGGTCCGATGTGGTAAACGGTGTGTAGTAGGTCACGTTTTGCACTGCCAACTTCGCAGGATCGAACAGCGCTTGGCAGGTGCCGATTTCAGCTAGCCCAGCCTCGACGGCTTCCAGCTCTTCCCCCACTTTTGCAAGTGATCCACCATATTGTTCGGAAAAAGAAATGGAGCGCCCGGCCGCTTCGACCTGTTCGGTGACCGTGGGCACAAAGACATCCGAAATCATTTTAACCCAGCGGAAAACGGGGGGGTGACCGGCGGCGATGGTGACGTTGTAGTCTTGCGCCATGGCGGCCATCGGTGTCGCAAAAAGCGCACCGGCAAAAACGAAGTGTTTCAGTTTCATTTTGTCTTTTCCTCCCAAAAAAGAACGGATCCGGCGGTGCCGGTTCTATTGCGGTGGCTCGTTTGCAATAAGCGCGCGGATGCCACCTTCGACATAGGTAGTGAGCGTTGTAACAACGTCGTCCTGTTTCGTATCTGCGGGATCGGTGCCGCCCAACCGCTCTGGACGGCCCGAGTTTGAAACGGCCGCAACCAACGTACCGATAGCCAGGTTGTATCCCCAGCTGATCGCGGCGCGTGATCCGTCTGGCAATGCGATTTGCAAAGCATCGATGAAGCGCGCGGCCGTCTCGTCATAATGCAAGCGAACAAGTTCTGCGTCGCGTGCATCCCCGACAGTTAGGCCCGCCAGAATACGCGCATAGGCGCGGCCGCCGCCTTTGGGTCCCAAAGGTGGTTCCATCAGAGCACGCAGGATGTCGGATACCGCACCGGTCGCGGTGAGATCAACGCGCCCCAACCGATCAAGCCGATCCGCGTTAATGATGCCAGACCGCCTTTCAATGACGGCGGCATAGAGACCTTCTTTGTTCGTGAAGTGATAATGCAGCAGCCCTTGTGCAACTTCGGCTCTTTGCGCAATCGCTTTCATTCCCGCGCCTGAAAAGCCGTCATCGGCAAACACGTTTTCGGCCGCGTCCAGGATGCGGTCCCGGGCGGAGGTCTGCGAATCTTGATGCTGTGGCTCTCCCATTGCGACAGGATGGCGCTTGACTGATCGTTCAGTCAAGAAATTTTCTCTGGCCCCTCGGCTTTGCAAGTGACGCAAGGTTTTGCTGTCATGCTTTGCGCGAGAATTGCGGACTCTCCCAACTACCGGTTATCAAAACAAAAGGAGAATGGGGTGGCCCTCGAACGGCGTACCCAAACGGCGCAGCAAATGCGCTAACATCAGGGAGGAGAGGCCATGAGCGAGGCCATTCAGTATGAACTGGTTGGGGATATTGCGGTACTGGCCGCGAACAATCCGCCTGTGAACGCGTTGGGTCAGGCCGTTCGCCAAGGTCTCATCGACGGGATCGAACGTGCCGAACAAGACGGAGCAAAGGCGGTCCTGGTCTACGGTGAGGGCCGTACGTTTTTTGCTGGCGCGGATATCAAAGAGTTTGGAAAGACGCCGCTTGAGCCATGGTTGCCAGATGTTTGCACACGGTTGGAAAGCTCTCCACTGATCGTCGTGTCAGCACTGCATGGAACGGCTTTGGGCGGTGGTCTGGAAATCGCTTTAGGGTGCCACTACCGCATTGGAGTTCCAACCGCGCGCGTTGGTTTGCCAGAAGTGTTGATTGGCGTGATGCCTGGCGCGGGTGGGACGCAACGTCTGCCGCGTCTGATTGGTGTTGAAAAGGCGATCGAGGTGATCACGTCGGGTCGTCAGGTCGGTGCAAAGGAAGCGCTGGACTTGGGCATTCTGGATCGCGTTGTCGACGGAGCGCCGCGTGAGATCGGGCTCGCATATTCGCGAGAGTTGTTGGACAGCGGTGCCGCGCGGCGCGCCATCAGCGAAATGGCAAATCCCAAAGGCATGGATTTCGATGCGGTCTACGAAGGCGTTCTGAAAAAGTCGCGGGGACAACTGTCTCCGGCGGTTGCCGTGCGCGGCGTCCAGGCAGCGGCGGAGCTGCCTTTTGATCAGGGCATGAAACGTGAGCGCGAGTTGTTCTTTGAGCTGATGAATACGGATCAGCGTGCGGGCCTGATCCATGCGTTTTTTAGCGAACGGGCTGTAGGCAAACTGCCGGAACTAGAAGGCGTCGCGCCGCGCCCTGTGGCAAGTATCGGAGTTATCGGCGGTGGTACGATGGGGGCGGGCATTGCAACTGCCGCGTTGTTGAATGGCCTGAGCGTTACCATGCTCGAAATGTCCAGCGAGGCCGCGGAAGCAGCCAAGGGCCGGATCGCCGGGAACCTCCAAGGCGCATTCAAACGTGGAAAGATCTCTCAGGATCAGTTCGCACATCTGACCGAGACAGCCCTGACACTGGCGACAGAATACGATGCGCTGAGTGATGTTGATCTGGTGATCGAAGCAGTTTTTGAAGAGATGAGCGTCAAAAAGGACGTTTTCACCAAATTGGACGCAGTGTGCAAACCGGGCGCAGTGCTAGCCACAAATACCTCATACCTGAATGTGGATGAAATCGCTGCAATCACAAGCCGCCCGCAGGATGTCATCGGCCTACACTTCTTCTCCCCCGCCCATGTCATGAAGCTGCTCGAGGTTGTCGTGGCCGAAAAGACTGCGCCGGATGTCGTGGCCACAGGTTTTGCGCTGGGCAAGGCGCTGAAAAAGATCAGCGTGCGCGCTGGCGTCTGCGACGGGTTCATCGGCAACCGCATTCTGGCAGTGTACCGTTCTGCGGCTGATCACATGATTTTGGATGGGGCGTCGCCCTATCAGATCGACGACGCGTTGGAAGCGTTCGGATTTGCAATGGGGCCGTTTGCGGTCAGCGATCTTGCCGGGCTGGATATCGGTTGGGCGGTCCGCAAACGCAAACGCGCCGAAGGTTTGGATCCGCGCGCCCGTGATGCGTCCTATGCCGACAAGCTTTGCGAAGATGGCCATTTCGGACAGAAGACCGGAAAGGGCTATTACATCTACGAGAAAGGGTCGCGTACCCGAGCGCCAAATCCAGACGTGCCAGACCTGATTTCCGCGGAACGTGCGGAGAAAGGGATCACACCCAAGACCTTCTCGGATGAAGAGATCGTGCGCCGTTACATGGCCGCGATGGTCAATGAAGCGGCCAAGGTGGTCGGCGAGGGGATCGCACGGCGGCCGCTGGACGTCGATATGACCCTGCTCTTTGGTTACGGATTTCCACGCTATCACGGCGGCCCCCTGAAATGGGCGGACTTGCAGGGCCTGCCGGACCTGCTGGCGGATATCAAACGGTATGGACAGGAAGATGACTATTTCTGGCAGCCCGCGCCGTTGCTTGAAAAACTGGTGGCCGAAGGCCGCTCCTTCGATGATTTGAACAAGGAAGGCTGAGACCGATGAAAGAAGCCGTTATTGTATCGACCGCCCGGACCGGGCTGGCAAAATCATTCCGTGGATCATTCAACATGACACATGGTGCGACGATGGGTGGGCACGTGGTGGAACATGCCGTGGCTCGTGCCGGTATCGACCCTGGCGAAGTTGAAGACGTGGCAATCGGCTGCGGGTTTCCAGAAGGCGCCACCGGCCAGAACATCGCCCGACAGATCGCAACGCGAGCAGGGTTGCCGATCACAGCATCTGGTATGACGGTGAACCGGTTCTGTTCCTCGGGTCTGCAAACCGTCGCCTTGGCGGCCAATGCCATCACTCAAGAAGGTGCGGGGCCTATGGTGGCGGGCGGGGTGGAAAGCATCAGCATGGTGCAACCCGAGACCAAGTCTGTGCCCGAGGATTGGATCCAGGAGCATAAGCCTGCGATTTACATGACAATGATCGAAACAGCCGACATCGTGGCGGATCGATATGGTGTGAGCCGCGAGTACCAGGACGAGTTTTCTTTGATGAGCCAACAGCGTATCGCGGCAGCGCAAGACGCCGGAAAGTTCGCGGATGAGATTGTGCCGATGGACACGACCATGGCAGTCAAAGACAAAGAAACCGGCGAAATCTCTCAAATGCATGTCACTGTGGACCGCGACGAATGCAACAGGCCCAACACCACGCTGGAAGGGCTCGCTGGGCTGGATCCTGTTCGGGGCCCGGGAAATTTCGTGACTGCCGGCAATGCGTCGCAACTCTCAGATGGGGCGGCCGCGCTTGTTGTAATGGCAAGCGACGAGGCGGAAAAACGCGGCATCGAACCTTTGGGCGCGTTCAAAGGCTTTGCTGTCGCTGGTTGCGAACCCGATGAGATGGGTATCGGTCCGGTCTTCGCCGTTCCACGTTTGTTGGAGCGACATGGTCTGAAGGTGGACGACATCGACCTTTGGGAGCTGAACGAGGCGTTTGCGTCGCAGTGCCTTTACTCCCGGGACCGGCTTGGCATTGATCCGGAAAAATACAACGTCAACGGCGGTTCCATCGCCATTGGTCACCCCTTTGGTATGACCGGCGCGCGTTTGACGGGTCACCTCTTGCTGGAAGGCCGTCGTCGTGGTGCCAAACTGGGTGTTGTGACCATGTGTATCGGCGGCGGCATGGGTGCTGCCGGCTTGTTTGAAATATACAGCTAAGGAGACAGTGATGGACCTCAGCTATTCCTCTGAAGAGCAGGCCTTTCGTGCAGACGTTCAATCGTTCATGGCCAACGATCTTCCACAAGATCTTTCGGACAAGGTGCGTCTGGGCGATGAAGCCCTGACCAAAGAAGACATGGAGCGTTGGCATGCCATCCTCCAAGAACGCGGCTGGCTGGCACAGAACTGGCCAAAGGAGTTTGGTGGAGCTGCATGGAATGCAGTTCAAAGGCATATCTTTGAAGAAGAAGCAGCAAAAGCAAACGCCCCGCGCATCGTACCCTTCGGCTTGTCGATGCTGGCGCCTGTGTTGATGAAGTTCGGGTCCAAGGAACAGCAAGAGCATTATTTGCCTCGCATACTGGATGGCACAGATTGGTGGTGCCAAGGATATTCTGAACCCGGCGCTGGCTCGGATTTGGCCAGTTTGAAAACCAAAGCCGTGCGCGAAGGCGACCATTACATCGTGAACGGTCAGAAAACCTGGACCACGTTGGGTCAACACGCCGATTGGATCTTCTGCCTTGTGCGCACAGATCCCCAGGCCAAGCAGCAGGAAGGGATTTCGTTCCTGCTGATCGATATGAACACGCCCGGTGTCGAAGTACGCCCCATCATCCTTTTGGACGGCACCCATGAAGTGAATGAGGTCTGGTTTACCGATGTGAAAGTTCCTGTCGAAAACCTTGTTGGTGAAGAAAACAAGGGCTGGACCTATGCCAAGTACTTGTTGACGCATGAGCGGACGAACATCGCCGGCGTGGGCTTTTCCCAGGCGGGCCTCGACAGCGTCAAGCGTATCGCGAAAGCGGAAAAGGCCAATGGTAAGCCATTGATCCAAAACCCACATTTCGCTGCGCGCATAGCCCAGGTCGAGATTGATTTGCGCGCATTGGCTACGTCGAACCTGCGGATTGTCTCCAAGGCGGCTGCGGGAGAGGCACCGGGTATTGAAGCGTCCATGCTCAAGGTCAAAGGCACCGTCATCCGGCAGGAGATCAACGATCTTGCCCGCCGCGCGGTGGGACCCTACGCGATGCCTTTCCCCTCGGAAAGCGTTGAGGGTGACAACATGCCGGTCGGACCAGACTATGCCGGCCCGCTGGCCGCGCAGTATTTCAACTATCGCAAACTGTCGATTTTCGGTGGATCGAACGAGGTACAGAAAAACATCATCGCGAAAACGATGATGGGGGGAGGCGCGCGATGAATTTCGATCTGACCGAAGAACGGCAGATGCTGCAGGACACGCTTCGGCGGTACCTGCGCGAGAAATACGACACGGAAACGCGAAACAAAATTCTTGATAGCGACACCGGCATGAGCGCCGAGATCTGGACCGAACTGGCCGAGCTGGGCGTGATTGGTGCTTTGTTTACTGAGGAACAGGGCGGTTTCGGCGGCGGAGGCTTCGACATCGCCGTTGTGTTCGAAGAGCTGGGACGCGCAGGCGTGGTGGAACCGTTTCTGGATACGGCCATTCTGGGTGGTCGCCTTCTGGCCGAGGTCGGAGGTCATGATGATCTGGTCGAAGAGGTCATCGGCGGCGCCGCGCATCTGGCGCTTGCACATGGTGAGCCCGGCGCGCGCTATGATCTGAGCCATGTGGAAGCCGCCGCGGAGGCGGATGGCGACGACATTGTGCTAAACGGGCGCAAGGCCGTTGTGGTGAACGCCGAAGCGGCAGGTCATCTGATCGTGTCGGCCCGGGAAAGTGGGGCAGTGGATGCGATTGACGGCATTTCGCTGTTTTTGGTTCCCTCGGATACCGCCGGGATTACCCTTCGCGGATATCCAATGCTGGCGGGCGGTCGGGCTGCCGAGATCACCCTGGATGATGTGCGGGTTCCAGCCTCTGCGCGTTTGGGCGATGCCGGACAGGGTTGGACGCCGCTGAGCGATACGCTCGCCCTTGCTCATATTGCACTCTCGGCTGAAGCGTTGGGCGCGATGGTGTCTGCCACCGCGCTGACCAATGAATACCTGGGCACCCGAAAGCAATTCGGTCGTCCGATCGGCACGTTCCAAGCCCTCCAGCATCGCATGGCGGAGATGCTGATCGAGTTGGAACAGGCTCGTTCTGCGGTAATCAATGCGGCAGGTTTTTTGGAAACGGACACCCGCGATCTGAACATAGCAGGCGCGCGCAATCTCGTCTCCCGCGTCGGTCGCCTTGTGGCCGAGGAATCGATCCAACTGCATGGTGGGATCGCGATGACGCAGGAATACGAACTGGCGCACATAGCCAAACGCATCGTGATGACCGATCACCGGTTTGGAGACGCGGATTATCATCTGGAGCGGTTCATTGAGCTCTCCGCCGCCTGAGGATGGCATTATCCGCGGGGGATCCGGCGCGCAGATGAGCGTCGACTACATCGTGGATGTAGGCCAACCCGATGGCAAGGGGCGCGCCATGCTGGACGTGCGCGATCAGCACACCAATCGGAACGGGCATCTGCATGGCGGGATTATCGCGATGCTTCTGGACGCGGCCTGCGGTTTTACAGCCTCAATGCGGCTTGGCGAGGGGGATGCGCTGACGCCGCTGGTCACGGTGCAACTGAACATCTCGTTTGTCTCCGAAGCGGCCAAAGGCCAGCGGGTCACCGCCGTGGGCCATTACACCGGTGGCGGACGCAAGATCGCGCATATCCACGGGGAACTGACGGCTGCGGATGGCCGGGTCGTGGCAACGGCAATGGGCGTGTTCCGCAAAATCACGCCAAGGGGGACAACATGACTTTGGCTCGAATGGAGGATCGCGGCGATCGCGCGGTTGTCGTGAACATGAACGTGGATCGTCGCGGGGCATTGTCACCTGACCTTTATGCCGCGATCAATGATGCCTTGGCGTTGGCGCAAGAGGATCGTATTCGCGCGGTGATCCTGACGGCTGAAGGTGGATTTTTCTGCGCGGGCGGCGATCTGAACGTGCTGATCGCTCGACGTGATCTTTCTGAGCCAGAGCGGCGCGACAAGGTGGATGAACTGCACGACCTCGTCCGCGGTATCAGGGACAGCCCGGTGCCGGTGATTGCCGCGGTCGAAGGCGGGGCTGCCGGGGCAGGGGCGTCCCTTGCGCTTGCCTGCGATCTCATCGTCGCGGCGGAAGGTGCCAAGTTCACGGCTGCCTATGTCAAAGCCGGTCTAGTGCCGGACGCTGGTCTGACGGCATCGCTTGCGCGATTGCTGCCGCGCTCACTGGCGATGGAGATGTGCTTGCTCGCGCGCCCAGTGACCGCGGAACGCATGCTCACCTTGGGGGCAATCAATGCAGTTGTTCCCGGCGAAGAGGTCGATCAGACCGCGAACGCTTTGGCCGATGCGTTGGCGCAAGGTCCACGCATGGCGCAGTCGACCATTCGGCGCTTGGTCAGCGATGCCTACGAAACGGACGAGGCCGTTCAACTTGACGCCGAGAGGGACGGAATGGCCTCAGCCGCCGGAGGACCTGAAGCCGCTGAGGGTATCGCGGCCTTTCTGGAAAAGCGCGCACCGAGGTTTGGGCAATGAGTTATCTCTGGAATACCCCGCTGACAGAGCGGCTTGGCATCCGTTTGCCTATTCTGGCGGGCGGTCTGCAATGGCTCGCGGATGCAGATTACGTCACCGCGGCTGCCAAGTCCGGCATTATGGGCTTTATCACTGCGGCCAGCTTCCCAGAGCAATCCGACCTCCGCGCTCAAATCCGGAAAGCACGCTTCAATTGCGGGGGGCTTCCCTTTGGCGTCAACGTCTCAATGCTGCCCAAACTTGTTCCCGGGGAGCAGACGGAAGACATCTTTCGCCTGATCGCAGACGAAGGTGTCACGGTCATCGAAACATCCGGTCGCAACCCTGAACCCTATATCCCGCTTCTCAAGGATCTTGGCCTGACGGTCATCCACAAGGTTCCGGCTGTGCGTTATGCGGTCAAAGCGCAGAGTGTGGGCGTTGACATAGTGTCGATCGTGGGCGCCGAGTGCGGTGGTCATCCCGGTATGGATATGATCGGATCATTCGTAAACGCCGCGATGGCCGGGCGCGATCTCGACATTCCGTTCCTCATTGGTGGCGGCGTTGGCCATGGTTCTCAACTTGTTGCGGCGATGGCCATGGGGGCCGCAGGTGTCGTGATCGGCACAAGGCTTCTGGTATCGGAAGAACTCAACGCACATGAGGGGTACAAACAGGCCCTCGTCGACGCGACGGAACGTGATACTGCGCTGACCATGTCGTCGGTGCGCAACACGATCCGCACCCTGGCCAATGACACCACGCGTGAGGTTACGCGGATGGAACAGGAAAACCCGGCTGTCACCATTCAGGAACTCATGCCGTTGGTGTCCGGAAAGATTGGGCGCAAGGCATATGAAACCGGGGATGTGTCGAAAGGAATGCTCTCCGCCGGGCACTCTCTTGGTCTAACGGACAGGATCGAGCCCATGGCCGACATCGTCTCGCGGCTTGAAGCCGAAGCACTTCACGCGCTGGGTCGCCTGGACGGTGTGGTGCAGCAAAAGGCAGCCGAATGACGACCCTCTGGCATCATTTGCCAGAATTGCAGGCGGAGATCCGGCCAGACGCCCCCGCGGTGAGCGATACAACAGGCGCCCAGTGGAGTTGGGCAGATCTGATCGAGGCAATCTCGGACGTTGAGGCCAAACTGCGTGAAGAAGGCGTCAGCACAGGCGATCGTGTCTTACTCTTAACCGAAAACTGCGCCGCGGCGATTGCAGCGCTTTTCGCTTGTTCGCGCCTTGGCGCGGGAGTGATCCCATTCAACGCCAGGCAAACTGCTGCCGAGGTTGATCGGGTGGTTGCGCATGCGACACCGGCAGCGATTTTGATGACGTCCAAGGTGTCACAGGATGCAGCCCGCCATGCAGAGCGACTTGGTGCCCACACCATCGATGGTCGCTTTGGAACACTTGATTTGGTCCGCCGTCCCAGCGATCCCAATGGGAGCGGCGATGTCGCGGTCGTGCTTTACACAACCGGTACAACCGGTGATCCCAAAGGCGTCATGCTGACCCATAGCAATCTGCTTTTCGGCGGAAAAGCGTCTGCCACGCTACGTGAGATGACGGCAAGCGACGTGATTTACGGTGTTTTGCCAATCTCTCATGTGTTCGGCTTGGCGTCTGTTGTGACTGCCGCCGCGCATACAGGCGCATCTATCAGGTTTGAACCACGCTTTTCTGCGGATCGGTTGTATGCGGCTTTGACCAGCGGTGTGACACTTCTGTCTGCGGTCCCTCAGATGCACGCCCTTCTGATGCAATACACGCGCGAGCAAGGTTTTGATCGGCTGCCCAGCGATACTTTGCGCTATGTGTCCTCTGGTGCTGCACCACTTGACCCGACGTGGAAACGACAGGCCGAGGCGTTCTATGGCGTAGCTTTGCAAAATGGATACGGCATGACCGAGACCACCGCAGGAGTGTCGATCACACAAAGCAAGATTGGCGATCCTGACATCTCGACCGGCCCCCCATTACCCGGCGTAGAGTTGCGTATTGACGAAACCGTCGAAGGTGGCGGCGATGGATCCGGGGAAGTTTTGGTGCGCGGTCCACATGTCATGAAAGGCTATTTCCGCAATCCGACAGAAACCCAAAAGGCCATAGATTCAGACGGATGGCTGCATACGGGCGATCTGGGCTGTTTGGACGAAGCGGGCCGACTGCACATCTTGGGGCGATCCAAAGAGCTGATTATTCACGGTGGGTTCAATGTGTACCCGCCAGAGGTCGAAGCGGCGTTGAATGACCACCCTCAGGTTATCCAAGCCGCAGTCATCGGTCGGATGGTCGATGGGGATGAAAAGGTTCTGGCCTTTTGCCAGGTCCCGGATGATGCGGATGTGACGGCGGATGCGCTGCGCGCTTTCGTGGCCGAGCGGTTAACCGGATATAAACGTCCGAGCCAGATCATTCTGGCCAATAGTCTGCCCGCGGCGCCGACTGGCAAGATCCTGAAACACAAGCTTTTGGATGCGTTCGCTGATCAGTTGGACGGCTGATCGGCAGCCAGGTTCCAAGCGGCCTTGAACCCCGCGAGGTACGCTGGCGTAAGCTCTTCACTCTCTACCATCGCCCCTTGCAGGTCTAATGCCCTGATGTACTGGGCACCGTCTTGTCCATCGGCCAAAACGACAACACGTTGACCAAGCCAATAGGGTTTGGCTGATGCTATTTCAGCCCCGATCAAATGTGCCCAGATTTGCCCGGTGTTTGCAGCGCGCGCGCTGGATAAATGTTGTGCCAATCGATCCGGTCGCGAAAGTGTTTCACTCAAAGCAGTTTCAAAAGCTTCTCCCGGTGATGGACCTGACGCATCCAAAGATCGCGCGATCCGGGACGTGAGGAATGTTTGGAAACTGACAACTTCCTCGGCCGAGACGTGCGCCCAACACGTCTCTTCCCCAACGATCAGCAACACTCCGTCGAAGCTTGGACTGTTTTGCAGATAGCCCGCGATCGCCGTTTCCGCCCCGCGCGTTACTGCTGCGGGACTGTCCTGCCGGAGTATCGGAATGGCTGCGACTTGGGGCATCCCAGCAGCGTGGGTTGTAGAAACAAGCGGTTTGCTGGGCACGCTGCGGGCGGACACATCCAAACCGGCGGCGACGATCGGTCCGGGGATTTCGCCTAGCGCTTCGATAGGCAGCGTCTCAAAAGGTGGTGGTCTCCCGTCTTCCGTGATCGACCAGACGCTAAGCGTCGTTTCGCCAACCAGTACCGCCCTCCAAATGGCGTCAGACATAGACGCCCTGCGCGGCCTCGCGGATGGCACGAATGTTTTGCCCATAAACTTCTGGCTGGCTGACCGAACCACCGCGGAACACGGCAGAACCTGCGACCAGAACGTCCGCGCCCGCCTGTGCAAGTTGAGGCGCGGTTTTAGGATCCACACCGCCGTCAATTTCGATGTGAATGGGACGGTCACCAATCATCGCGCGCAGTTTTTTCACCTTGGCTGTCATGTCGATAAACTTCTGTCCGCCAAAACCGGGGTTCACGGTCATTACGCAAACCAGATCCATCAGATCCAATAGGTCTGTCACAGCGTCGGCTGGCGTGCCC
>CAYODE010000014.1:0-40184 GCA_964402685.1 uncultured Aestuariivita sp. | reverse complement strand
TTGATTGGATAAAGAACCGTGATTTCGCGATTTACACGGTCGTTGTCGCTGCGGTCTGGCAAACCAGCGGGTTCGTCATGGCAATGTTCCTCGCGGGTTTGAGGGGAATTGATAACGAAATTCTCAAAGCCGCTCAGATGGACGGCGCGTCGAACTGGAACCTGTATCGCCGGATCATCATCCCGCAATTACGACCCGCATTCCTGTCGGCATTTGTGATCCTTGCGCACCTTGCGATCAAAACCTTCGACCTCGTCATCGCGATGACGGGCGGCGGTCCGGGCAGGGCGACAGAGCTCCCCGCGACGTTCATGTATTCTTACACCTTTAGTCGAAACCAGATGGGTATCGGGGCGTCCTCGGCCGTAATCATGTTGATGACCATCGCCGCGATCATGATCCCGTATCTCTATTCAGAACTGAAGGAGAAGAAGTGATGGCCATTGCGACGCAAGACAGTGCGATCCGCATGGGCCGGATCACCCGCACTCTGATTTACCTTGTTCTGCTGCTTTTCGCGCTGTTCTACATGCTGCCGCTTTACGTGATGCTTGTGAATTCCGTGAAACCCCTTTCTGAAATCACCGGTGGCGGTATGATGTCCCTGCCGGAGGTCTGGACAGTTGAGCCTTGGAAAAAGGCTTGGTCTACCGCGCAAATCGGTGTCGAACCAACCGGACTTCGGCCGTATTTCTGGAACTCCATTTCGATGGTCGTACCTGCGGTCGCGATCTCGACAGTTCTTGGCGCGCTAAACGGATACGTGCTGACCAAGTGGCGCTTCCGCTATGATACAATCCTGTTTGGGTTGATGCTGTTCGCCTGTTTCATACCGTTCCAGATCGTTCTGATCCCCATGGCGACGGTTCTTGGTTTCCTGGGCTTGGCCGGATCCACTGCAGGTCTGGTGCTGGTGCATGTGGTCTATGGCATCGGGTTTTCGACCCTCTATTTCCGCAATTACTACGCGGTCTTCCCGACCGAACTGGTACGGGCGGCGCAAATCGACGGCGCAGGTTTCTTCCAGATCTTCTGGCGCATTCTATTGCCGTCTTCCGGGCCAATCGCCGTAGTCTGTGTGATCTGGCAGTTCACTAACATCTGGAATGACTTCTTGTTCGGCGCGTCCTTCGCTAGCGGTGGCGCTGCCCCCATGACAGTTGCCCTCAACAACCTCGTCCAATCCTCCACCGGGGTGAAGGAATATAACGTCCACTTCGCAGGCGCGATCCTTGCCGCCCTGCCAACTTTGCTCGTCTACATCGTCGCTGGCCGCTATTTCGTGCGCGGTCTCATGGCTGGCTCCGTGAAAGGATAAGTCCATGGGCTTTCTTGATATCGATAACGCAACCAAGTCCTACGGAGCCGTCGAGGTTCTGCACAAGGTCGACATCTCGGTCGAGGAGGGGGAATTTCTTGTCCTCGTCGGGCCATCCGGCTGCGGGAAATCGACCCTTCTGAACATGATTGCCGGGCTCGAAGACATCACCAGCGGCACCATTTCGATCAAAGGTGCGCCGATGAACGGGGTGCACCCGTCCAAGCGAAACATTGCGATGGTGTTCCAATCCTACGCGCTCTACCCAAACATGACCGTCGGTCAGAACATAACCTTCGGGCTCGAAATGCACGGCGTCGCGAAGCCTGAGCGCGATAAAGCGATGGCCGACGTCGCACAGCTTTTACAGATCGAACAATTGCTCGACCGTAAACCTGGTCAACTGTCCGGAGGACAACGGCAGCGTGTGGCCATGGGACGGGCATTGGTGCGGGACCCGGATGTGTTTCTCTTTGATGAACCTTTGTCGAACCTCGACGCGAAGCTTCGTGTGGACATGCGGACAGAGATTAAGAAGCTACACCAGAACCTTGGCACCACGATTGTCTATGTGACGCATGACCAGATCGAAGCGATGACGCTGTCAACGCGTATTGCCGTGATGAATGGCGGGTATGTGCAGCAGCTTGGCAGCCCGAAAGAGATCTATGACACGCCCGCGAACTTGTTTGTGGCCACGTTCATGGGCTCGCCATCGATGAACCTGATCGATGTAAAAGTGCGTGTCGACGGAAACGCAGTCTATGCGGACACAACCAACGACAAAGGCGAAAAGATCAGCCTGACCTTCCACGCGCCCAGCACAGTCTTGAAGTCATTCGACGGTCAAACGGTCAAACTGGGCATTCGGCCCGAAGCGCTGACCGATATCGATGGGGCGGACCAGCGGTCCACTCATGTGGAGCAGGTTGAAAATACTGTAACGGTGACCGAGCCTGCCGGGTCGGACACATTTGTCACCACGACGATTGGTGGCGCGGAATGCGTCGGCCGGATGCGATCGGATGCGGATGTTGCGCCCGGCAAAACCACGACGTTTGCCATCAATATGGAAAAGGCCGTGGCCTTTGATCCGAAATCGGAAAACCGGATCGTTTAGGATGGAAACAGACGTTCTGATTATCGGCTCTGGCATGGGCGGTGCGACGACGGCGGCTGCCTTGGCGCCGACCGGCGTGCGCATCACCATTCTAGAGCGGGGGGAGCGGATCAGGGATACGCCTGCGACGCGCGACGCCCGAGCGATATTCCACGAAGGCGCCTTTCGCAGCGACGAAAATTGGAACGATCCAGTTGGCAATTCCTTCAACCCGGGAAACTACGCATGTGTCGGAGGAAACTCAAAATTTTACGGCGCAGTGCTCTTTCGCTATCGGGCTGAGGATTTTGGTGAACTGAAACATCTGGGCGGTGTTTCGCCCGCCTGGCCGATCACATATGAACAGTTCGAACCCTGGTATCAAAAGGCTGAGACGCTCTACGAAGTACGTGCAGCGCTGGGAGAAGATCCGACGGAACCTGCACATTCCGGTCAGTATGACTTTCCGCCTGTGCCCCACGAACCCGTCATTGCCGACGCAGCTTCAAGACTGTCGAAGCAGGGGCTCACGCCTGCACATCTCCCCCTCGGAGTAGACATCGATGCTTGGCTTGCTGGCGGGGAGACAGGTTGGGACGCACATCCAAATACCGGGAATGGCAAAAAGGATGCTGAGAGCGTGGGCCTCTCATCAGCCTTGAAATACAACACGGTTCGATTGGAAACGGGTTGCACCGTGTCCAAACTGATTGCCGCGCCGGATGGGAAGATCGAAGCGGTCGAATACCTACAACAGGGACAGACACGCCGGGCAGGCGCCAAGGTAGTCATTCTTTCTGCCGGGGCGGTCAATTCAGCCGCGCTTTTGTTGCGTTCTGCAAATGAAAACCACCCCACGGGACTGGCCAACCGGTCTGATCAGGTCGGGCGCAATTTCATGAATCATAACACCCATGCAGTGATGTCATTGCATCCGCTGCGCCGGAACACATCGATCTATCAGAAGACGTTGTACTTCAATGATTACTACCTCTCCGGTGGGCCAAAGGATGCTCCCTTGGGCAACATTCAACTGCTTGGAAAAATCACGCCGACAATCCTTGCCAGCCAGGTGCGCCTTCCGCATCCAGTAACGCGATGGATCGCGGAACGCTCCGTTGACTGGTACGTCATGAGTGAGGACCTGCCTAACCCCGAAAGTCGGGTAACGCTCAAGGCGGATCGGATTGTTCTGGATTGGAAGCGGTCCAACTGGGACGCGCATCTGCACCTCGTGAAGCGATTCAAAACGCTCTTGCGAAAAGCGGGTTGGCCGATCGCGGTGTCTCGGGCATTTGATCGCACCGTGCCGTCCCATCAGTGCGGTACGATACGGTTTGGCGTCGACCCGGCCACCAGCGCGCTCGACATTTGGTGCAGGGCTCATGATCACCAAAATCTCTTCGTGGTGGATGCTAGCTTTCTTCCCAATTCGGCTGCTGTGAACCCTGCGTTGACCATTGCCGCGCAGGCGCTGCGTGTGGCCGACCATATCAAGTCGCGGGATCTTGCAGCATGACCAAAGTCGCACTCATCACGGGCGGACAAAGGGGCATTGGCCTTGGCATCGCGCAGGCTTTGAAAGACGCGGGGTTTCAACTGGCACTCGCGGCCGAGAAAGCCCCCGACGATTCAGAAGTGCGGAACGCCATAGGGCGACTTGGGTCTGCTGCGGAGTATTTCCAACTCGACCTAAGCGTGACCGGCTCAGAGAGCGCGCTTCTTGACGCGATCGAAGAGCGAATTGGCCCAGTAACAACTCTGGTCTCAAACGCTGGTATCCCGTCACCCGTCCGCGGTGACATGCTGGAGCTCACCCCCGATAACCTGGAACGGGTTCTGGCAATCAACCTAAAAGGCGGGTTTTTCCTTGCACAAGAAACTGCAAAACGCATGTGTGTGGGACCAAGTGACGTCTATCGTTCGATCCTCTTCGTAACCTCCGTGAGCGCCGACATGGTGTCCGTGGAGCGGGCGGATTACTGCATCTCCAAAGCCGCCGCATCGATGATGAGCCAACTTTATGCCGTGCGATTGGCAGAAGAAGGCATCGGCGTCTTTGAACTGCGCCCGGGCATCATTGAAACCGACATGACGGCAGGGGTGCGTGATCGATACGACGGGTTGATCAAGGATGGGCTCGTCCCGGCTCGCCGATGGGGGCAACCTGCGGATATCGGCGGTGTCGTTCAAGCTTTGGCCAATGGACAGATGGCCTACGCCACAGGCGCCGTCATTCCCGTCGATGGCGGCCTGAGCATTCAGCGGCTGTAGAGGGGGCGACATGGCCGAAGAATACGATTTCATCATTATCGGTGGCGGATCTGCTGGATGTGTGCTGGCCGCCCGTCTGTCAGAGGATCCGGCGACACAGGTCTGCCTGCTTGAAGCCGGCGGTGGAGACCGCAACCCGCTTTATCATCTACCGGCCGGTTTCGCCAAAATGACCAAAGGCATCGGTGCTTGGGGATGGGAGACGGTGCCTCAGCGCCACATGAAGAACCGGGTCTTCAACTACACTCAAGCGAAAGTCATCGGTGGCGGGTCGGCCATCAACGCGCAGATCTATACCCGCGGCAATGCGCTCGATTACGATGAATGGCGACAGATGGGGTGCGAGGGATGGTCTTATGCGGACGTGCTCCCGTATTTCCGCAAGGCCGAAGACAACGACACCTACAACAATGAATACCACGGGCAGGGCGGTCCGTTGGGTGTATCCCAGCCAATCTCACCGCTGCCGATCTGTGAAGCCTATTTCGAAGCGGCGCAGCAAGCCGGTATTCCACGCAACGAGGATGTGAATGGAGAGCAGCAGGACGGAGCTGCGTATTATCAGCTCACCCAGCGCAACGCGCGCCGATCCTCTGCGGCGATGGCGTATCTGGCGCCGAACCTTGGACGCCCCAACCTCACCCGTCGGTTGGGCGTAGAGGTGGCCCGCATCATCGTCGAAAAGGGCAGCGCCAAGGGTGTCACCCTACGCGATGGCACTCAGATCATGGCCCGGGCCGAAGTCATCCTGTCTTCGGGCGCAATCGGATCGCCGCGCCTTCTGCAGCTTTCCGGGATCGGACCAGCCGATCATTTGACGGATCTTGGGATCGATGTCGTCTGTGACCAGCCGCAAGTGGGTGAGAACCTGCAGGATCATCTGGATCTGTATTGTATCTGCGAGGTTTCAGGCCCCTACACCTATGACCGCTATGCGAAACCACATCTTTCGGCTCTGGCGGGTCTTCAATACCTACTGACAAGAAAAGGCCCCGTGGCATCAAGCCTCTTTGAAACCGGTGGCTTCTGGTATGCGGACCCCGCCGCGCGGTCTCCGGATCTGCAGTTTCATCTGGGCCTTGGCACCGGCATCGAAAAAGGGGTCGAGGCGATGCCACAAGGGGGCGTGACGCTCAATTCCTGCTACTTGCGTCCACGGTCACGCGGGACCGTTCGCTTGAAAAGCAGCGACCCAAAGAAGGCGCCCTTGATCGATCCAAACTATCTGCAAGATCCTCAGGATCGCGAGATGTCGATCCGGGGTCTGAAACTGACTCAGGAAATCCTGTCACAAGACGCCCTGAAACCCTTCATTCATGCAGAGCGGTTGCCCGGGCCCGGGGTTAAGACCGACGACGACTATTTCGACTTCATCTGTGAACATTCGAAAACCTCCCACCATTGCGCTGGAACCTGTCGAATGGGTTCGGATGCCGCCGCCGTGGTCGACGTGCGCCTGCGGTTCAACGGCATCTCCGGGCTGCGTGTTGTCGACAATTCGATCATGCCGACCGTCATTTCTTCGAACACAAACGCGGCCGCGATCATGATTGGCGAAAAGGCCGCCGACATGATCCGCCAAGACCATGGGATAGCGACATGATACGTCACATTGTTCTGACCAAATTCAAACCGGGCACACCCGAGGCAAAGATATCTGACATCTATAGCGGCCTTGCCGCGGTCACGGACAGCTTGTCTGGCGCGACAGCTTTCGCCGGTGGGCGTTCCGAAAGCCCCGAACAGATCGAGCGCGGCTATATGCATGGCTTCAGTATTGATTTTGATGATTGGGACGCGCTGCGGGACTACGCGGACAATCCGCGCCACAAGACGCTTGGCGCGCAATTGGTCGAGAACGCTGTTGGCGGCATTGACGGCATCCTCGTCCTCGACATCCCCTTTGATCCGACCTGACGGAGGCCCCGATGCTGACCTTACCGACCTATGGTGGAACGTTAGAGCCCTACGCGTTGATCGGGACGCCGCTTGTGCCCCGCGCGCCAAAGACGCCTTTCAACCGGACCGCCTTTGCCGCTGCCCATGTCGTCTCTGATCCGGTGGCCGAACGTGACCCCTGGCAAGGCCGGCCTGCCGTGGATTGGGAGAATACGCTGCGGTTTCGCCACACCCTTTGGGATCAGGGGCTGGGGCTGGCGGAAGCGATGGACACAGCTCAACGTGGCATGGGCGTGGATTGGTTGACCGCGAAGGAGTTGATCGAACGCACGATGGTTGAGGCCAAAGCGCATCCGTTGAAACCCCGCGTGGCTTGTGGCGCAGGTACTGATCAAGTCGCCATCGATGATCTAACGACTGCGGATGCGCTGGTTGCAGCCTATTCCGAACAGATGGAGGCAATCGAAGCCGCCGGAGGTCAGATCATCATTATGGCCAGTCGGGCCATGGCAGCCAATGGATCGGGCCCAGAGTTTTACTCTGAGGTCTATAGCAAGCTTATTGAAAGCGCTGCCGAACCGATCATTCTTCATTGGCTGGGCGACATGTTTGATCCGGCACTGAAAGGCTATTGGGGCCACGATGATCTGGATGCGGCCGCCGACGCGGTTCTCGCGATCATTAAAGCACATGCGCCCAAGATCGATGGGATCAAGATCAGCCTGCTGGAACAATCGCGCGAAGAAGCCTTCCGTGCCCGCTTGCCCGAGGGCGTTCGGCTCTACACGGGCGACGACTTCAACTATGCCGCACTTATTGAAGGCGACGGAACGCGGTACTCACACGCCTTGCTAGGGATCTTTGCGGCGATCGCACCCGCAGCTGCTCAGGGGCTGGAGGCGCTTGCCTTAGGCGACACAGAGACGTTCCACGCGCTTCTTGGCCCGACGGTGCCACTCAGCCGGGAGATCTTCAAAGCACCAACTCAATACTACAAGGCCGGCATTGCTTTTCTCGCGTGGCTGAATGGCGGGCAAAGCCATTTCATTATGCCGCAAGGTTTCCAGGCGAGCCGGGAAATCACACATTATGCCGAAGTCTTCCGACTTGCCGACGCCGCAGGTCTATTGGCTGAACCGGATCTGGCGAGGAACAGAATGAAGCTGCTTTTGAACCTGCACGGGATAGATTGATCGTGTCCGACAAGCGCCCCACGATTAACGATGTCGCAGCCCATGCGCAGGTATCGAAATCGACTGTATCGCTTGTTCTGCGAAAATCTCCGCTCGTCAAGAAAGAGACGCGGGAAACGGTACATGCCTCCATGGCCGCGTTGGGGTATGTGCGCAATCGCGCGGCAGCGACGCTGCGTGGATCAGGGACCGGGCTGATCGGTCTGATCATCAATGATTTGCGGAACCCGTTCTTTACCGAATTCGCGGCGTCGGTGCAGATGGCGCTGGCTGATCGGGGGTTCGCAACCGTCATCGCCAATTGCGACGAAGACCCCCGCATCCAGAACCAAACGATCCAATCCATGTTGGAACATGATGTGGCCGGTTTGGTTATCTCGCCCTGCTACGGTGACGTGCATGACGGGTTTCAGGCAATTGCGCGCGCGGCATTGCCTGCGCTTCAGGTTCTCCGGCGCGTGCCAACGACGGCGCCGCCTCTGCCGTTTTTCAGTCATGATTATGCGTCGGGTAGCGTCATGGCGGCCCAACATCTGTTGGAGCAGGGCTTCACCAACATTGCGTTTGTCGGCGGTTTGGAGGGTCGCGAGATCACTGCGGAGCGGATGTCAGGCTATCTGTCTGAGATGCGCGCGACAGGCCTAGAGACCGTTGTTTGCCATGGGCCGTCGACGCGTGCGTTTGGGCGAGAGATGGCAAAGGATCTTTTGAAGAACGCTCCCGAGATTAACGCAGCCATCTGTTTCAACGATCTGGTGGCGTTGGGTATGTATGCTGGTCTGACCGAGGCTGGCCGCACACCCGGGACGGACTTCTTTATCATAGGCTTCGATGACATCGAAGAAGCGCGGCTTGCCTATCCACCTTTGTCCACAATCCGATGCGATGTCCGCCAATTCGGATCTTTGACCGCAAAACGGTTGTTGGACATGATCGAAGGCACGGTTTCGCAGGACCCAACTGACCTTTTGCCGGTCGAACTCGCCGCGAGAGCGTCCAGCATGAAATCACGTCAGACCTGATTTAGTAGTCTGATACCAGAAGATGCAGAGGTGCTTCATCTTCTTCGATATCAGAGAAACGGCCGATATCGTCTTCGAACACGTTGTCGGTGCGATCGTCATTCACAGTCGAAACCTCGCGAATAAGGCAATCGCCGGCCTCCGCCCAGAAGGCATGCCAGACGCCAGGAACCAGTGTTACGCTTTGACCCGGAGCCAGTCGCAATTTTTCTCCAGCATTCAGCGTTGTGTCGACCCCGTCGCTTGGGACGGTGACGGTGCTGTGTCGATCGATTGACCCATCGTCAGCCGAGCCAAAAAGCTCCACAACCAACTCGCCGCCACCAGCGTTTATGATGTCTTCGGTCTTTGTAACGTGTCGATGCATCGGCGAGAGCTGGTTCTCTCGGCTGATCATGATCTTTTCAGCGTATAGCATCCCGCGACCGCTCTGAAGGTCGCTCAGAAGTCCGTTTCGCGTTGTAAACAGAAACAGCCCAAGATCGTCGAACGTGCCCTGGCCATAATCTGTTATGTCCCAACCAAGCCCGCGTTCGCGTATATGCGCCGCCTCATCCGTTCGGATTTTCTCAGGTGACCAATAGGCAAAAGGGGGCAAGATCTGCGAGAAGCTGCGCATAATGGCGTCGCCTTCTCTCAACACGTCGTTCACATAGCTGCGTTTCATCTTTGGACCAAGGTTGAGTGTTCAGCATCGGATGAATGCTCGTCTCTTGCAGATACGTGTACCCGAAAAAAAGATCCAGTGCTGTCGGTTCGCCCAGGCTTTGAAGTGAGCGATGGGTATGCCTGCTACAAATCAGCCATTCACGGATTTGCGAAATGCAGACGGTGGCAGCCCAGTGATCTTCAGAAACACACGATGGAAGCCTGGCACGTCGCTATACCCAACATCACTGGCGACTTCAGCAACGCTGCGGCGCGTGTCAGCCAGCAAGGTCTTTGCCTGTTCGATCCGGAGTTTTTGCACATAATCGCTGAAACTGAAGCCAGTGACGGCTTTGAAGTTACGTTGGAAGGATCGAGGCGACAGGCCAATGACTCCCGCCAGTTCGGTGACCCTGAGTTGGCGCGCAATGCCTGTTTCAATGAGTTGTTGCGCACGCAGAATTTTCGAATCTCCATGATCCATATCGGGCTGAAAACGCTGAAATCGTCTCTGATCGCGGCGACCTGGATCCACCACAAAATGCCGGGCGGTTGCAAGCATCGCTTGATGTCCCAAATGCCGTTCAATCACGATCAAGGCCAAGTCAATCCAAGCCATAAGCCCGCCTGCTGAGACGAGGTCGGAATACTCGATAATCAATCTGTCTGTATCGAGGTTCAGCTTCGGCCACTTGCGCTTTATGTCTGGCCCCGCACCCCAGTGCGTTGTGACGGGACGCCCGGCATCGATCCCTGCGGCGGCAACCCAGGTGACACCGACACAAGCTGTACAGATCAAAACGCCTTTCTCCGCGCTAGTTTTGAGCCAATCGACGATCCATGGCGTGCTGGTAGGGTCAGGGCTGCTTTGAGCAGGTGGTAGAATGATCGCACTTGCAGCTTGCGGTTTTTGTCCAGGCTCGGAGACAATGTTCGGTGTCATGCCCGCAAAGGTCAAAATGTCGGACAGACCAAGTACAGCGGAGTGTAAGGCTCCCGGGTAGGCCAGGATAACGGGGGAGGGTGTATCGGGCATTTGGCGCAATCGATTAAGTTATTGTCATATGCGACAATAGCGGGTGCCCGGGTCATGGGCCATATCCGAATTATCGGAAATAAGGAGACGCACATGACCATTGAAACACACCAGCTAAATTTAGGTGAAACGCAACTGACTGTCCTGAATGATGGCAGTTTCACACTTCCCGCCGGATACTTTTCAAATGTCCCGGATAGTGTTGCCGATGGTCTTGGGGAGACCGTGACGATTGGTGCAAACGTCTGGTTCATCAGGTCCGGTGACAGACGGATCCTTGTCGACACGGGTTCTGCGGAGGCACTGAAGCAAATGTTCCCTTCAACAGGGCAAGCATGGCAGGACCTCAAGACTGAAGAACCGACAGACATCGTGCTGACCCACATGCACGCAGATCATATCGGAGGGTTGGCCGACCCGCAGGTGTTCCCGGATGCGAAGATACATGTCGCCCGCGTCGAATGGGAGTTCTGGACGCAAGAGGGGTTGGTCGATGCTGTTCCCGAGGATCGGCGCCCAATGATCACGATGATTCAGCAGGTGGCGGATGGTTTTGCCGATCGGGTAGTGCTGCACGACGGTGTCAGTAAACTGGCTCCTGGCCTCGTCCTCGAACCGCTTCCTGGCCATACACCTGGCCACATGGGCGTACGCGTTTCTGTGGGGAACGATACACTGCTGATCATCGGTGATGCGGTTATCAGCGAGGCTCTCCAATTTGCCCATCCCGAGATATCCTACGCGTTGGATGGGGATGCGCAGCAGGCTGTTGCAACCCGACGCGCGCTTTTTGAGGAATGTGCCGGTCAAAACGTAACCATTGCGGCCACCCACTTTGCGTTCCCGGGGACTGGCAAGGTTGTCCGCGACCGAAACGGGTTTCGCTTCGAGCCAGAATAAACTGGCCGAAACTTGCTGGACTTGAGAGTTTGCGGCGCCGCCCCATCGCCAAATTACTTGCAATGCTCTTATACTCTCGCAGCAAGCTTTGACTGAACCTGTCAGAAACAGCAGCTCCGGACGGCCAGAGCCGGTGCTGCGTCTTTCAGGCTTGTACTGTTCCAGTTTTCGAAGCCGTTTCCCGAGTTCAGCCTTTGCTCCGAAAGCCCTGCTGCAGAGAGGAAGAACATATGCCAGACCCGACGTTCGGTCACTTCAAAGATATTATGGATATGACACCAGAACCCTTGCGCCCGGTTACCCTTCGCCTGAAGGAACTTTTGCTATCGCTCCACCCTGATACCTGCATCGTCGTGCGATTGGGGGACCGTGGGGCGACCTTTGGTGTCGGGCCCAAGAAGATGAGCGAAGGTTATTGCTACATCGGTCCGCACGGAAAGTGGGTGAACTTGGGATTCTACCATGGCGTCAATCTCTCGGACCCACACACCTTGCTGGAAGGTACCGGAGCCAAGATGCGGCACATCAAACTGCGTTCGGTTGAAGAGTGCGAAAACCCCCGGGTCCTTGAATTGATCCGACGTGCTATTGACGAACGCAAGAGTGCCCTTGGGTTGGCGTGAGGCAAAAGCCTGCCTCCCAAGGACAGTTCAAAACCCAAAGTAATTCGAACCTAGCGTTTTGGCCGATGCGTGGAGGGTCAGTGCGATGTCTCAGGTCTTTCCACGGTGAAGAAAAACTCGCCATCATCCTCTTTGAACACAATCTCATCCGGGACCAAGTGTGGCCCCCCAAGAAACACATTGGCTCCAAAATGCCGGTGCATGCGGCTGAGGCGTTTCATACGTTCGCTTGTGATTTCTTCAAAAAAATCTGCGAAACTCTTCGTTTTACGCAATGCTTCAATTTTTTGCCGATGTGAACGCACGCAGGCGTTATGTTGTGCCGCGATATCCGGATCGGCCTTTAGACTAGACAATTCAGCCTTTAACGGTTCTGCCATGCGTAAAATGGAGGTGTTTTCCTCTTCGTTGTTGTTCATGCGAAACCAATAGGCGAGACCTTGATCGCGATCGACATGATTTACGCGCCCTCTGTCTCTCTTCACCAAAAAGCTCTCTGACGATCGGACGGCATAATGGTTGAGCGTGGCAAGCCCATATCCATAGGTGCTGCTGGTCGAGCGCCAGGCATTCCGAAAGGCGCTTTCCGGCATCAAAGCACCCGAGCCGTTTACCCAATTGATGTCATCTTTGAACTGAGGGCGCAGACCTTTTGGTCGGTGCACACCAAGTTTCTTGAATATGCCCTTTTGGCGGAACAAAGTTTTGAAGCCCCAGGCCTGATGTGGTTTGTTCGCAAATTCTCGCGCGCATCGGGTGTAGTTTTGGGTAATCGGAGTATCTTGGAATTCATCAATATCGGCATTCCCAAAGAGCCGCCATGTCAACGAGATCATATTTGCGTCCGGTACCGCGTCAAAGAGCGCGCCAATGGTTCCATCGCCGACGTGAATACAGATAAACTCATCCACATCCATAGAGATTGCCCAAGCAGCGTTTTTGACGATCTTCTCTTTTGTGGCCGCATTCAAAGCGGCATGCTGAGGTTTGAGATCAGTGCCCCGGAACGGGTTCTCGCGATGTTCAACATATCCCTTTTCTTGGAGAAGACCGAGTAGGGTATCTGTGCCGTCATCGCAGTCGTTCGTATAGACGATGAAGTTTTTGATCCCGATAGCTCTGTGATACGCCAGCCACTCCAGAACAAACGGACCTTCATTCTTCATGCAGGTCACGACCACGACGGATCGGTCATTACTGCTTTTGCTTTCTGCGACGTTTTCGGACGGAACGCGGACAGGATTGCCGTTAAAGACGTCGCGGGATATCGCGAGCAGAGCCTCGTTCTCGATAAGGGCGGACTTCGGAACAATCTGTGAAATCTTCTCAACGGGATGGCGCAAATTCATGCAGCTGGAAAAACGCCGGGTTTGAGCAGGATCCACGCTGGCACCGACAATTCGGACCAAGCGCCAGACAACTCGAGGGCCAGCAATCCGAGGAGATATGCACCAACGCCTTTTCAACTTATCGCCGTCAAACTGCGTGCAAATATGATCCCCAAAACTTGGTTCAGTGTTTTTTCGGATACGCCAAGGGTAACTCAATTGCCCTTCCAGTTGGATCACGCCAGACGCAGTAGAATTGGCAAGATCAAAGATGTTTTCTCCATCGTGGGGCATAAGCATATCGTGTACGTCGATTGCAGCCACCGCACGTGCGTCTTGCAAAAAACGCGTTCTCACGATCTCAAAAATCAAAAGTTCCCCCAGGGGGCTTGACCAGGGATCAGCCGGAGGGACCTTCATGCGGTCTTTGCCCGGGGCAGAGGGGGCACAAAACGGATGCGCTTCCGGAGGTAGAGACTTGTCACCAAGCGGGATCGGTGAAGACAAAACAACGACGCGCTTCAAACCCGGAAGATCCAGATCAATGCCTCTCAACGATGTCAGCAAAATTTGTGGATCCTCTGCGCGGTCCACAATCAAGGCCGCCTGCGCCCCGTGCTGCGTCACATGGTAGTGCAACCAGTCCTTCACTGTTTGCGGGGACTCGCTGTTTCGTTGGGCAAGCAGCGTGTTCAATCCAGAAAACAGATCCGTCTCGATGTCTGATCCTACTACTGTCGTAAATGGATCTTGCGGAACGCGCGCATCGTCGTCGAAACCTTCGACCAAAAGTCCATTACCGATGGACCTGATCTGTGTGATTTCCATGCCTTCGGCAGCTTGAAGCGTGGCCGGATCGGTTCCCCTTGAAAAAAAAGCGCGAAACCTGTGACGGTCTCGCTCAGGCCAATGAAGATAATCAAGCAGATGCGTTTGATTGCTCTGCACACCAAGAAGGCTCCGTCCGATGACGATATCAGACATTGCCTTTAGCCTCTCCGGAAACGATCAAATCTGCCACCAAGAGCGAGAGGGGTCTCATCACATGGAGTACGCTGATTTCACTCCCATGCCGACTCAAGCGCCCAATCCCGTCTCTCAATAAAGTTTGGATCCTGCATAAGCATGTCGATGCGCTTTTGGTGAGCGTCGCACGCTAGCTGGTGAAGCTCAGTCAATTGAGCGTCTTTCATCAAGGCGTCGTAGGCGCTTCGCGCCATCTGATTCAGCCGGTCGAAAGTCGAGTCGCCGTGTTCATTGCGATTACGCGTTCGCCAGTATCGGCGAGACACGCTTTTGTCTTTGACCACGACATCGCCCCGGAACATTTTCACCAGATACGAGTCGAGAGACCGCAGGGCAAAATGATCTAGGGATACAAGGTTGTAACTTCCACGAACGTCGATCCCATTTTCGCTTGGATCGTCCATGAGCGACTTCAAATCTCGTCCAGAACCGTCAAGCCATCGTACGGCTCCGTTTTCGGTACTCATATCCGGTCGATGGTTTCGAATGCTTTCAACCCGGGTCGACAGCCGCGTGATGCTTTTCACACCGCGGCGGGCTTTGTATTTTCCGGGGGTCGAACTCTCATGAAGCGGAAATTGATCTTTGACCCAGCCGGGCTCAAACGTCTTGGTTTTGTTTGACCCATGATTGAGCTCGGACATGGAAAGCACGTCAAAACAGCCAATGGTATCAAAAAGGTCAACGAGCCTGCCATCGCCCACTTTGACGTTAATGAACTCATCAACATCGATTGAAATGACAAAATCTGCTTCAGCGAATTGCGGCAAATAATGCATGTATTTCAAGGCGACCGGCTGCAGTCTTTGCGAATTCATAGCCTGAGCGGGATTAGGCAGGTGGGTTACGATGTTCATCGCGGCCAGTCGGTCCAAAATCAAGTTGGTCCCGTCGGTGCAATCGTTTGTGAACACGACAAAATCGGTCACACCACAAGCTTGGTGCCAAGCGATCCATTCAAGGATGAAAGGGCCTTCGTCTTTCATGCAAGTCGCGATAAGAACTTTCGGGTCTTTTGGCAGCCACTTGGAATAGGCGCGCACGGGCATCAGCTGTTCTTCTGGCTTCGCAGAGATTTCACCAATCCGTTCGAAAAGTTTGACACTGCCGCCGGCTCGGTTGTCTGGGGAAGGGTAAAACCCCTTCGCTGACATTACATCGACGATGTCCCGCACACCTTCCAAGCCGTACACTTTCGGATGAAGTTCTAAAATGACGCTGCGCACACCGGACAGATCGATTTTATCAAAAAGACCCAGTTCAGCGCCTTCAATATCGCAAGAAATCACCGTCGGGTCAGTTTCGTCCATCAGGTCTGCGATGTTGATATTCGGGACTTTTACTTTTTCAACATACGCCCGCGAGTCTGCTTCCATCGACGAAGCCCAAAAGTCGGCGCGGAGAAAGAAATCAATGTTCTTTTTGGTCGTATTCGAAATTACCGCGTTCTTGAGGGTGACATTTTGCACGTCATTGATGCGCAGCGTTTCTTCGATCAGAGGAATGAGCCCCGGGTTTGCCTCGACCGTTGTGACTGATGCAACACCTGGATGTTTAGCCGCGACAGTTGCCACAAGACCGACGCCCGATCCGATTTCCAGAACACGATCACCTTGCTTTAAGATACCGCGCATCTCCTGCACTTCGCCACGCTCATAGCGGCTGTTACGCATCGGGCGTTCAATTTTTGGCGTGATGATGTCGGGACAGAAGGGAACCTGAACACCAAAGGTTTCTATGACGTCGTCATATTTTATCATTTGACTACTGCTGCTTTGCCATGGTGCCGTCGCGTGCCGGCTTGGTCTTGATGAGGTGGTCTGGCAGGCAATCCACATAAGCCTCTGGAAGGCTTTCTGGGATCGCCTTGCGAGAGACGAGTTTATCCAAACAGAAGAGCGCCAAGTCATGACTTTCAAAAACAGTCGCTGCAGATATTGCCAGGTGTTTTAACTGCTCGTTGCTCCAATCATTCCAATGGCCGGGGTCACGGATGTATACGGCATCTCCGTCGATGACCTGGTTGCGATGCTGATCACGTTTCAGCCTGTCGATTTGTGAGTTTGGGACAACCTTGCCCTTTTCAAACATTAGTTTGTGCAGCTGAAATCCCTGTCTCCGCAGCTCCACATCGACCCAACCAAACATAGGTTCGTCATTATAAAGCTGATAGAAACGCACCTCGGGAATAACGACCATCGCGTTCCTAAGTTTTTCGTCCGCGCCTTGAAAAACCTTTAGTTCGCTTCCTTGTACGTCAATTTTGAGAACATCAAACTCTGTGATCTCCTCAAGATCGTTGAGCCGGGCCGTTTTCATTGGAACGGACTCAAGGCATTCCATATTGCGGCGAGAGCGCTGTAGATAATTGAATGCGCCTTCATAGGGCTCGTAAATCGATGTTAGCCCGCTTGAGCGATAGATCTGAAGCGTTTCTTCCGAGCCATCTCCAACTGCATAGGGAAAATAGCGTTCAAGGTCGGATTTGCTGGCCTGCAGTTCCTCAAATGCCTCTTGTTGTGGCTCAAACCCCCAAACCTCACATCCGCGTTGATCCAAAAGGGCTTGATAGGGTGGGGGGGTCAAAGGATTGGCTCCGATATCGACAATACGCGTCAACCGGTGCGTACCGAGATGTTTCAGAAGCAGGTCTGCAACGGTTCCGCCGGGCTGCGGCGGAGTGAAACCGCTGGCGCTATCTTCGCGAAGCGGCTCCATTTTCTTTTTTTTCGGAATGGGCGCTGCTGTGGTATCGATACCGTGTTTTTGGAGCAATTTATGCATCAGACTGCCTGGTCTGGGCGCGTTGTTTTCCTTTTCTTCCAGTCGCGGCTTCATGCGGCGCGCCCAAAAGTGGATGCCGCGCGTCTCGGGTGTGAGTTGATCTTCCATATGGAACCGCGACAAAATCATCTTGTTTCGATCTCTGAACGAGACCGGATAGAACACTGATTGCGGCTCCGCATACTTGATTTCGCCGGTTTTGTAGAGAAACCAAGTGACAGAGGCTGGTCCGGTGTAGCCCCAGTCTTGCTCGGTCATGTGAATAGGTGTCCCGGCGTCCCGCGCCGCCTCAAGTTCTTTTCTTTGCCACGGTTTAAGCCAGGGTGCGATGGCATAGGGATCTTCGAAAAATTCCAGTAACCCATTCAGTGCTTTGGAGTTTTTAGGCAATCCTAAAACGGCGTTGCAAACCAACCCCTCCTTTTCCCATCCAAAGATCGACTGCCGGGAAAAGTCGAATTTGCGATAACAGTACATATCTGCATCAACCCAAACCTTATCGGTCTTTTTGAGCAGATGAAGCCGCCACATATCGGCATGTATGGCCGGGCTTTGAGTGCGCGCGTGGCGCAGCAGCGGTTCGCCGGGAAAGATCTCTGCGGCATCACCGGCATGTATACCGTCGGGGATGTTTTCGATTTTGTCGTAACTATAAAGCGTGACGTGGTGACCCGCGTCGGCGAACGACTTAAGGCAAAGCTGCTCTAACCAAGAGAGACGCCCTCCTATCCACAAAGTGGCGATTTCAGCAGTCATGTCCCGTCAACTAACTCTCTGGCCTCATTGAGCTCGTAAATCGCCGTCTTCCAGCGGCGTAATGCGATCCTAGTACGACAATGGATTTTAGTCCATTGGAACGATGCGTGCTGTCCGCGACGCAAAACATGAAAACCAAGCCGTTGAACTGTTGGTTCTGAAGTACGCGATTCCGCGGGAAGACAAGCCTGGGGTGTTGCGTGAGTATCGCGTTCTGATGGCAGTGGCCAGATTATGCCGGCCCCCTGATCGCTGCGACTTGCAACTGATAATCGTGCGCCATAGACAAATTAAAAATAAGTAAATGGCGCGCCGACAAACATGCCGACACCTCCGATTGAGTACATCTTGCAGCTCGGCACACGTTGGGATGGCAGTCAAAACCTGATCTGGGCGCCTTTGACAGAACCACTCTTGCATTCAGACAGCCTTATCGTTCCAAGACCACGCAGCTATCGGCGTGCGTTCAACGAGTTTGATGAGCAGCCTCCTGGAGCGGGAGAAGCACATAAGTATATGTCCGACGCTATAGCGGCTGCTGGGTCGGGAAACGGTGACCCCCGGCGGGTGTTGTTGGGATTGACCTCGTTGATGCAGCCCCCACGGTATTTCTGCCCTGCAGGGGATTGGTTCTATGGATTGGGCGATCGGGTCGCGGAGTTGCGTGCGCTTTTTGACCCTTGTCCCATCATTTTGATGATCAGCCCACAAAATCCCGCGACGTTTTTGTCAAATGCTTGGGCCAGCGGCACATATCCTGGTTTTGAGGACGTGCCGCCCGATCCCTTTGATCTGAAGTGGAACGATGTTGTCGAAGACATCCGACAGAAAAACCCAGATACAAAAATCCTGACTTGTCCGGTCGAAACGGGGCCAATCACATGGCCGCTTGCACTGCAAACGTTGACCGACATGACGGGTGATGAGACCAAAGCGCTGCAACGTGCGCTTGCGCGATACCTCATGAGCGAAAAGGGAAGCGCACAAATGACGGCATACCTTGATGAGAATGGCCCTATGCCGCTCCGGCTTCATTCTCGGGTCGTTTTCAGCTTTCTGAAAGCATATCGGACCGACGCGAAAGGTGGGTCGGATTGCGCTGTTCCAGGCTGGACGACGGAACAGGCCGCCGCCATGGAGGAGCACTACAATGCGGATATGCGTGTCTTGAAAGAGAACGCCAATGGCGATTTTTGGGGTATGTCCACGTAAACGTATCGCTCTTTGCAAATCGAAACCCGGGAAGAATGACCTAAGCCCCAGTTAGGACTTTCACAGCGATGGGTTAATCAAGGAACGTTCGGCTTTGCATCCGGGCAATCTCAACACCCGGGTGGCGAACCAACCAAGCATTTCAATTCGAACGATAGACGAATGTCAGCATTCTGCTTCTTCCGCTGGGCGGTCGTGGAAAGGGCTCTCCCTGCCGAACCTGCGATCTGGCCGCACGATCAATTTCCGATGACCCTGACCCGTCAATAATGTCGACGGTAGCCAGCGATCCATCAGGGTTAATCCGAAACGTAACCCGCGCCCAACCACGCGCTGAAACAGCAACGGGGGGCCTTCTGTTCAAATGCACCAGAACCAGACCAGCATAATTGGTAGTGTCGGCATTTCCAGGTCCGCGCCCACCCGTTGCACCGCCCCCTTGTGTTCTGCTTTCGCTTCGCTGACCGGCGAAAAGATCTATTCCGTCCCTCGAATAAAGCGTCAATGGTGAGATCAGGTTCCGAGGGGGCGCCGCTTCGTTTTCCGCGGTAACGTCGTTGCCGAACGTGTTTTGCTCTTCTGCGGAAAGGTCCCGTGTCCGTGCCGGCGGGCGCACAGATGCTGTGACTGCGCCGCTTTGTGGCTCCGCATCGGTTGCTTGCTCTTCCGTATCTTCGGATGGCGTGATTTCCTCAAGAACCGGGGGTGTCGTTTCCACCGGGAGGGCCGCGATGACCTCGCCGACGGGAGCCGTCACTTGTGGTTCGGGAGGGGCGGGCGCCAACGTGTTCTGTGGCTCCGGTTCCGCTGCGCTCGCTTGCTCAGTCGGTTCGGTATCTAAAGGCGCTTCGATTGACGCAGGAGGTGGCGCGGATGTTTCCTGAGTGGTCTCGACCGGCGATGCGAGGCGCGCGTCGGCTACACCACTTTGATCGCCACCAGACGGTTCCGGTCCGCCTGGTTCCGGGGCGTCCGTGCTCTCTGATATGTCCGAGACGTCGATCTCCTCGGAAACGGGTGGTGTGAGGCCAGTATCAGGGGCAAATGTTTGCTGAGGGTTGGGTGATGCGACAAGGACTTCAGTTGTTGGAACGTCAACCTCTTGTGGGTCCGGCGGCGTCTGTTCCTCTGGCTCGACCGGGTCTAGGGTCTCTACAGGTTCTGGTTCTACGGGCTCCACGACAAGGTCCGCGATCTCATCAAAGCTATTGCCAAGTTCAACAGTCTCGCTCTCTGGATCAGGTGCCGCCTGCTCGAAACCCGTCGAGAACGTCAGATTGATCCCAAAGAAATGGATGACCAGCGACAGGATCAGAGCGGCAGCCGCCAAACCTGTCGACCGCCGGATCATTGAAGAGCTCGTTCGGTAACCACAATAACCGACGTCGCGCCGAGGCTTCGCAGCACGGAGGCGAGCTCAACAAGGCGCTGACCGCTTGAGTTTCGGTCAGGCACAATCCGAACCGGTCCTTCGACGTGGGTTTGCATATATTGTTCTGCATCCATCGGCGTGCCGCGAAAACTCAGCGTCCCGTCGGCACTCAGCACCAGCGCGTCCGGAGGCTCTCGACCTTCGAGCCCGGATGTTTCGACCAACCGAAGGTCTGGGTCTAAAGGTGCGGCAATCGTTCCGGCAATCAGAAAGAACACCAACATTAAAAAAACAATGTTGATCAAAGCAATCGATGGGTCGCGTTTGCTGAGTTTACGTGGATGCCGGACCATGACTTTACTCCAGCACCAAAACGCTCAGCCCGTCGCGCCCACGGAGCAGAGCCAATAAATCGACGAGGCGCTGCGACGTTACATCGTCGTCCATATTGATCAAAACCAGACCCGCCTCGAGCTGATCTGCAATTGCGTCAATGTCGACAGGTGTTCCGTTAAGAACAAGACGCTCCGCGCCCAACTGCAAAAACGTACGTTGTGCCGGCTCCTCGCCCTGTCGTTGGCCACCCGCAGGCGGGTTAAGCTCAATCTCCCCGAAGGTTGAGAACGTCGATGTCAGCATGAAAAAAAGGAGCAGGAGAAAGACGACGTCAATGAGTGCGGTCAAAGACACCGTGCGCCTGCGGAACGGAGCAACGTTACGCATAGCTTTCTTGTGCGTCTGTCTCAGGCACGAAAACCGTTCGCAGTGCTTTATCCGCGAAAATGCGCTCGCGCGCCATTCGGCTTTCGAACCACGTCAACACCATGGATGTCGGAATGGCCACCGCAAGACCAACAGCCGTTGTCAGCAAAGCCACCCATATCCCGCCTGCCAAAAGCGATGGATCCACCGTGGAACCCGCATTTTGCAAGTTGCGGAATGCGTCGATCATGCCAAGAACCGTGCCAAACAGCCCAAGCAAGGGGGCTATCTGCGCGATGGTATCGAGCAACCGAAAGCCGCGCTCCAGAACGGAATGTGCCTGAGCGACTTCGGCATCAAGACGCTCATCGACACCGGTACGGTTCTCTACGCTCATGGCACGGCCGATAAACGGTGCCAGATAGCTGCGGCTTTTCTGCAAACGCTCAGTTGCTCCGAACGTGTCACCCCGGTCCCAAAGGACCAGCGACTCTGCCAGCACCCGATGCCGCCCAACACCTGAAATCGAAAACTGCCACAATTTATAAAGACTGACCGACATCGTTACGACGGACATGACAAACAGTATGGCCACGACAGGGCCACCAAGGGCAAACAGCCCCGTCAGCGTTTCGATTACGTTCATCCAAGCAGCTCCAAATCGATCCTGCTGCTGACGCTCAGAGATGATCTGCACGCGTCGCTTTCGGCGCCACCTACTGAGCAGGTATTCGCGCCATTGATCAAGACGCGACCCAGTCCACTGCACGCGGTGCCTGGCACATCAAACTGCCTGACACGTGGCGTGCCCAACGGTAGGTCTCTGAAATCAAACAGGGACAACAGCAAAACGCCACCCGAACTATCGAAAATCACGGTTTCAAAGACGGCTTGGTCAATGTCCTGACTGGTTTGGTTTTGCGCTACAAACGTGAGACGGCACGCGCCGCCAGTGTCCCTCACAGTGTTGAGTTCCAAGTGAATTCCCGAGGAAGTGGGCGCCTCGGCTGTTGCGACCGCAGGACCCAAAATGGTGCTCAAAAGCAGGCCGCATTTGAAAATGTGACGCAAAGGCATAGGCCGTCTCCCGCGTTGCCAGGTCCAGACACAACATCAAGACAGCGTCTTGTCCGGGTGCTCATCAATTGTTCTAGGGATATCTCATACCGCCGATACACGGAAGGCGTGTTTGGGCCGCCAGTGACGGTGTGGTTTCAAATTTTCGTTTGTGGGGAAAAGTGCTGCACAGCTACGCTGGATTTTTTGCAAACGCGTTCAGTTCGGTCGGCGATTTTATGTGTATGATCCTGATGCGGTTCGCGTGGGCATAGATTGCCTTGGTCAGCTTTGGTCGCATGTCCCGGTGGATCCACCACATCATCCTATAAAGCCGAAACGTAACGCGCCACATCGGGCAGCCCTCAGGACCATCCGATCGACCAAAAAACAAAGATTTAAACTGTCTTTTGGTTGCCCACCAAAAGTGAACTCGAATGGGATGATCGACGAAGACGACAGTATCACAATGCGCGAGACGATCTTCCACCGACTGTATCGGGCCGTAGCCATCTATCAGCCAACGTTCTTTGGATAACATGGCGTCGTGAAGGTGCTGGAACTCATTCTCTGGCGTGCGCACCCAATTGGGCTTCCACTGTATCTTGTCGATCGCATAGTAAGGCAGGTCGTGCGCCGCGCAAATTGCGCCGCACAGGGTCGATTTTCCACCGCCCGCGTTGCCGATCACCATCACTCTGGTCATGTCACTTAAGTAGCATGAACGTCCTGGTGCGCGAAGACTACCTTTAGTGTGAGCGATTTCCTTCCAAGTGGACCGTTACGTCGATCATCATTCCCTAATGAATTGGTCGTCAAAACAAGCACGCAAGCAACGCTGTCATTTGACCAAAGCGCCGTCATTGAGGTAGGTGCCCATATGGCTGCACACCCGATCCTCTGGACGTTCCGTCGTTGCCCTTATGCCATCAGGGCGCGATTGGCAGTGGCCAGTGCAAACCAGAACGTCGAACTGCGCGAAGTTGTTCTGCGAGACAAGCCAGAGGAATTCCTTCAAACGTCGGCGTCCGGAACCGTCCCCACGTTGGATTTGGGCGACCTTGTTATCGATGAGAGTCTGGACATCATGATCTGGGCGCTGCAGCAAAACGATCCAGACCAGCTTTTGGATATGCCTGCCGACGGGTGGGAGCTGATCTCGACAAATGACGGGTCATTCAAAGCAGCTTTGGATCACACGAAATACACTACGCGCTACCCAGATCTGAATATGGAAGAAGAGCGTGCGAAAGCGTCGGTATTTCTTGCAAGTCTGGACCTTAGGTTGGCTAACACGCCTTGGCTTTTTGGTGATCGGCCAACACTTGCGGATTATGCGCTTATACCGTTCGTGCGGCAGTTTGCTTATATTGATCGACTCTGGTTTGACACGCAGGACTGGCCACATCTAATCGACTGGCTGGATCGATTTCTGGCAAGTCCCCGGTTCTCCAAAGTTATGGAGAAATACCCGGCTTGGACCAAGGCAAGCCCCATAAAATGGTCGATGGCTGCAGAGACTTTAAGCGGTTAGGTGAGGGCCGCCGACTGTTTTGCGCCACCTCGGCGTTCTGAGCGGTGAGACAGTCTCACTGCTCCCTAAAGGCCCGCGACATAGAATCCACGACTGGCTTGGAAAGGTACTCGAAGAATGTGCGTTCTTCGGATTGGATCATAACCTCCGCCGGCATGCCGGGTGTTGGAGAGAAATCCTGAACCCGGGCGAACTCTTCGGCTGGGAGCCTCACCCGGGCGACGTAGACCTCTTGCGGTAGGATGTCTGTCTCATCTGTTAAAGCATCTGCAGACACGTAATAGACTGTGCCTTGCAGAACAGGTGTTGTCCGTTGGTTCAAGCCAACAAGACGCACGGTGACATCCTGGCCAAGCTGAACGCTGTCGATATCCGTGCGCGAGAGTTTGGCTTCAATGATAAGTGGGGCGCCTGAGGGCAAAATCTCGGCAATGGGCTTCCCGCTTTCGATCACGCCGCCCGGCGTATTGTAGTTGATCTGAACAAGGGTTCCCGAAACCGGCGAGAGGATTGAAGAACGGTTGAATACCTCGACCGCACGCCGGTAGCTTTCGCGCACCGTATCCAGTTCGTTTTCGGCAACCTGCAACTCGTCGAGAGCGGCTTTTTGATGGGCGATGTAGACCTGGCTGATTTGCTGCTCGTGCTTCACGAGCAACGCTTCGGCTTCAGCCACTTCGGCGTGCAGCTGCCCGATTTGGCCCGTGCCATCTGCCTTGGCCCGATAAAGTGCATTGATCTGAGATTTTTTTGACAGACCCTTTTCGTGAAGCTGCAGGCTGGATGCGATATCCTCTTCCAGAAGCTTGATTTGAGCCTCCAAGGCCGACAGTTGGGCACCATATCCTTCCTTGCGGCTCTTGAGCGCGAGAATATTACTTTCGAGCAGGCTCACATCTTTCGCGATTTTGATTTTGGACGAGTCAAAACTGAGCTTTTGATTGCGCAGGATGGTTTGAACTTCTCGGTCCGCCAAAGCGACTTCCAAAAACGAAGGAACTTCAAAAGAGTCCTTCCCCTCATATTCGGCTAAAAGCCGATGCGTTACCAGTTCCAAGCGGACCCGGCGCAAATATAGTTCCCTTACCTTGGCTTGTGCCGCCGTTTCATCCAATTGGATCAACGGCTGTCCGCGCTCCACATATTCCCCTTCGGACACGAGAATTTCCTTGATAATGCCGCCTTCCAAGTGTTGGACGATCTGGTTGTTCCCGGTTGCTACAAAAGTGCCCTGAGATATCACCGCCGCAGCCAGCGGTGCTTTGAAGGCCCACGCGCCAAACCCGCCGAATGAGAGCAGCAAAACCAAAATGCCAACGATGGAAAATCTCTTGATCGACCGGGGAACGGCGTCAAACCATTCGGTTGGTGCCGGTTCGGAATGGAAGTTTGTGATAGTCACAGAAAGCCCCCTTGATGCGCGTCAAGTGTTCGACCCGGAGATGTTTCCGGTGGAATTGTTTTGTTGTTGCAAGGCCTGCATGACCTGATCGCGCGCGCCCATCATGGCGACGCTACCATTTGCAAGCAGTAGGATATTGTCCACGTGGGACAGCAACGATGGCTTCTGCGTGACAACCACCACCGTGATGCCCTGTTGTTTGGCGTGATCGAGCGCCCGCGCCAGCGCTTGGTCTCCCGCGACATCAAGGTTGGAGTTGGGTTCATCCAACACCAAAAGCCGCGGATCGCCGAAGAAGGCGCGCGCCAGCGCAATCCGCTGTTTTTGTCCGCCTGACAAAGGCGAGCCGTCTGCGGCAACAATAGTCTCATAGCCATGCGGCAGATTGGCAATCATGTCATGCACATCGGCAAGCTGTGCCGCGTGATAGATTTGATCGTCCGTGGCGCCTGCGCGCATACGTGCGATGTTGTCCTTGATAGTGCCGGGGAACAGTTGCACGTCTTGAGGCAGGTACCCGATGCTCTCGCCAAATTGACGTTGATCCCAGTTCCGAAGATCCATCAGGTCGAGCCTGACGCAGCCAGACGTAGGGAGAATGGCGCCCACAAGCATTTTGCCGAGCGTTGTCTTACCCGCCCCTGAATTCCCGATAACGGCAAGGGATGCGCCCGGCTCAAGACAGAAGCTCACGCCGTTCAGGATGACATTCTTGGTGCCTTGTGGGACATAAAGCAGTCTCTCGACGTCCAAACGGCCTTCGGGATTTGGCAACCGCAACCGCTCATGGTTGAGCGGCGACGCTTTCAGCAGGTCTGAAATCCGCCCATAAGCCGAGCGCGACAAAGAAAACTGGTTCCACCCTTCGATGGCGCCTTCGATTGGAGCCAGTGCACGGCCGGCGATGATGGAAGCTGCAATCACCATGCCGCCTGTGATCTGGCCGTCGATTGCCAGATACGCACCCCATCCCAGCATGCCCACTTGGGTTAACAGTCGCACACCACGCGACATCGCGGCTGAGACTATGTTGCGATCCTGGGCCCGAACCTGCGCTGTCAAAGACGCGGCGGTATCGCGGCCCCAGATCGAGACTGCTTCCGGGATCATCGCCAGCGCGTTGATAATCTGACTGTTCCGCGACATGGAGTCGAGATGCATGTTAGCCATGCTTTGGTGCTTGTTGGCGACGGCAAAAGGCTGCGACGTCATGCGTTGGTTGATCAGAGTTATCACCAAGAGCAGCAGGGCCGTGCATACGACAATCATGCCAAGATGGAAGTGGATCAAGAAAATCGCCAGAACGAAGATCGGCGCAAATGGTGCATCCAGAAATGCCAGGAGAGTGCCGGACACTAAAAATGCTCGCAGTTGCTGCAGATCGCCAAGGGTTTGATACTCGCGCCCATTGCTGCTCAGCGATGCGCGCGCTGCTGCGCTCAGGATTGAGGATCCGAGTTTCGCCGCCAATTCCACAGCGGTTCGCATCAACACGAACCTGCGCATGGCATCAAAGAATGCCTGCAAGATAACGGCACCGACGATCACGGCGGTCAACATGATCAGAGTATCAACGGACCGACTGGTCAACACGCGGTCCGAAATCTGAAACAGATAGATCGGAATGGCCAAGATCAGGATGTTGGTGGCGCAGCTGAACAGCATCACCACAGTTAGGTTACTGCGCACAGCCGAAACACCAGCTTTCAGATCACCTGAAAAATCAACGGGCCCGGTGCGGCGGTGAAAACGACCGCCTCCGCCTCCGCCACCGGGCCCGCCGCCGCTGGGGGGCAGTCGATTGTCGTGCTCGATGACGTCACTTTTTTTCCGAGTGTGTTCAGTGTCATCTTGTGGGAAATCAGACCTTCTGGCCGTTGTTGAATTTGCATCTGACGGGGAAGGTTTCTCTTGGATCTTGGCCTCGTCCCAGACGCGTTGGGCCTCTTGCATCACCAAAGGCTCTTTTTGTTCCCGGTCACCGTTTGATCTATTGGATTTAAAGGCGACAGGATCGTCGATACGGATTGCCTTGTTCATGCTGAGGGTGCCCCAATAAACTCTTCACTAATCATGCGAGCAAACCGCCCATTGGGTCGCTGCCCATCTCATCCGGAATGGACTGCTGGCCATAACTGGCGTCGCCGTCTCCGGAGTGCTGATGTTCGGGATTGTCCATGAGGAAGGCCACGGCTTCGGTCACCAAACCACCGGACTCGCCAAGATGTTCGGTGTCATGTGCAACGACCAAACCGGCTTGATGCATCAGCGCATCTGAGTAGATTTCGCCACCCACGTGGATATCTGAGTCAACGCCCAGCTCTGTGATGCCTGCAATGTTGACCAGTGCGTTGGCGCCCGTGGTGAGAGAAATCTCTGCACCTGCTGCCATGGCTGCTTCGGCCGAAGGCAGCTCGACTTGATCCGAGTTTGCGACGATGTTGACCTGATCAATCGACTGGTACGAGACAAAATCGCCTTCGACATACAATATGCTGATGCCAGAGCTTCCCGCGAATGCGTCCAACGAGAAGACCGTGTTTGGGACGACATCCGAACCGCCTGCCAGGCTTGTGCCGAACGCAGACAAATCGTTCGACATTTCGAGATAGCTATTCACACCAACGGTGTTGATGGCAGCCTCATTCCAGAGAAGGTTCTGATCATTGACCAGATCAACATTTGCGCCTGGGCCATACGTGACAAAATCATCGTCTAGCAGAACGTTCATTTGGTTGATCACGGTGTGCTGAATAATGTCGCCACCGACGACGATCATGTCATAGACATAGGTCAGTTCAGCCAGTGAGACTGCGTTCGCTACGACGTTACCGCCGCTTTGGATAAACGTCTGTGCGGCAGTGAACTCCATACTCATGATGTTGTTGTCGACAACATAGTTAAACTGCTGGAGTTGGTTTGTGTTGATCAGATCACCGTCAATGCGGACGACGGCCGCGAGCGACGGAAACACGGGATCTTCCACGTTCCCCGCGGTTGCTTGGATATCTTCCTCGGTTTTAGACGAAAGATGCAAAACCGAGCTGATGTTCTGAACGATATTCTGGCTAGTGATCGATGCGAGATCTGCGCCATTTATCCAATCTAGATCACTGAGGACATTCACCTGAAAGATGCCCGTCATTGAGTAACTATTGCCCTTCACTGCGATCACTGGCGCGTCAGAGGTGCTAAAACTGATGAAGGCTTGGTTCACCACCGTGTTGCCGCCCGTTATCACGATGTGTTCAGGGGCGCCTTCCTCCGCGTGGTCGGGCAGCTTGGGAAGCAGGGCTGACAAATCAGGTGCCTCATCCAAAATGGTGCCGTCCGAATGAATGCCAAAGATCGCATCGCCGGACAGAACGTGCACCGTTGCTTCGTGAGACAGCGGAGAAAGGGCTGGTGCTGGCTGCGCTTCAGTTGCCTTCAGCATCGATCCATTGCCGCCTTGGCCGTTGGTCAGTTGCAAAGATCCACCGGCCATCAGACTACTTGCAGCAGCAATCAGGGCGTCCAAGGCGAGGTCTTGGGCGTCTTCTGTCGCATGCACCAAATCCAACTCTCCCAGGATGTCGGAATCGTATAGAAAACTCTGTTGCTCGATGATCACCGCGATCGAAGAAGGCGGAGGCAGAACGAATTCAGGAATAGTCGGTTCGAAGGTCACATACTGGAAAGACACAGTCGGTAAAGGGATGGGCAGAACCGGGGGCAGGGGTTGGTCGTGTTCGAAAGACGAAACTCCTGGCGCAGCGGGAATTCTCAGAAATACTGATTGCAAGAAAAACGGATTTGGCAGCGGGAGTGGCGTTACTGAATAGCCAATGCCAGCTGTCATTCCTAAAAGATCATAGGGCGCTGCAACAGTAACCGTAACACTGTGAAACCCGCCTGGGTTCGATGGCGTTGCCCCTACATGTTCGAACGCATCATGCTCGGTTCGCAAGCGAGGTTCTTCGGAAATGAGTTTTAACGAACCAATAAAATGGGCAATTTCTTCTGACGTAAAATCTTTGGCCATAGGTCTCATTCCCCCAAATGGAACTATGTGGCTGCTCTTGATCCCGCAGAGGTAGTCATCGCTCCGTTGGGACTGGTCTGCGCGAAAAGACCGCGCAGACCTTTTTCATTCGCCTGAGGCTTTAGGCCCCCATGGTGTCGTCTTCGCCGATCATGGTCGATGTCAGCGATCCACCAACAACGGTCATGTCGACGGTGTTCCCCAGAATATTCGCGCCTTGCACGATGCTCTGGTTGAATGCCGATGTGTCGACGACTGCCGAGGCTTGAGCTTCGGAAATGCCGGTGACGAAGCCGTCATCGCCATTGTTCGAGCCCCAAGTGCCGGCATGGCCAGCTGCACCACCTGCACCGGTCGATGCGAACCCAGCCGCGCCGCCTGCGCCGCCAGTTGTGGTTGCAAGACCGCCTGTTGCAGACGCGCCGGTCGCATATGCGCCAGTGCCTGCGCCACCGTCACCGCCAACGGCTGCATTCGAACCGTTGCCGCCTGTGGCTGCGCCCAGGCCCATGCCAGAACTCATGCCGGCGCCAAAGCCACCAGCGTTACCGGAGCTTCCACCGTCGCCGTCATTTGTGCCGATTGCACCGGATGACGAATTGCCTCCGTCACCGTCGGCATCGCCGCCGGCACCCAAGCCCGCACCTTGGCCAAGACCGATTGGCACGATACCAAGCGCACCGACACCCAGACCAGCACCCAGACCAACAGCACCACCGCCGTCGGAGTCGTTTGTGCCTGTGGAGGTCGATGTCGCTGTGCCACCGTTGCCGCCGGCGCCGCCAGCGCCAGGAGCACCGCCAACGCCGACACCGACTCCAAGCGAGCCGAGGCCAACACCGATTCCACCGTCGCCATTACCGCCGTTTGCGGTCGCGCTTTGGCCGTTTCCACCAGTACCGCCTGTGCCAAGGCCACCGGTACCTAAGCCACCTTTGGCAAGACCCAGCGCATGACCACCGTCGCCAGCGATGGATTTGGCAGTGCCGCCACCGGAGCCGCCTTCTGGCTGCGCTTCGATGCCTTCGTCAGCAGTTGCTTTGCCGCCCTTTGCGTTGCCATTTTGCTGGAAGTTCGCGTTGTTTTGAACGGTCGCGTTTTGGATGTTGTCGCTGTCGTCCATCACGCCGGTCTGGGCAATTGCCATCCCAACGTCGTTGCCTTGACCATTCAACGCGTTTTTCAGCATGTCGTTCATGTCGGTGTCGTGACCGGCGCCTTTGGACAGGTTCACGGTCGACCCATTATTTGCGAATGCGAGATCGCCAATGCTGCTGCCTCCGGACAGATCCAGATCTGCGAAATCGTCGTCTGATGGTAAGCCATCGAGCCCGACACCTACATCCACGTGTACATCTACATCCGTTGTGCTGGTGTTATGGGCCGAGTTTACAGCTGTGTTGCCAGCAACATTGGTGGCACCGTTGACGGCCGCGTTGCTTGCTGTGTTCGACGCGCTGTTTGCGTTGTGGTTGATATTGGCATTGCCATTCAAGTTGCCGTTGGCATTGCCGTTCAGGTTGCCATTGCCGTTAAAGTTCTCAGTGTGATTGCCGTTGCCATTCAGGTTGCCGTTGGCATTGCCGTTCAAGTTGCCATTGCCGTTCAGGTTCAGGCTTTCGCTGCTTTGTCCCTGATGCTGGCCCTGACCTTGCCCTTGATGTTGACCCTGACCTTGGCCCTGATGCTGGCCTTGACCCTGCAGTTGCCCTTGGGCTTGCAGGCCGAAAAGTGGGTGATGACGTGGAGGCATAACTAGTTCTCCTAACAAGGCATCCGCTCGTCACCGTTCTCTACCAAGTGACATGTCATCGGATGCTATTCGATTGAAGTTTGGTTATTGTGTTCAGGCCGTCCTGACGAAAAACTCAGTTCGGACAAACCTGCTTGCTGTCTGTGTCGACTCTGCTTCCTGTCCTTCCCTTTCCCGAGACGCTTTTTGCTTGAAAGGGGAGGAGTCGATACAAGGAAAGAGTGTGGAAAAGATATCCCCAACCGCTCGTTTGCCCTGTCGATGTCCCCCTTCGCAAGTAATGTTCCCGCTTGCGTCAGCACATAATCGTGCAAGGGAAAGACTGGCCGAGAACAGGTTCCAAACGAAGCGTGCAAATCGGGTTAAACGATTTTAACAGGGACAATGTTTTTTAATTTCAGTGACTTGTTGGTGTGTTGGTGATGGGTGCGCGCCGCGCAACTATCTCAAACTGAAGAGAGCAGGATCTACAAACGGTCAGGCGAAATCAATCTTTTGATCTAGACCAAACGCACTATGCCGTCCCAACGGTATATGTGGATTGCTCTGTCGAAGTGTTGTGGAAAATCAGTTATTTGTTATGTTGTATCTGTCATACGATCCTTACATTGAAGGAGTTTGATCCTTAGTAAGCTATTTTTTGTTTTATTTTGTTGTTGTGCCTGTTTGCTCAAACGGCGGTGCACAATGAATTTCCTTGGGGGGGGAGATTGTTATGATTACGTTGAGTGGATTAAGGGGTGAAGGCATCACTAATGAGCCTTTCGAACAACAAGAATTTTTGCCAATAGTAGCGTTTGTTTCGAAAACGCAGTCATTTTCAGACCGTATTTGTAGAATTACCCAAACCGAACTGGAGACAGTTTCCATAACAAGCGCTGCGTCAATTTCGGACGTGGTGCAAGCATTGCCTAATTGGCAGGACTGGCTTCGGATGGTCGTCGTGGATGAAGCTACCGCGGCGCAACTCAACCTGGATGAAGTCAACACGTTGAAAGCGCACGCGGGAACAACGTTTTCTTGTGCTTATGTCAACGAAGACCGTGCACGTCATTTGCTGTCGACGGATCTGTATCCAAAGGTCATATCCAGTGTGTTCCCGCTTGATTTGAACTTCGATGCGTGGGTTTCGATGTTAAAGTTCTGTCTGGCTGGGCACACTTTTGTAAAGCCGGAATTGCTCCATTTTCACGAACCGCATAAGACACGTGGCGCTGACGCTTCAGGACAACCCGTGGGGCCGAGCGAGAGCGTCGGTACAACTGGTAACAACAAAACGCACAGTCTGGATTGCCTCACCAAGCGGGAGCGCGATGTCTTGGCGATTCTTGCCAAAGGATGTCAAAACAAAATCATCGCAACGCATCTTGGCCTATCTGAAAATACGGTGAAGCTTCACATTCACCATATCATTTCAAAGCTCGGCGTTCATAACCGAACAGAAGCGGCGATGATCTATGCAAATAGAGTCGACTAATAAGGGCCAATCGGCAAGCGAGACCGCACTGGATGACATTCTGTTGCGCGTGGGAAAGTTGAATTACACGTGGACCAATACCGAAAGCTTGTTCATTCATCTGATCGCCGGTTTGGCGTCCGTCGAAAAAGACGTGGCGATTGTTGTGTTCCTGACGCTCAACACGACAACGGCGCGTCTGGACCTTGTTGATCGATTGGCCAAACTTCCGTCAACTCCAGACGAATACAGGGACAGAATACTGGAGCTGACGAAACGCTTCCGTAAGGAGTCTTCGCTTCGAAACAAGTACAATCATTGTATTTACTCTTTCGATCCCGAAGGCGGGCCGCCCAACACTATCATGATGCGCATCGCGGATCGCAAAGATAGGATTCTTGTCGGTCGACAAGAAAAAGCAGACGATCGAGAAGTTGCCAACATAGACGATGCGATCTCACGGTTGTCGGCCTTGAACCTTGATATCTGGAAAGCAATCATCGAGTTCGGATATCCAATTTGATGGGAACAGGCCGCATTGCCGGGTCCAGATTTTGCGTGACCCTCAGAACACAGATTATCGTTTAAGGCGGGATTAAATTCACCTTTAACTCCATTTTAACCGCCCTGCGCTTTCTGTCGTCGCCCAGAAAAAAAACAAAAAAAGTTGGGGCGGATTTGCGGTTACACAACCTTTTTCTCAGTCGCGTTGGCGCGGTATTTGTGCCTATTCTGATTGCGGGCACAGGTCTCATGGTAGGCTTCGCAACTGAACGCGCCCTTGTCGTATCCGAACAGGCCGATGAAGTGGCACTGGCGACGCGCCAGTCGCTGATGGTATCGAGCGAGCTCAAGCGAAAAACAACGTTCCACAACATGCTGGCCGAGACAATTGCGGACGCGGTCGGGCTCAACCCAAATCTGGATCAAAAGCGGTTTGCAAGTCTGGTGCAGCCCTTTTTGCAGACAAATCCCGGTATTATGAACGTCGCACTTGCCGAAGGTTTGGTCGTCAACTTTGTTTACCCTTTCGAAGCCAATAAGGGTGTGTTGGGACTCGATTATACGAGGCGCCCCGATCAATTGGTGTCGATTGAAAGAATGCGCCGAATGCGGTCGACGGTGTTTTCCGGACCTATTGATTTGGTGCAGGGCGAAAAAGGGTACATTCACCGTGCACCTGTCTTCGTCAAAGACGATCAAGGGATGGACACCTTCTGGGGCTTGGTATCGGTGGTGACCAGCGAATCCAATTTGCTTTCAGCGTCTTCGAATGTGGTCAGCGACCGCTTCGAAATTGCGGCGAGCCGGGTTTTGAACCGCGGTCGGACTGAACTGCTTTGGGGAAATTCACAGGTTCTGGATTCCAATCCGATACGCGAAACTGTCGTGATTGGCGATCAATACTGGGAAATTGCCGTCGCACCGCGTGGTGGGTGGACTACCGTGTCCGAATGGCGGGATCTTGTGATCGCCTTGATCAGTATCGCGGTTATTTCGTTTACAGTCCTGTCTATTTCAGCACGCCAGTTGCTGTTGTCGCGCATCAGGTCGTGGGAACAACTGTCAAAAGCAATTGAGGTCATAGATGATGGCTTCGCGCTTTACGATCCGGATGATCGATTGGTCATGTGCAACTCACGCTACAAGTCTTTCTACAACGCGTCCGCCCATCTTATGCAGCCTGGCCGGACCTTCGAAGATATCATTCGTGGTGGTGTCGCGAACGGTCAATATTCAGAAGCGACCGGACGGGAACAGGAATGGATTGCAGAGCGTTTAGAGAAGCATCGTCAACCCAACGGACCGCTTGAGCAACTTCTGGACGATGGGCGTTGGTTGAAAGTCTTTGAAGCCAAAATGAGTGACGGCAGTACCGTGGGGTTCCGCGTCGACATTACGGAGTTGAAAAAGGCGAGGCAGGAGGCCGAAAGCGCAAATTTTGCGAAGACAGAGTTTTTGAACACGGTCAGCCACGAAATACGAACTCCTCTAGCGGCTGTGATTGGCTTTACCACTGTCCTACGCAATCTGCACATCATGCCCGAATACGAGAGCCTGAGGTCCGCTGTTGAAATGTCACGATCTGCCGACGAAACGCTCGACGCCTTGGACGCGCTTGATCAACTGATCAAAACCTATGCCCATCGAATTGATGCGAATGGTGTGCATTTGCTCAATATCATCAACGATATCCTTTACTGGAGCAGTGGGGAGCGGCGATCCACTAACTTCGACAAGAGCCTGCTGGACGTGCGCTCCGTGCTGTCGTCAGTTGTCGATCAGCTGTCCGGGATGGCGACAGAGGCCGGCATCGGATTGGCTTTGGAGGCAGATCAACAGAGCTACGTCATAGGAGACCAAGTCCGCTTGACGCAGGTTTTTGTGAATCTGATTGGCAATGCACTGAAGTTTACGCGAAAGGGCGCAGTGCACGTAACTTTGACCCAATCGGACGAGGCGATCAACGTTCGCATAACTGACACGGGGCCGGGGATACCGGAAGACGCCTTCGATACAATCTTTGAGTCTTTCAAGCAGCTTGATGTCGGCAACGCGCGTGAATTTGGGGGCTGCGGCCTAGGGCTGGCGATTTCAAAAGATATCGTTTCCGCTCATGGTGGCAGCATCACCGTCACAAGCAAACTTGGCATCGGAAGCACTTTCACCGTCAACTTACCTATCGCAGAACCATCTGCCAAAGCAGCCTAGGACAACTACAATAATGACAACACACGAAGACTTAGAGCCAACCGCGTCCGCGATCCGTCAAAGGTATGCTGTGCCACCAATCGCTCAGCAATTTACAATTCATTCGAAACCTGAAGGGCAAAGCGTGAAGCTCACAAGGATTTTGCATGTCGATGACAGTTTCGACATGCGTGAAATCGCAAAGATCGCATTGGAAACAGTTGGCAAATTCGATCTGCTGCAGTGTTCAGGCGGCGCACAAGCTGTCGAAGCTGTGACAACATTCAAGCCGGATCTGCTCCTGTTAGATGTGATGATGCCCAGCCTGTCCGGGCCTGAAGTTCTTGCTCAGGTTCAAGCGATCCCAGGCTATGAAGACATCCCTGTGATCTTTTTGACAGTCAAGGCGCAGGACAGCTTTGCGGCGCAACTGCGCGAACAAGGGGCAATTGGCGTGATATCAAAACCCTTCGATCCGATGCATTTGGCGGATGAAGTGATGTCCCTTTGGCAAGCGTCAAAAGGCAAGCCCACGCACTAGGTATCAGCTTTGGAGGAGGGGGCGAGCAGGTCTGTTCGATGGATCTGTTTTATTCTTCGCTCAACGCCCCCGAACCCAGTCCGTCCGGCCTGAGGCGGACAATCGAACCGTGGCGACCACAGAGACGTAGATCACATAGCTAATCGGCATGCGGACAAACAATCCAAGATGGTCTGTTATAGACATTTTGGGTTTCGACTCGTTCTTGAGCAGCTCAGGGAACCGCGATGCGAGCTGGCGAACCCCTTCATCCTGTCGCCGACGTACCTTCACCAAATTGGAAAATCCTTCGACCATCGGCCAATGATAGCTTGCATTAACCTTGGTCCGTTCCTCTGGTGTGAATTGCAGTCTGACAAAACCGTCATCGGCAATGATATCTGGGAAAGTTTCCCAGCGCGCGCGCCCGGCGCGATTGACGGCAAACAGTCCCGCACCTTGGACATTGGTCGTCATAAACGGCAGTTGCGACCAAACACGCGCGAACGCTCTGGTGACCCAGCTTTGTGCTGGCGCGACTTTCAGGTGTCCGCTCGCGTAGCGTGGGGCGTCGATATCCAATGCTTGCACCAACAGACGGATAACGTCCGGTTCGCAGCGGACGTCGGCATCCAGATAGACAAGCACCCGACCGGATGCGATTTCTTCTGCGCGGTTTAACGCGTTTAGTTTGCCAGGCTCAGGAATATCCAGCAGTTTTAGTCGCCACCCAGCGGTTTCCAACCTTTCGCGCTCGGCGTTTGCCCGTTCGATCGTACCATCGCGACAGGCATTTGCCGCGACTACAATCTCGTACTCTGCGTCTTTGGCATCAAGGGTTTGAAGATTTAACGCATCGAGACATGCGCCGATGTAGTCTTCCTCATTGTTGGCGGGAATGATGACGCTTAGCGTGGTCACGACGTCAGCCCTCTAGTCGGTGCGGAATATTACAGCACGAAGGGCTGAAATTAGCGGTGCGTCAGCATGCTCGCGTAGCGCAGGTGGTAGAGGCGGGCTCGCCAACAGAGTGTCCACGGCTTGGGGCAGGGCGTCTTCTTCAAAAACCAGCTGAACGCCCGGTCTGTCCTGAAGTCCTTTGGCCATAGCAGATTGATGGTCATTTCTATGTTCACCCATATCTGCCCGCCGGGGCATCATCAAAAGCGGTGTCTTACAGGCCTGTGCTTTCAAGAGGGACCCCGTGCCTGCGTGCGCGACGATCAAGTCCGCGTCTTGGCAGTACGTATCAAAATCATCCGGATTCAGCGCCGGCATGTGTACCATATGTCTGGGAACATAATTCTGCGGGCCCAGTTTGCCTGTCTGAGCGATGACCTCGGGTTTTTTATTTGTTTCGGCCCAAAGATCCATGCCGCGGATCAGGCGATCGAAGGGAAGTTGAGTGCCAACCGTCACGAAGATCATAAGACAGCGCCCACGTATTCAGGCCCATTGGCCGAAGACAAATGAGGCCATTGGGTCAGCCATAAGTCACTATATGGTTTCGCAAGTCGGCCAGACACTGACAGCTCCTCGGCGTTTGCGATACTGTCGACCCAGATGGTGCGTGCGCCCAACATCTTTCCGAACCGAATGGCGAAGTATCCCGGCGCTGCACCGGTTGAAATGACAACGTCAGGACGGGTGCGCACAACGATCCAAAGGGAGCACAGGGCCAACCACAGCATACGCAGCTTTTGCGTCTTGTTCGCGTCAGGCACATGCAACATTTGGCTGGGTTTCCCCCGGGGTCCCGGGGGATCCTCTAATACCTCGCCGCGATAGCCAGGATCAGTGACCACATATGTGACGTCTGCATCATCCCATGCCGGGCGCAACCGACGCAGCTCAACCCAATGCCCACCGCCTGACGATACTGCCAAGACGCGAGGCACGCGCGCACTGTCTGGGGGAAGGGGGGAGTTGACCATATCGCCTTATTCGTACTTTCCCGCTGCACCGTTTGGACTGTGTCGCATGACTACATCGCTGTCTGACAGGCGAGAAGGGATATGTTCGATCATCCAAAAAAACTGGATCACTGTTGTTCGCAAATGTCGGTTTACCAAAGAGACCAAGGCGACGTCGGAAAGCTTTGCGAAATGCCTGCGTTTCAAGCAGTTGGGCGACCGGCAAGGTGGAAATGCCACTTTTTTGTGCGTTTGGGCCTTGTTTAACCGGCCGATTACGTCACCTTGATCGCTGATGCTATGCCATTTGGTCCACTGGGGCACATGTCTTGACGCATAACCAAACAAGGAGGTTGGGATGTCTCTCAAAACCACATTTGCTGCTGCAGCGGCGCTTACATTTGTCGCCGGATTTGCTCAGGCAGAAACAACCAAAGTTGTGTTCGGAACAAACTGGTTGGCTCAGGCCGAACACGGCGGGTTTTACCAGTCCGTTGCCGACGGGACGTATGAGGCTTGCGGTCTCGAAGTTGAAATCATTCCCGGTGGACCGCAGGTAAACAACCGTGCGCTGATGCTGGCGGGGCGGATGGATTTCCACATGGGCGGCGACATGCTGCAGGCGTTCTCTGCAGTTGAACAAAACATTCCGGTGGTCATGGTCGGTGCGACCTTCCAAAAGCACCCTCAGGTTATCCTCGCGCACCCTGGCAAAGCGGAGAGCTTTGAGGATCTGAAAGACCTGACCCTGTTGATCGGGGACAACGGCTTCACTTCGTATTACCAGTGGATGATCGCCGAATACGGCTTCACCGTTGAACAGCGCGAGCCTTACACCTTTAACCCGGCGCCTTTCATCGCTGACGAGAGCAAAGGCATGCAAGGGTATCTGTCCTCGGAACCTTATGCCGTGTTGAAAGAAGCGGGTATCGAAGCAGACGTGTTCTTGATCGCGGATGCAGGTTTCTCGTCCTATGCGACAACGATTGAAACCATGGCGGACACCATCGAAAGCCGTCCGGAAGTGGTAAAGTGCTTTGTCGAAGGGTCGGCAAAAGGCTGGTACAACTTCCTGTACGGCGACAATGCTGCCGCGCGAGAATTGATCAAGTCGGACAACCCCGACATGTCGGATGACAAGATGGACTACGCCATCGACAAGATGTTGTCCTGGGGCATCGTCGATAGCGGAGACGCGCTAGAGCAAGGCATCATGGCGATCAACCCAGACATCGTGTCCGATTTCTATGCCAAGATGGTGGCCGCAGGGGTTGTCTCAGACGGTCTTGATATCTCCAAGACTTACACAACCGCCTTTGTGAACCAAGGCGTTGGTATGGATCTGAAGCCTGGCAACTGATCTTTTGACGGGGCGGCGACATTTGTGCCGCCCCTTTTTTCACCAAAGAAAGGTCACACATGGCTGCCAATCCCGCACCGCTGGGCGAACGCGCTGAGGTGATGCGCATTGAAGGCGTGGACAAGGTGTTCAACGGGGATGTCGTCGCGCTCAAAGGGTTGAACCTGGCGGTCAATTCCGGCGATTTTATTTCACTTCTTGGCCCGTCGGGCTGCGGGAAGTCCACAGCGCTTAGATTGATCGCGGATCTAATTCATCCAACTCGAGGCCGCATCACGTGGGCCGGCGGGCAGAACGCCGGCGATCTTGGTGTCGTTTTCCAAGAACCAACGCTTATGCCGTGGGCCACTGTAGCTCAGAACGTTTGGTTGCCTTTCCGATTGCGTGGCAAGTCATACAACGCCGTAAAGGACGAGATCATAGAGGCTCTGCGCCTTGTAGGGCTCGACAAGTTTCAAAACTCGTATCCGCGTGAACTGTCGGGCGGGATGAAGATGCGGGTTTCGATTGCCCGCGCAATGGTGACAAAACCAAGGCTCATCTTGATGGATGAACCCTTTGCTGCGTTGGACGAAATCACCCGCTTTCGCTTGAATAATGACCTGTTGGCGCTCAAGGAAAAGATCGGGTGTACGGTGATTTTCGTGACCCACTCAGTGTTTGAATCGGTTTTCCTGTCAGATCGTATCGTGGTGATGGCGGCTCGTCCTGGCCGCGTGATCCGCGAGTTGACCGTGGGTGCGCCATATCCACGCGATGAGATTTTCCGCACCTCCGCCGAATATGCAGCCCATTGTCGGGAGGCCTCGGATGCGTTGCATGAGGCCATGGAAGGGGTTGCCGCATGAGCATCGTTGAAGACAACACACCTCTTGCCGCGGACGTGGATGACGACGAGTTACGGCGCAGGCGTGCGCGCAAATTCGAACGTATCGGTAAATGGGTGCTGCCGGTTTTGGTCATGGCGCTGACGCTTGTAGCCTGGGACCGCCTTGTCGTGTGGAACGGTATCCCACATTACATTTTGCCGGGTCCCGGCCTCGTGTTTTCCACCCTGATTAGCGACTGGCCGATATTGTTCGATGCGCTGCTGGTGACGCTCCAGATCACACTCATGGCGCTGGCGGTGGCTGTGCTGGGTGGGGTCGGTCTTGCGGTGCTGTTCACGCAAAGCCGATGGATGGAGATGTCCTTCTATCCGTACGCGGTTATCTTGCAGGTCACGCCGATCGTGGCCATCGCTCCGCTCATCTTCATCTATGTGGACAGTCGCATTGCCGGGC
>CAYODE010000013.1:0-43068 GCA_964402685.1 uncultured Aestuariivita sp. | reverse complement strand
GCGCTTGAAAGCGCGGCTTCCCGATCCATTCTTTTGCCTGCACATAGAATAAGGGCGCCGTGAAACGGTGCCGCAGCACTGCAATACGGGAGGATGCGCATGCTGGGCCAGATGATGACAGCGCCGCTTTTGATTTCGTCACTGATTGATCACGCCGCGACCTATCACGGGAATACGCCGATCATTTCAGTGAACACCACAGGCGGGGTGGAGAATACATCATGGGGAGAGGTGGCTGCCAATTCCCGACGTCTTGGATCTGCTCTGACGAAGCTGGGACTTGAGCCGCAGGCTCGTTGCGCAACGATCGCCTGGAACAATCGGCGGCACCTTGAGATCTATTTCGGCACTTCGGGCGCAGGCTTTGTTTGCCATACGATCAACCCGCGTCTGTTCCCGGAACAACTGGTCTATATCATCAATCACGCCGAAGATCGGGTGCTCTTCATTGATGAAACCTTCGTTCCACTTGTTGCGGCGCTGGTCGATCAGCTCACCGAGTTAAAACACATCGTTCTGATGGGGCCGCGCAACGATGCCGCGGCAGAAAAGATACCCGGATTGCAGTTTTACGATGAGCTGATCGCAGATGGCGATCCGGAATTCGAATGGCCCAGCTTTGACGAAAACACCGCCTCCAGCCTGTGCTATACCTCCGGCACCACAGGCAATCCAAAGGGCGTGCTCTATTCCCATCGCTCCACGCTGTTGCACTCGCTTGCGGGCAATACGGCTGATTGTCTGGCGATCACAGCACGGGATGTTGTTTTGCCTGTGGTCCCGATGTTCCATGTGAATGCGTGGGGCGTGCCCTATTGTGCGGCGATGACCGGTGCACAGATGGTCATGCCCGGGCCGAACCTGGACGGTGAAAGCCTGGTCAAATTGATCGACGATCAACGCGTGACGATTGCACTTGGTGTGCCGACGATCTGGCTGGGGTTGTTGGGCCATGCAAAGGCGGCGGGAAGCTCTCTGGACAGCCTTGAACGCACTGTTGTGGGCGGATCCGCGTGCCCACCATCGATGATTACGCAATTCCGCGAGGAATACGGCGTCGATACGATCCACGCCTGGGGCATGTCGGAAATGTCGCCATTGGGATCGGTCAACATGCCTTTGGCCAAACACCGGGATCTGCCCGTCGAAGCTCAGCATGCGTTGCGCGAAAGCCAGGGGCGCCCGCCATTTGGGGTGGAGTTGAAGATCGTTGACGACAACGGCCAGGCGCTGCCATGGGATGGAGAAACTCAAGGCGACTTGCTGGTGCGGGGCCATTGGGTTCTCGACGCATATTTCCGGATGGGTGATCAGGACATCCTGCAAGATGGTTGGTTCGCTACGGGCGATGTGGCCACATTAGACCAAGACGGGTTCATGACGATCAAGGATCGGTCAAAAGACATCATCAAATCTGGTGGCGAATGGATCAGTTCGGTCGAGTTGGAAAACATTGCAATCGCGCATCCCAGTCTGCAAGATGCCGCAGTTGTTGGCGTAGCCCATCCAAAATGGGACGAACGCCCGATCCTCGTTGCCGTGCCAAATGATGGCACGAGTCCATCACCTGATGAGTTGCTGGCCTTTTTCGAAGGCAAGATCGCCAGCTGGCAGGTACCGGATGCGGTTGTGTTCAAAGATGTTTTGCCTCGCAATGCGACGGGCAAGGTTCTCAAGCGCAATCTGCGCGATGAGTTTGGGTCCGTGTTGATGAGCTAAAGCACAGCTGTCCAATCATAGAGCAAACAACACCGCCCGCGAGCTGAATGGCGCGCGGGCGTTATCTGTTTTCGACCGGAGATTGACTTATCTGATTATTTTTGTCAGGTTTATGACAGCCAAGCCATCTGCGCTCAGCCAGTTCAGCAACCGATGGAGGTTTCATATGACTGATCGCACACCACAGCACCCCTCAAATGCTCCAAGCCACGCGCATCCTATGCGCGATATATTGACACTCGACGCTGTTTTCCCATCTCAAGTATCGCTGCTCGAGCGCATCTTTGACCGGATCGAAAGAGGGGCCGCATCATGAACCAGATTAGCCCTATAATCGTGCGCAAAGAAGATGAGATGCCCGTCCGGGCACCTGTTCATCGTGCTGAGGATTTGACAGCGGGAGGGCAGACTGCGCGGATCCTCTTGGGCAACCAAGTGTATCAGTTACGGATCACCAAGCTTGGGAAGCTTATCCTGACGAAGTGACAGCTGGCGTTTTCAACGCAAGTGTTCCTCGGTGTCAGCGGGCGTGGACTTGCGTTCGCATAAAGTTGCGCGCTTAATCCCGGAAACACCGGGAGGCGCGCATGATCACGCAATACAATTGGAATACATCAAACGGCTACAAGATTGCCATCGCGTTGGAAGAGATGGGGCTGGAAAACGCCATTCACCCCATCAACATCGGAGCAGATGACCAATTCTCGGACATGTTCGGGTCGCTGACGCCCAATGCAAAGATCCCTGTAATAACAGATAATAACGGACCGGATGGCGCTCCAATCACCATGTTCGAAAGTGTGGCGATCCTGATGTATTTGGCGGAAAAGACCGGGCAATTCTGGTTCTCTGACGAGCGCGCCCGGCTGGAGGCGTTGCAATGGCTGTATTGGCAGGCAGCGGGCCTGGGGGCGAATTTTGGACAGCTCCACCATTTCAACAATGTCGCGCCCGACGACCAAACCTATTCGCGCGATCGCTTCACGAAAGAAGTGCGCAGATTGTACGGGGTGTTAGATACTCGACTAGAGGGTCGTGATTTTGTCATGGGCGATTACAGTATCGTGGACATGAATATATGGCCTTGGATTTCGCGTCACGCCTGGCAAAAGGTCGACCTCGCTGACTTCCCTAACGTGAAACGTTGGTTCGAGGCGATCGGAAGCCGCCCAGCAGTCATAAAAGCACGCGCCGATCTGGACGCCGCATGCGCTGCTGGGAAGTCATGATGTTGGTCAGTCTCTCACAAGGCCAGGGTGACTAATCCTCCCGCTTTGGTTGAAGTGGGGGCCGCCCTCCGTCATCGACTTTATTCAAAATGCTTTGGTGTGCGGATTACGCAGCAGGGGAATCGGCATGCTTCAGACCACAATTGCGTCTTATTGATTTGTATTTCGGCGAATTTGAATTCCCGTGCGACACATTTTGCGTGATTGATCTGGTTTTTTATTCCGCGAAATTACCGCGTCGGTTGCCGAATTGGCACATAATTGGATCGTATTCGTCGACAATGAGTGCATAAAAACGCGGTTGTGAGGCAAATAGATCCGTTTTTCCGCGTGTATTAACCATGCGTAAGAAACAGAGTGTTTTTTGACAAAACTCCCCGCATTCAAAGAAAACCTGTTAAATACATTATGGCGAAACCGTGTTCTCGATGAGGCGGTTGCGCTGATCCGAGATCTGGAAAACTCATAATCCAGACACGGGGTAATTGGTGCCGGCGGTCTGCTCCGCCGGATGGTTTGGAATAGGTCTGCCGTTCCGCGCAATTGCGCGGTTCCCGAAAGTATCGGCTTGGCTGTTGACCATTGCTGTGGGTGGCAATGATGAAAGATTTCGTGCGACAGGACGCTTTGGTGTCCCATGCAGCAGAGACGGTTGTGTCGACACCGTCACCGCGCGCATTTTCCGACATTTCGGCTCATAGGGCGGGATCGGACACAAAGACGGGATGGTATCAGCAATGGGGCAAACGCGTTTTGGACGTGGCCCTGGTGCTGTTAAGCTTGCCAATCACCTTGCCGGTGATGGCCATCTGCGCCGCCGCGCTCTGGATCGAGGGCGGGCCGCCGTTCTACTGGCAAGACAGGTTGGGTCGCGGTGGCAAACGGTTTCGCATCATGAAGCTGCGCACGATGGTGCGCGACGCGGAAGGTCAGCTTGCGCATTTGCTTGCGGCAGACCCGGACTTGCGCGCAGAGTGGGACGAGACACAGAAACTGAAAGACGACCCGCGCATCACAAAGGTGGGGGCCTTCTTGCGGGCGACCTCGATGGATGAGCTGCCACAACTCTGGAACGTGCTTGTCGGTGACATGACGCTTGTTGGACCGCGCCCCATGCTTCCAGAACAGTTATCCATATATGGCGACGCGCGTGCCTACTACGCTTTGCGTCCTGGCCTAACTGGCACATGGCAGGTTCTGGCGCGCAATGATAAAGCGTTTGAAACCCGTCGAGCATTTGATGCGGCGTACCAGGCTCAACACGATCTGCGTGAGGATCTGATGCTGCTGTGGCGGACAGTGGGAGTTGTGATGCGGGGCACAGGATATTAGCCCAGTGTCGTGGGAACAGCATTTGTAACGTAATGAGTGATCGGCCGACAAAACCCCAGCATATTATGCGCAAATCGCGCCTGGCGGACAAAGCGGCGAGTAAGACAAGAAAGGAGACACAAGCGATGAAAGATTCATCCGTGCTCCATCCAGATTTGACAAATGACGAGACGCCGAGTGCGCCACCAAAGACGCGGGTTATGCCGCGAAGCGTGGCGTCGCCGGGGGTAGACTGTGGACGGAGGGCGCGTCCGGAGCCAACTGCCGACGTGGGCGGTGCAAAGACACCTGCTCAACCTTCGGCGCATGCCGTCCACAAGCCAAAGAGCCTCAGTGCCCGCCTCGAGAGCATTCGTGACGCGGCGACGGTCGCACCGGCGCGTGAAACTCCGCAGGAAAATGCACCGACGAAGGACGCGCTGGCTTCTGAAGATGGCGGTTCCAAGTTGGAAAAAACCGTTGAGAGCGCGGAGCGGAACAACAAGAGTATTCCGAAGGCTGCCAATGATCTTTCTGAACCACACGCGCTCAAGCCGGAGGCTGCAGTCACCCCACCATTGGATGCATTTTCCGCCAAAAAGACTGGGGCTGTGAGCCAGCCTTCACTAGACGTTTGGCAAGATTTGCCCCGGGTTTCTTTGGGTGCACGGCTTGATGGTCAGCCTGCACAGCGCGGGTTGCCGTCCTTGATCGAGTATTTCCGCGCCGACCCGATCGCAAAGGGGTTTGATCTGTTGCGCACGCGCCTGGTCCAAACAATCCGGGCCTATGGATGGCGCAAGATTGCGGTGGTCGCACCGACGACGGGCTGCGGCGCAACGTTTACAGCAGTGAACCTCGCCTTAAGCTTGTCGCGTATTCCCGGCAGCCGAACGGTATTGATGGATATGAACCAGCGGGCGCCCGGGGTTGCAGATGCGTTGGGTCTGAGAGCCGTCAATCGCCTTGACGACTTCTTGCAGGCTAAAACTCGGATCGAAGACTATTTTCAACGTCCGAATAAATCGCTGGCCGTTGGTCTTGCGGCGACGCCAAGTGCCTATGCGGCTGAAAGCTTGCAAGACCCTCTGGCTGCAGAAGTCCTGGACGATATGGTTGATAGGCTACATCCGGATCTGGTGATTTATGACATGCCTGCGATGCTGGCGTATGATGACATGGCTGCGTTCCTGCCAGAAGTAGACGGTGTGCTTTTGGTGGTTGATGGCACGCAGACACTGCCGGATCATATTTCTGCATGTGAACGCATCCTCGACGGTCAAACCCGGCTTTTGGGCGTGGTGCTTAACCGCGGGCGGTCAGAAGGAAACACTGACATAATGGTTTGATAATTCTCATCAAAACGGCAAGCGTAGGCTGCAATGTGTCACAGTTTCGCCTGTTTGTTTTGATATCGTTGACGGAAATGTCCGGCACCTAAACGCCGGAGTGAGCAGATAAACCGTCGACAGCGGCGTATAGGATAGGCAAATGGGGCCAATTTATAACTTGGATGACGTGATCGACATGCTGCGCAGGCGCGCGGTGTTGATTGGTGCTGTCACCGGTCTGGGGGCTTTGTTTTTTGTGATTTACGCGCTGATGACGCCGCACCAGTATCAATCGGTCGAAGTCATTCAGGTTGAAACTCCGCTAATCGCCGACGAAATGGCACCAACGGTCGTCGACAGTTCTTCGGGGCGGCGTTTGCAAAGCGTCCAGCATCAATTGACCTCACGGAACACGTTGCTCGACATAATTGAGCAATATGGCCTGTTTGAAGACAGGCGCGCGTTGACGTTGAGCGAAAAGGCGCAACTCCTTCGGGAGATGATCCAGCTTGAGGGTACTGCAGCCGCGCCAGAAGGAGAGCTGGAGGATGGCGAAGTCTCGGTGCTGACCATCGCAGTACGCTTAGACACACCGGAACTGTCCCAACTCGTTGCGCGCGAGATATCTCAGCGCACGGTTGAGCTTTATGCGACGCGTCGCATCGAAGAGGCGGCCACCAGTGTCCAGTTCTTCACAGACGAGGAAGACAAACTTTTCCAAGAGTTGCAGGAACTAGAAGATCGCATGGCTGCGTACCGCGCCGGTCAAGATTTGAGCGTAGCCGGCAGTATCGAATTCCGCCGATTGCAAATGGACGCAATCAACTCGACAATTCTGGAAATTGAACGCGATCAGATCGCAGCACAGCGCGAGCTTGATCAGGTCGAAGAAAACACACGTCTGCCCGGTACCTTGCAGCGTGAAATCCGCGATTTGGAAACCGAGCTGATGAACTTGGCGGAACAGCGTGCGCTTCTTGAAGCCCGGCTTGCGGATCTGACCGCGTCTTTGGAGACATCGCCGGAGGTTGAACGTCAACTTGGCGTTTTCGAGCGCGAGCAGGAATTGATCCGGGAACAACTTGATATTGTGTCGACCCGTCGCGCTGAAGCCGAGGTCGCCCTGCGCCTTGAAACGGAGCGCAAATCGGAACGGCTCGTCGTTTTGGAGCAGGCGGACTTGCCAATAAATCCGGTGACCGCCAGCCGAAAGCGGACCGTGCTTCTGGGTACAGCTGCGTCCATGATCTTTGGGATCTTCATTGCGTTTGTTCTGGAACTGCGTCGACCAATCATACGGACAGCACAACAGATGGAACGCGAGATTGGGATCGTACCAGTCGTTACGCTGCCAGACGTGGCCGTTAGCCGCACAGAACCGGAACTTTTGGATCGTCTTAAGGCCTGGTTCAACGGCCAGGTGCCCATTACCACGGCTCCCAAACAACCCAGAAATATGCGTGGATCTTGATTAGCACCACGTTGTCCCGTCGAAGCTTGTTTAGTAACATCGCTTGCCCGGGCTGCGCGATTTGATGCTTGGAACAAAGCGGCCCCTTTCCAGTCTGGTCGTCACCGACTAGGACTCAATGACATCGATTGTGTATGAGCCCGTTTTGAAGCTTGCCTATGTCCTGAACACCTATCCCCAACCGTCGCAAAGTTTCATCAGACGTGAGCTTGCAGCGATTGAAACGCTGGGACATCCCGTGTTGCGTTTGGCGATGCGGCGCAGCGCGATGGAACTTGTTGATCCGCTCGATCAAGCCGAAGCCAAGAAAACCGCCTACATCCTTGACGCGGGTGCGATCGGCTTGATGGGAGGACTTCTCCGCGAGGGCGTGCGTTCTCCGCGCACAGTGTTTCGTTCGTTTCGCCGGGCAATGTCGATGGGGCGTGCGTCTCAAGTGGGACGGGTCCGCCACCTGATTTATCTGGCAGAGGCCTGTTTGGTGGCCCGCGCGCTACGGGAGGCCGGGATTGATCATATACATGCCCATTTCGGCACAAATTCTGCCGCAGTCGCAGCTTTGGCGCATGAGATCAGCGGTATTGGCTACAGTTTTACTGTTCATGGGCCCGAAGAGTTCGATTCCCCGCAGGCGTTGTCGCTTGGACCGAAAATCGAGGGGTCAGCCTTTACCGTGGGCGTCAGCGAATATGGTCGCAGCCAATTGTGCCGTTGGGTATCTGCCGAGCATTGGCCGAAGGTAGAAGTCGTCCATTGCGGAATTGAACCCTCCAAATTTGACGTGGTGTCGGATGTCCCTGACGGACCTGTGCGCCTCGTGTCTATTGGGAGATTTGCGGAACAAAAGGGCCAACTGGTTTTAGTGGCGGCGCTGGCTCGGCTGCGTGCGAGTGGCATGGATGTGTCCCTGCGCCTTGTTGGCGATGGCGAATTGCGCCCTGTATTGGAAAAAGGCATCGCAGAGGCAGGGCTGGCGGATCACATCACGCTAACCGGCTGGCTGGATGAAGAGGGGGTTCGCGCGGAGTTACAGGCTGCAACGGCCCTGGTTATGCCTAGTTTTGCCGAAGGCCTGCCCATGGTGATTATGGAGGCGATGGCCAGCGCGCGTCCTGTGATTGCAACCTATGTGGCCGGTATACCGGAGCTGGTGCAGCCGGGCAAAACGGGTTGGTTGGTGCCTGCCGGAGATGATCAGGCACTGGCCGCCGCGATTGAGGCTTTGTCAGTGAAATCCGCCGACGAACTGCGCGAGATGGGTCGGGCAGGGCGCGACCGGGCATTGGCGCGCCACGATATTGCAGTTGAGGCAGAGAAACTTCTGCGACTTATGAAAAAGGCTCAGCCAGAAAGAGTAGGTAATCCGAGCGTCGGCTAACCATCCCGGCCTTCACGAAACTGCAAAACAACATCCCAACGCGGGTTTGTGTCGCTGAGGTATCGCAACAGCCCCCAGCTTCCCCATTTCGACAGGCGCGACACATCTTCGTATACGTTGAAATGGCCGTCGGTCATCTTTGACCAGCTGGACAGAAGGTGCGAATAGACAATGGCCATCTCATCGCTGTAGTTCAGCACCTGAAAAAACGCATCTAGATCCGCGTCGTCTACAACGGGCCCAACGCCCACGACATGTGTGCCGCCTTCATACATGATCAATTGCATGCCGTGCTGCTGCGCCACTGCCCGGTGATGCGGAAAGATGGTCTCGGCAAGGTTCTTAACCGTGCCATCGGTGTTACCGGTGATCCTGCCGTCCAATAGCTCTGCCCCGGCAAGGGCGATGGCGTGGTCATACCGATGCGCTCGCACGTAGTCTTGCAACGCATCGCCGTCCAAGCCGTTGTTCCGCCCGGCGGCTTCAGCTTGGGTCACACTGTCTTTCAGCCATCCATGAACGACGGATTGCTTTTCGGGATATCCAAGCTTGGCATTGAAATAGCCAGTGATTGCATATGCGTCGAATAGGCTGTGTGGCGCAGGATTTTTCGGATCCTCCGCCCGCCACAATGGGGCATCTAAGGCTTGCTGTTCTAATCCCAGCCAGCCAGCCTGTGTCGCAAAGACCGTGCTCAAACTGTCAGGTTGATCGGCAAAAACATCACGCCAGATCATCGCCATTTCCGCGGCCCGCATTCCGTAAAACTGCATTCGCTGGTCATCAACGCCCCAGCGCGCCTTGGCTTGTTCGTCAGCCCAGATGGCTTGTCCGAAACCGCGGTTCCAAACTTCGTTCGAATACTCGACGTAAACCCGTTGAGTGGGGTTCAGGAGGTTTTTGACCTGCTCCGCAGCCCGCCGAAAGTAGATGTCATCGGCCTTATGAGGCAGGGTCAACCAAGCATCAGCGCCAACGTGTTGGGTTAGTGTCAGGATCAATTCAATCGGAATACCACGCCACATATAGCTATAATCGGCGGGCTGCGGGCGATCTTCCCACCGACTGATGTCCGAGCCATTGGTTTGCATCCATGACATGAACCGGAGCCCATCAAACCCGGAAATGATATCTATGAAATCGGGATTAAAGATCCGCCCTGCATCATACAGGTCCACCCGATCCTGTCGCATCACGGTTATGTTTCTTACATAGTCACCGGTGCCCAGGCGGTCCGTGCGTTGGATACGGATGTCGACCCCACCGCCGCCGGGGGCGAAGTCGAAAGTCACCGAGTTTTGTCCATACCGCACGTTTGTAGCTCGCCCGCCGACTTCGACGATGCCGGTGCCATCAAAACGCAATACATAGCGGCCGCCCAACGACGCGGCTTCCTCGGGCAGATCAGTCATCAAAAGAGTTCCGATTGATCCCAGTTCGGGCGGCAGTCGTTTGGGCCATCCCTGGGCATCCAAAACGCCCATATCGGTCAGATCATCCTGATTAAGCCCGCCCCATTGTCCAGGCAGATGGCCGATCCATGGGCGCGCGACCTTCATACGATCGATGAAGGGTTGTTGTGTACCCCAGTCCGCTAACCCCGACAGGTTGATCATCATTGGGACGGGTTTTTTCGCAGAGACACCACTTATTGGTTCGAAATCATCCGCTATGACTGGCGCGCAGAATGTCAAAACACACAAGATCTGCGCCAGAGTTTGACGGATCATGATCCGACGCCCGTTTCCGGCAGGGTTTGAACCACTTCCCACGCCACTTCCTGCATCAAGCGTGCGGCCTCCGCTGTTGGAGCTATTGCGTCCGAGCCGTCCGCACGCGTCAATTGAACTGGCAAACCGACAGGGGATTGTTTGTAAAGTACCGCGTAGTGCGTGATTGCCACGAGGTACTCGCCCAAGTCGCTCAGGTGGATCATATCGAGATCACCATTGTCGTGCCGGGCAAAAAGCGCCTCGCGATTTTCAACATTGCCGACGCCACCCCGCGCTTCGATGCGGCGCACAAACTCTGCCATCACCTGACCGGCCGGGATCATACGTGTTGCCCGATCTGTCCCGGATTGGGCGATGTCGCCAGCCAGGATTTTACCACGCCACAATTCCGCGAAATCCCGGTCCAGTCGCTCGAGCCATCCATCGGGATCATCCAGACGATGCCATGTCTCGTACAGATAGACGCGCGTATCGGGAGAGGCTTGTCGCGCCAAGTCTGCCCAAAAGCTTTTGTATGTTGGGCTGTCGTGATGCGCTATTGCATCGCGCAGTTCAACCATTTCGGTCAGCACAACAACATCAAAATCGCCGGAACTAATAGCCTCCCGCGCAGGGAGAAAGTTGGGATGATCGTTCTCTTGCTCAAAACCGTTAATCGGCTCGTCGGGCGACCAGTGTTGCCGTAGAGACGTACCCCATCCCAATTGGCTGGCATGAGTGTGCCCTTCGCCCGCCAGTTGTTCGAGCATCGCGGGCATGTCTCGTCCAACAAGGGAATGGCCCAAATGATAAACGCGCAACGGTGCAACGGGCGGCGCGACCGGCTTGGCGTATGCCTCGGTCAGCATCGCGTCCAAACGCGTGCCTATCCCAGGACGGAAGACAAACAGCGCAGCTATCAGGATCACGCCCAATGCAAGCAAAGTCGTCACTCGTGTCCGTCGCATTGGATCCTCCCGGATTGATCACGCTGGAATGCGTGTAATGCAGATGATGTGGCCATGAACGTCACCCATGCGACCGGTGATACGATCTCCGATTGAAAACGGCTCGACGACCTGTCGAAACGTTGCCTGGAATCGATCTTGGGCTAGGAACGTGATGTCAAAAGCGTCAAAATCCAACAAGGCGCCGGAGAAGACGTATTGAGATTTGTATGCGGCTTCCTTTGCGCAAAAGATACGTTTGGCGGCCACAGCGCGCGCAGGCATCTGAAGAGTTGAGAGCCAGGCGCGTTCCGCTCGGGTGCACACGGTATCCCACAAACCGGCCTCCAACCCTTCAATCGGTTCGATATCAATGCCCAAACTGCTGGTTTTGCTCGTCAAATCGGCAATAGCTACGCATAACTCCGAGCTGTGGGACAAGCTGGCGCATATACCATCCGGCAATTCGGGGGAGCGATCATCGGCCATTGGAATAGCACATGGTGGTCTGCGCAAACCAACAATGGCTTCGCGCAGCGCGTCCCGTCCAGCCAGGAACTCGCGCCGTCGTAAGGCGCGCATCGGAGGCAGGCATGCGGCTTCTTCCGGGTAAACAGCCGAGCGTGGCAGAGTGGGATCCGTGACTGCAACAGATATGCTGGTTTCGAGCAATCCTGTGATCATCTCCCTTACCTGGGGAAAGCCCGATTTATCAGAGGCTCGTAACGCCATATCAACCAACCCGCGCGCGTCTATTGGCGCGCATTGCTTTGCGTTTGGACATCACATCCCCACGGGACGTGGTCTCTGCGGCCGGTGCAGGGGCTTTGACCGGCAATGCCCCGCCATCCAAGTGGCGTGTCAATCCCGCCAAAGTGGGGAACCGGAACACGTCCGTGATAGATAGATCCGGACGACCAAGTATTGCCTTGATCTCCCGGTGAGCCTGGACGGCCAGCAAGGAATGCCCACCAAGAGCGAAGAAATTGTCATCCGGCGCAATGTCGCTCACGCCAAGGATCTTGGTCCAGATATCCGCGATTTGCTGTTGCGTGTTGTCACGATCGCTTACCAAAACGGGCCGCGGCGGTGGCGCGGCGCGCTGTATGCGAGGATCAGGTAACGCCTTCCGGTCAATCTTGCGGTTGGGCGTCAGCGGGAAGGCATCGAGCTTTGTGAAGCTGGCAGGCACCATTGCTTCTGGGAGGCGAGAGGTGAGATGGGTCCGCAGAACCACGTCGTCGGCGGGGGCTTGCGCAGTATAGTAAGCAGCCAGGTTGACCGCGCCAGATGCAGAAGTACGATCAATGACAACGGCTTGGGAAACGAAGTTCACTTCTGCTATAGCGGCTTCAATTTCACCGAGTTCAATACGTTGGCCGCGTATTTTGACCTGGTTGTCGTTACGGCCGAGGAATTCTGGAACCCCGTCTGCACGACGGCAGACCAGATCACCGGTGCGATAGACATGCGTGTCATCCAGGGTGACGAACCGGTCTTGGGTCATGTCCGGTCGTTGCCAGTACCCTGGCGTTACGCCGTCCCCGCCAATGCAGAGCTCTCCTGGGACACCGATCGGCGCGGTGCGCCCATCCGCGCCCAGCACATGCAAGGTAGTGTTCGCGATCGCTGATCCGATAGGAACTGTCGTTCCGGGATCTTCCGGGACGGGCATCATCGTGGACCAGATCGTCGTCTCTGTCGGGCCATACATATTGGTGATGCGCGCGCGCGTTGCTTTTCGCAAATCGTCAACCAGTGCCCCGGGCAAAGCTTCGCCTCCCACCAGCAACTGGCGGACCCGCGACAGCGCCAGACGCGCTTCGTCGTTCATTGCGATGATTTGGGCCATTGATGGTGTGCATTGCAGATGGCTCACATCATGCCGAATGATCTGTGCCGCTAATGAGAAGTCGTCTGCTGGGAGCTCAGCTGGGGCGTTCGCGGCCTTGAGAACTTTGGCGAGGGGTTTCAGCCCGTCCATAACCTTGGCGACGGGAATTCCATAATCGATCAGGCAGGCCACTTCGGTGACCCCGATGCGTTTGACCTGTTCCACTCGCTCCAACGCATCCTCGATCGTGCCGAATAGGCCGGAGTCTTCGAAGTACCGTTCAAAGGCAAAATCCAGGATCGCTTCCAGCTCATCACCGGTCAAAGATCCCAGATCCATCTCAAACGGATTGTTTACACCTTGGGGCCGTTTGAAGGCCGGAAATGCCCAGGCATATTGCTTGATCAGTCCGGCAGCGGAGCGCAGGTAGTCTTTCATAGGCCCTCGCGCCACGTCGCGGGCCGTATCGCGATCATCTGCCAGATAGGTGTGCAGCATCAGCGTGACTGTAAAGTCATCCGGATCGTGGCCCGCATTGCGCAACGCGTCATGATAGATCGCGATTTTATCGCCAACTTCTTCAACGCTTTGTCCCAACAAATGCGTCAGAACATTTGCGCCGATTTCACCGGCTTCTTTCCACGTTTCGGGGTTGCCCGCTGTCGTGACCCAGATCGGCAATTCGGCCGAAACAGGCCGCGGCTGGGTGACAACCTCATGCGTTGTGCCGTCTTTCTTTCCGAACGCGACGGGCTCACCGCGCCAGAGCGCACGTAGATCTTTGATTGCACGGTACATCGCCGGTTTGTTTTCAGGCGGAGTGTTCTCGGGCCGTAGGACGAAATCATCTGGCTGCCAACCTGACGCGATGGCGAGCCCTGCACGTCCATTGGTCAGGTTATCGATCACGGACCATTCTTCGGCAATGCGCGCGGTGTGGTGAAGGGGGGCTACGCAGGATCCGGCCCGGACCGACAGGTTACGTGTTACGGCAGCAACGGCAGCACCTGTCACCGACGGGTTGGGGTAGGGGCCGCCAAAGGCATGAAAATGCCTTTCGGGCGTCCAGACTGCATTGAACCCATGAGCGTCTGCAAACTTCGCTCCGTCCAAAAGCAATGCGTATTTGTCCCGGCCGACACCATCGTCGTTGCCCCAGTAGAACAAGTTAAAGTCAATCTTTTTGCCTGGCAGGCGGATGGGTCCGTTCGAGACGGCGGCGCGGTTTTCGTCACCCATAAGGACAACTTTGAAGCCCCGCGCCAAAGTATAGAAAAGCTCCAGAACCGAGATATCGAATGCCATCGATGTCACCGCGGCCCAGGTGTTTCCAAGAGCAGGATCAATTTCGGCGTCCATTCCGGCGAAGAAGTTAATCACGTTGCGATGCGTGACCATCACACCCTTGGGAAGCCCGGTCGAGCCGGAGGTGTAAATCAGATAGGCCGTCCCAAGCGGTTCTGCGCGGTTTGCAGGTGTGGCTTCGGTTGAATCTACGTCGTCTAAGATCAGCAGTTTAGCGGAGTGTTCAGGCAGTTTTGCAACCATCTCTGCTTCGGTCACGATCAGGTCCGCTGTACTGTCGGTAAGGTAATGCGCGATCCGTTCGGCCGGATAGGTCGGGTCAAGCGGCACATAGGCTGCGCCTGCTTTCATGATCCCTAATGCCGCCGCGACCATGTCGATGGACCTCCGACAGAACAGGCCCACGTGCGCACCTTTGCTGACACCCCGATCTGCAAGGTTTGCCGCGATGGCGTCCACACGATCGTTCAACTCCGCATAGCTGATGGATTGATCTTCGAACACAATCGCTGTCGCTTCCGGTGTGTCCGATACCTGCTTTTCAAAAGCTGCGGGAATAGTCAGATTTTGGTCGTAGGACGTTTCGGTTTGGTTCCAACGGGACAACAACGCCCGTTCAGCAGGGGACAGGGTGGGGCATTCGTCAATACGCGCGTCATCCGGTGCGTGCGCGAGCCATTCTGCGACATGCATCAGACGATCAAATAGGATTTGAACCAAAGCAGGGTCGATCCGATTTGAATCAAAGTGAATTTGCTGCGTACCCGTTGTGATACAAATCACCGACCCCTCGACTGGAGTAGCCCCTTCAGACAGGGCCAAATGCGGTGTCTCGAGAACACCAAGTTCGGGATCACGCAGGACCAGATCACGCGCATACGTGGCGCGGGTTGATATGTTTTTGAGACGGGACGCGACCTCCGAGACAAGCTCCCCCTTCGTCTGGCCGTTTTCTAGGCCCAGCGGCGCCCAATCTGCGAAATAGCCAGGAGCGGCGTTATGCGCGTCCGCCAAGAAGGCAGTTGCTACTGCAACATCGGCGCTTTGATCGTCTCCGCAGCTAATCTGTGCCCAAACAAGGGTGGCTGCCAAGGCGTTCCCCGGCAGTTGAAGAGGCAAGCTGGTCCAATCTGGGGACGCAATTGGTCTTTTTGCCAGGGTCAGATGTGCAGGTTGCATGCTGCGAAGTTGAGAGCGCCAGAATGTGTCATATCGAGCAATGGCTTCATGTGCTTGCAGCAGTGTGTCATCAGCGTCGTTCGAAAAAGTGGGGAGCGTGTCACCAGGTGACAGGATAGAGCTCAGATTGACAGCCTGGCCTTGCAGATCCGTCAATGCAGACAACTGAACAGCTTTATCCGCGCAGGCAACCTCGATGCCGCCAGTGTCCACGGCTAATATTGTACCCGGCGCGGCATCGGAGAAAGTGCCGGCTTCTGCCGATCCGACAACCAAGACTTGCGATCCAATGTCCACCTTTGGACATGTCAGCGGATTCCAATACGCACCGAAATCCAATGCACGCACTGCGCGCACAAGGTCTTCGCAGGTGTTGGAAAAGTTCATCCGAGATGCGGCCGAGGGTCTGCGGTTCTTCCCAAAGTAGCTGCGCCGTGTCAGGTCTTGGGTCTGGCGATTAATCGTGTTGCTCTCTAATTGAGCAACCAATACCTCAAAGCTTTCCAAACCAGCCGCATAGCATTTGGCGTTCAAGGACAGGGCAGTTTCATCTTCGTCAATGGGGACACTCTGCGTGGCCAAAAGATCGCCTTTGTCGACGCCCGCCTCCATCAGATGCCAGCTGATGCCGTGGTGTTTCTCTCCCTGCAAAAGTGCCCATACCGGTGCATTAAGACCGGCATAGGCGGGCAAGGGGCCGTCATGGAAGTTAACAGCGCCCTGTTTCCCCAAAGCCAAGGTTGCCTCGGGAATGAGCTGCAGGTTTGCAATGGAGAAAAGCCAGTCCGCTGCGTGGGGGCTGTCCAGATCGGCGGGATTGTCCAAAACACTCAGATTTGCGGCGCGCGCCCAAGCGGCCACATCTGCATTCCGTGTGACCACGGCAGTCAGTTTGTGGCCCCGGTCGCGCAGCATGTCGCCGCAGCTTAGCGTCAAGGATTCATCCCCGATCAGGATTGCGGAAAAGACACTCATTTGCTGTCCTTTGCAAAACGGTGGGACGGCAGTCCCTGTGAATATGGTTTGGGAATGCGACGCGCGCGCCATGGCAGATTGGCGAACACTGTGTGACGCACAAAATCCCCCAAGAAACGCGGTGGGTCGCCTAATGGTCGCGGCGATACAATTCGCCTGGCCCGCCAAAGAAGACTGCCAGCAATGCGCGCAGCTGATGCTACAGCCAGGTAGAAACGGCCGTGGTTTTTCAGGAAATAGTGGCGACGGGAGTCAAACCAGTAACGCGGCGCACGGCTCCAGGTTTTCATTCCTGTTGAGACGGAGCCGATATGGACAACCGTGCTTTGCGGTACAAACCAGGTTTCCCATCCCGCCCGCGCTGCGCGCAGACACAAATCCGTTTCCTCGAAATACAGGAAATACGTTTCGTCAAAGAGGCCAATGTCATCAAGCGCGGCGGAACGGATCATCATCGATGCGCCGGCCACCCAGCCCGCCTTTACTGGCACCTGAGTTGGTGCCATTGGAACAACCGCGTCTTTGAACGCGCGGCTGACGAGACCAAGCTTTATAGCGCCTTCGAATTCCCCGGCGATGGACGGAAAACGGAAATGGGTCGTGTGCGGGGCATCATCATCACCACGCAACTGGCTGCCTGCAAAACCAACCTGTGGGTGCGCCAACATAAAGTCGATCAGTGCTGCGATGGCTCCGGGATCCACGAAAGCATCAGAATTCAATAAGTAGACGAAATCCGGGGCTGCGCCGCTACTCAAGCCGTGCCTGATCCCAAAGTTGTTGCCTGCACCAAAGCCGCCGTTATGTCCTGAAGCAATGACCCTGACGCGGCCATTCCGGGTCCAACCGTTCTCCTGTGCCTTCGCAGTTAAATGCTCAAAGCTGCCATCCTGGCTGTCATTGTCGACGATCAATAGCTCTCCATCGATCCCGTCCAATTCGCGCATTGCTTCCGTTGCCGCCTTGAGCGTCATGTCGGCTGTTTTGTAATTCAGCAGAATGATTAGAACGGTTGGAGTGGTCATGAGCTACTCCGCCGCCGTGATGGATTTTTGGAGTGATTGCCTCTGCTCTGCTTCGGCAATTTGGTCTCTCAAGCGGGCTCCCAATACGCGCACATTCGGTGCAAGGACCATGCTGTCGTGATCGCCGGGCACTTCGATCACCGTCAAATTCGGAGCAAATCGCGTCCAGTCGTTGTCTTCCAGCACATATTCCCGTTCCGAGCTGACAAAGCGTCCGCCCGAGACCTTCCAATGCCGATCAAGCGGCGGGCGGAAGAGGACCAGATTGCCGTCCCAGTCTTTCACTTGGTAGGCACCAACCGCCTCACGGAAAGCCTGTTCGATCTTCGCGTTATTGAATTGTGCCGCGCCATCCTCGGATGCCGGCGTTTGGCGTTTAGACATCTCCCACGCCACGCGGTTTGCAAGCCACTCGCCTAAGTATGCCAGGCCCTTTGTACGCAACTCTTGTATTTTGATCAGCGCCTTGTCTCGTCGACTTAACCCCGGGCGTACAGGCAGGGGCGTGTCCAGCATTGCAAGCAACGCGACGTCTTCTCCAGCGGCTTCGAGTTGCTGCGCGACCTCATAGCCGGTGATGCCACCTCCTGAAAACCCTGCGAGCAAGTATGGACCGTGCGGCTGCACTTGACGGATTTCAGCGATGTAGTCTTGGGCCATTGAGGCCATATCTGTGTGCGGTTCCTGGGATCCGATCAGACCTTTGGCTTGCAGACCATAAACCGGCCGGTCCTGACCTGCCTGAATAGCCAACTGTCGCAGATTCAACACGTTGCCGAACATGCCCGCGACAATGAAGAGCGGCGTGCCGGTGTCCTTCTTCTGCAATGGCACGAGGTGCGTAAACTGTGCCGGGGGCTCAGCCTCTGCACGTGGCGTTTCGGTTGGCGCACTGTGCAGATCACGCCCCGTGCTATCGGCGACACGTGCAGCGATTTCTGCGATTGTCGGTGCTTCGAACAGGACGGATATCGGAAACTCGACGCCATATTCGCGCTTAGTCATCGCGAACAAACGCACCGCAATCAACGAGTGTCCGCCGAGATCAAAGAAGCTGTCTTCGACACCCACATCCCCCAGCCCTAAGAGCTTTTTCCAGAAACTGGCTAGCGTTTCTTCGATCGCATTGCGCGGGGCAACGAAATCGCTGTCCAAATCCGGCCGTTCAAAGCCGGCATCATCCTCGCCAACGGGCGCTTGGTTCCGTCCTGCCTCCTCGATCAACTCCGGAAGGGGCAGGGAGGAGATAATCAAATCGCTTCGATTATGCGAAAGTGCGCGGCGCAACGCGTCTGCGCCTTCGCCCGGGCGGATACCTTGGCTGATGTTGTGCATCAGCCGCTCTTCTTCGGGTGACAGCGGTGCAGATGCCGCCACGTCATCAAATTGAATTTCGGCTTCGGTCAAGGGCGCGGAAGCAAAACCTTTACCGCTTTCGATCTGCTGAATGACAAAACCTTCGATCTCGACGATCACGTCGCCTTGCGCGTCGCAGAGTGTCACATCGAATTGGGCCTGACCCTCTGCCGAGTCACCGCTCTTCAAGCGCACCCAGCTAAGGATCTCGGCGGGCAATGACCGGTGGATGGCGATGCGACCGTATCGCAAAGGCACCCACAGATGCTCACCCGAATACCCGGGGATCAATTCCATCGCCCAACCTGTCGCCAGATCAAGCAAGGCAGGATGCAACAAATACCCGTGCGCAAGATCAGTCCGGGCGACGTCCGGCAAAGCCAACCGCGCCAATCCCTCGCCCTCGCCAAAGGCGATGGATTGCAACACGCGCCAGCGGGGACCGAAATTCAGGTGTGCTTCCTGCGGAGAGCGCAACGTCGCACCATCCCCACCGGTCATTGCGCGACCGCAGCGCTTTGCAATTGCCGGCGGATCAACGTGTTGCCGGCCTGGCACTTTCTCAAGCGCGGCAAGATTGGCCTGAGCGTTCAGCTGCATGCCGCTACGCCCACCGAAGCTGGCGTCGCTGCGGATGGACATGCCCCCGGACGCGTCCAGTGTGAGTTCGATGCGACGTGGCCGTCCATTGCTGTCAATCGGCCGGAAAAAATACAGATCCTGGATCTCAAATGGTTTGTCGATGCCATGAGCCAAAGCAGCTTCTGCTGCCAGTTCGATATAGCCTGTCCCGGGCAAAACCGCTTGCCCGGACGCTGTGCGATGTTCGTCTAAGACCCAGTGATCCGGGGCAATCGACGCGTGAAACACCGTTTCGCTCTCTGCCGACATTGAACGTTCAGAAATCAACGCACCTTGAACTGGGTCCCGTGGAGTCTCCCCACCAGATCCCATCCGCTGCGCCATCGCATCAGCGGCCATGCCGACATCTGACCAAACCCCCCAGTTCACAGCAAATACCCGTGTCTCTGCCGCGCTGCGCGCCTTGGCGAACGCGTTCAGATACGCATTTGCTGCTACGTAATCGACCTGTCCTGCCGGGCGCGTGGCTGTTGAAGACGAAGAGAACAACACCATCAGATCCAACGCGCCATCTGCGAAAAGCTCGTCTAATACGCGTAGCCCCTGCACTTTGGGGGCAAGCACGGCTTCGATGGCCGCTGCTTCCTTGGTCAGGATAGGTGCATCATCGATATGCCCTGCAGCGTGCAGCACGCCGTTGATCTGACCGAAACGTGCAGTCACTTCGGCGATAATGGCTTGCATGTCGTCGATATTGGCAACATCACCTGCCATGGCGACGACGTTCCCGCCCAATTTTTCCAGATGCCGCATGGTTTGCACCCGGCGGTTTCCGGCTGCAAAGCGATCCCAGTGCTCTCGAGGGGGCAGGGGCGTTCGCGCCAAAAGAACTACATTTGCTTTGAACCGGGTCAGCAGATCAGAGGCCAAGACCTGTCCGATCCCGCCGAAGCCGCCGGTGATCAGGTATGTTCCACCTTCGACAAAGGTCGCGTTGTCGCCCTCGGCCAACGCATGCTGGGTTATCCGCTCTTCAAATCGCCTTCCGTCCCGCAAAGCGGCGGTGGCGCGACCAGGTTCTGCCAGAAGTTCTTCCAATATTGCGTGTGTCTGGTCGTCTTGGAAAGGCTCTTCGGCGGCTCGCTTAAAGACGCGCCTGCTTTTCGTGTGCTGCGGTAAAGCGATATCGAGGCTCGACATCGTCAAGCCCGGGAATTCACGGGGCGCGACGCCAATCGGACCGGCAATCAGCGCTTTCTCGGGATACGCCAAGCCTTCTTTGGAGACCTGTGCGGCACCAGTTGTCAGAACGGTGACGTGCCCGGCTTCAACGCCAGCATCCCCCATGGCTTGGGTCAGATGCAACAAGCTGTAGAAGCCGTGTTGCACGTTTCGGTCAAAGAAGCTGGAACCAGGACGATAGGTTTCGTCCTTTGTGACGAGCCAGCCATGCGCGATGCGGTCGGGAAGCATCTCTTGCGCGCTCAACGCGTCGAACAAGGCATCATAGCCGGCGCGTCCCTCGTCGGGTGCTAGAACAAAATCGTCGCCCATTTGGGCAAAGCTATCGCCGGACGTGACCGTAGTGACCCGATGTCCTGCTTGCTTCAACCGATCAACAACCGGGGTCATAACGCTGGCATCATCCACGAAAACCAGCCAATTCATCGGTTGGACGTCGCCCAGATCGCTCGTCACATCCACGTCGCAAGCGGCATAGGTTGGCCGCCAAGTGGTGGCGTAGCCCCAATCCGCCACATCCTCATGCCGCATCAGGGCCGCCGGTTCATCAACGGAGGCCTTGCCCGGTTCGATGAAATAGCGGCTGCGTTGAAACGCATAGGTTGGTAGTGGCACGCGGTTACGGCGCGCCTCGCCCCAGATTTGCGCCCAATCCGCCTCAACACCGCAGGCCCAAAGCCTGCCAATCGTAGTCATGAACCAGATATCGTCAGCAACGTCCTGATCCGGGTGGCGCAAGCTGGGCAAGACTTGCGCGGTTGAGACATGTGGCGCCATTTGCGCCAAAGAACTCAACGCGCGGCCTGGTCCCACCTCAAGGAACACGCGTTGGCGATCTGCGGCGAGCGTATCGATGCCCTTGGCAAACAGCACGGTATTGCGCAATTGACCAACCCAATATTCGGGATCCATCGCGTCCGAAGCGGAAATGAAATCGCCGCTACGGTTCGAGATGAAGGGGATCTGCGGTGCCTTCAGATCTAGTTTTTCGAGGAATGCGCGGAATTCGGGGAGGATCGAATCCAACATCCGGGAATGCGCGGCGATGTCGATCTGGACCCTTTGATGGTCCACGCCACGGCCCGTAAGGTCCGCCGAGAGTCGATCCAGCGCGCGTTGGGGGCCAGAGACCGCGCAGAGTCCAGGCGCATTCACACTGGCGATATCCAGATCGGCGCCCAAAAGCGGATGCAGTTCCTCTTCGGTCAGCGATACGCTCAGCATTCCGCCTTTTTGAACGGTGTCGAACAGACGGCCACGCAACAGGACAAGGTCAATGCAGTCCTCGAACGTCATCACGCCTGACAGGCAGGCTGCGGTGTTTTCGCCCATCGAATGGCCGATCAAAGCCGCAGGCTGGATGCCCCAGCTTTGCCACAACTGAGCCAGGGCATATTCCACGATCATAATCAGCGGGAGCTGGACCGAGGGTTTTTGCAGGGCCTTGGCCGCGCCGTCCTCCTGATCTGGCTCGGGCAACCAAAGCGCGCGAATGTCGTAATCAAGCTGGGCTTGCAAATGATCAAGACCCCGGTCCATCCATTCAGCAAAGACCGGCTCTGTCTCATACAGGTCACGTGCCATACCAGGGTATTGAGCACCGCCGCCCGGGAACATGAACGCCGTTTCCGGCGCATCACCAAGGCGGTCGTGACTGAACACCCGTGTTGCGTCCCCGGTCTCTAGCAGGCTTGCAGCTTCCTCATGGCTTTCAGCCACAACAACGCGCCGTTTCTCAAATCCGCGGCGACCGGTTTTTAGTGTGAACGCGATGTCTGCAAGCGGTTGCTCGGGATGCGCGCGGAGATGCGCTGCGAGCGTCTTTGCATTGTCGTCAAGCGCGGCTTTGTTCCGACCAGACACCGTGAGGATGTGAAACGGCCAATCGCTTTCTTCTGATGGCCGGCGCGCAGGCGCTTCCTCAAGGATCGCGTGAGCATTGGTACCGCCGACGCCCAGTGCGTTTACGGCGGCGCGGCGTGGTGCTTGTCCTGCAGGCCAACGGGACAGCGTGTCATTGACGTGGAATGGGGTGGTTTCGAAATCGATGGCCGGGTTTGGTGCCTCATACCCCAGTGACGGTGGTATTTCTTGGTTTTGCAAAGCCAAGCTTGTCTTAATCAAACCGGCGACACCTGCTGCTGTGTCCAAATGGCCGATATTCGTCTTTACCGACCCAATTTTGCAAAAGCCCTTGGCATTGGTTTCCTGTGCATAGGCTTGCGACAGGGCAGAGACTTCGATGGGATCGCCCAAATACGTTCCCGTGCCGTGGCACTCCACGTATCCGATAGAGTCCGCAGGGACATTGGCGTTGTCCAAAGCTGCACGCACGGCAGCCGCTTGCCCATCAACAGACGGGGCAAGATATCCGGCTTTGGCTGCACCGTCGTTATTTACAGCGCTGCCTTTCAAAACTGCATGTACATGATCGCCATCGGCTAGCGCATCGCCCAGACGGCGCAAAACAACAGCTCCCGCGCCCGAGCCAAAAACGGTGCCCTGTGCACGATGGTCAAAGGCATGGCAATGCCCGTCCGGCGACAGGATTTCGTTTTCCTTGTAGAGATACCCGCGGCCTTGCGGCAGTTCGATCGTCACGCCACCCGCCAATGCCATATCGCAATCTCCATCACGGAGGGCTTTGGCCGCATAATGGACGGCTACCAGGGACGTGCTGCAAGCCGTCTGAAGGTTGACGGACGGTCCCTTTAGATCAAGCACATGGCTAACCCGTGTGCAGAGGAAGTCCTTGTCATTACCGGTATGGCGCAACAGGAACATCCCCACATCTCGCACCAGATCGGGGTTCGAACAGATATTGAAGTAGAAATAGCTGCCCATGCCGCAGCCTGCATAAACGCCGATATCGCCGCTAAAATCTTCGGGCACGTGTCCCGCGTTTTCCATCGCCGCCCATGACACTTCAAGAAACTTGCGGTGCTGGGGATCAAGAATCGCCGCTTCCTTTGGGGAGAACCCAAAGAACTCGGCATCAAACATGTCAAAGCCATCCATGGGCGCCGCTGCAGCAACGTAGTTTTGACGGTTGACCATGTCGGGTCGCTCGCCCGCGGCCATCAAAGCGTCCTCATCCAAAACGACGATGGACTCCACGCCGTCTCTGAGGTTTTCCCAAAACTCTGAAATGTCCCGAGCGCCTGGCAAATGGGCGGCCATGCCGACGATCGCAATATCGTCCTCATGGAGCGGGTGTTCTGCGTGCACCATTACGGTTCCGTTCACTACCTTGCGCCTGACCCGTGATCAGACACTGAACACGGGCGAAACGCTTACTCATAAACTACGCCACCACCGGTTATTCAGATACGCGCTTTGCGCCCAAACTTCATGGTGAAACCAGATCCATTTTAAGGCATTTTTAAGGAATGTGGATCAGGTGGCGCCAATCATTGTGAGAATGATTTGACTGTTTCGCAATAAGAAACACTGCGTCACTTAATGCGGCGGCGAGCCGCCTCAAACGGGGCTGGAATGGGGCGGGCGCGAGCAGGATGGGCTAAAGTACCGTACGTTTTGTGCCTGATTTGCGACGGCCGATGACGGGGCCCTCCGGAAAAAGCCCGGGCTTTTCAGTTGTTTCGTTCGCCAACCGCTCTGCATAGCCAAGGATCGCGCCAATCATAAGCAGTGTCATGGGAACCATTGTATCGTTCAGCAACATATCAAACATGTTAAAGCTCAACATCAGGCACAACGGTGGGATAAAGGGTGACAGTTCCAAGTTCGGGTGTTTCTTTCTGTACCACGCGATGAGAACCAATGGCCAAGCCACTAAGCCCATTTGGCTGATGTAGCCGAACCATCCGAACGTGCCGAAAATAAAGATCCATCGCCCATCCACAGTCGTCAAAAGCTCACCGGTTTCCGGGACGTGGATGTGATTTCGAGCCCAGCCGCCCCAACCGAACCACGGACGCTCTGCCGCGCGATCCAACAACAGAGCTTCGTTTAAGAAACGGTAGCCAAGCGATTGGGCGCGTTCGGGATTAAAGCCTTCGATCTGCGCCAACACCCATTCGATTGGAACAAGCCCGAGGTTTCGGATGATGGGGTAAAGAACACCAACGACGGCCAGGCACAGCGCCACTCGGATCTGCCATTTGGCAGTGGCCAGCAGAATAAGCGGCAGCAACAGAACCGTGTAGACCTGAGAGGCCAGGCTTTGGCACAGAAAGAGTACAACAACCAGATAGACCGTGGAAAAGGCGTATTTGGCACGGGTTTGTCGGTCGGCGTCCCGTAGCAGTGCTGCGCTGGCGGCGATCGCCATGACAAAGAACAGCGCGACCCAAAGCGCGTGTTGGGTAAAGACATAAGGGCGAAAACGACCGTCTCGCAGCAGGCTTTCAAAGGAATGCTGGAAGAACCCATAGACCCAGATATTCAGGTTGGGTCCGACAGCGACTTCTATGAGCGTTGGCACGGAATAAATCACACCGGCAAGTGCAAATGCGATGACGAGTTCACGCAGGCCCTTGTCTGTCGAAAGATAGACACGCGCCAAAAAGAAAGGGATCAGCAAGATCAGCATTTCCGCCAGGACCGAAAGCGTGTCGATCAAACGCAAACCCGGAAGGGTTACGACGCCGAACGTAATCGGATCACTATTGGCAATAACGGTGAACATCGAGCCCGAAAGCATCCCAAGAACAAGAAAGGATGTCGTGCGGTGCTTGGGAATGAAGGAGGGGCGTAAGCCGACGGCAGCAACAAGGATCAGAAGGACCGCAACGCTTGGGATGGAGTGTTTTGTCATTGCGGGAACAAGGGGCAGGTCGAATTGAGTGACCGGCGGCAGAAACATGTAAGCGCCAAAGATCGACCAGAGCAGGGCACGCTCAACGCTGAGGCGCGTGAAAAGAACCACGCACACAGCCGGCCAAACCGCCAGCATGAGATATGCCAGACCATTCCCCATTGGGGCCCGTAATCCTCTACTTCATCCGGAGCGTTGCATCACTCCGTTCCTGCTTTGTGACCTCTTTCGCAGACATAGGCGATAAAGACGGCGATATCATGGCATGGAAGCTGCGTCGGACGCTACTCATGAAGCGGCTGCAAGATGTGCAAAACCCTGGGCAACCACACGCAGCGTGGCGTTTTATCTCCGGTGGCCAGTGTCGATCAGCCGTTTGTGGTGCCGCGTTAGAGATTGGGCTTTCGATCTCCGCAAAACCGTCTTGTTTTCACCCCGGCTTAATCACATTGCTGCGATACAAGGCGTGCGTGTGAGTTCTTTCTTGGTGTGCATCCATGTCGACAAAATCGTCCCGAAATCAGCTTTTCGAGCTATGGCGACAGTCCAGCCTGTCATCCCTGTCTGTCAGCGCCCGCCACTTGGGTTTGGGTGACGCCGTGCGCCCGGACACTGAGAAAGCGCTGTTGTCGCGCGCGCTCAGATCTTGGGATACGCCCGAAGTTCCGGGTGATTAACCGCGAAACCCGGTCGCGACGACAAACTTTTCAGAGCTGTCCGACCTCGATGAAGGCGGTTTGAAATTCGCCACTTTGGTGAATTTCTGTTTCAGAAGCTTCTGCAATTCGCCTTCTGCGCCGCCAGCCAGAACTTTGGCCACGAAAGTGCCGCCCTGTTCCAGCACATCAAAGGCGAAGTACGCGGCCGCTTCACAGAGCGCCATAATCCGCAAATGATCGGTCTGTTTGTGCCCGGATGAAGCCGCCGCCATATCCGACATAACCACATCGGCCTTGCCATTCAGCCAGTCTTTGACCTGTTCGTCGGCATCGTCCTCCATGAAATCCAATTGGTGTAATTCGACTCCCGTAATGGGCTCAACCTCTTGTATATCCACGCCGATAATCCGGCCTTGGGCTTTGCCTGATTTCTCACCCAACGCGTTGATCCGCTTGACCGCAACCTGGCACCATCCTCCGGGCGCGCATCCCAAATCAACCACCCGTGCTCCGGGCACGAGGAAGCGATACTTGTCGTCCAACTCCATGATCTTGAAGGCGGCGCGGCCACGATACCCTTCGGACTGCGCACGCTTTACATATGGATCGTTCAATTGGCGTTGTAACCAGCGGGTCGACGACAGCTTGCGTCCGCGGGCGGTTTTGACCTTAACCTTAAGATCGCGCTGTCCGCGTCCAGATGTGTTCTTGCCCGATGGTGTTTTGGCCATGATCTGATCTTCTTTGGGTTTTCAAATACTCCGGGGGTGAGCCCGGAACGGGCGAGGGGGCTGGTCCCCTCTAAAACGCCCCGTCTTCCAATACGCCGTCTGCAGACATCTGTGCAAACAGCAACCCTTCGCGGAGCCCACGATCGGCAACTGACAACCGGTCCGTTGGCCACAGGCGCAGGAGTGCTTGTAAAATGGCAGAGCCAGACATGATCAGCGCGTGCCGATCCTCCCCAATCCGGGGATCGCGTCGTCGTCCGGTAGGACCCAATGCCAGATATTGACGGATAACCCGATCGATTTGGTCCGACGTCATCCGCAACCCGTCTACCTTTGTCCTATCGTATCGTTTCAGGCCCAAATGGCTCGCCGCGACCGTCGTAACGGTGCCCGAAGTGCCCACGATCTGGAACCGTTCTTTCAGGTGTTCAAGGGTTTGGTAGGGCGCAAATTCAGCTAAGTTTTCTTCAAAGAACCAACTCATCAGCGCAAACCGTGCCGCGTCATCTGTCACGTCCGAGAATTGATCGCGCAGCGTCGCCACACCCAGCGGGACCGAAATCCAATCTACGACCTTGGCCGTTGGAAAAGGGCTCTCGACGCTATGAAAGCCGGTGTGCAAGCGCATCAGTGCCCGCGGCCGATCACGGCGCGGCACCGCAGACAGATCAATCCACACCAATTCCGTCGATCCACCGCCGATGTCTACGACAAGCAGTTGTTCGGTCTTTGTCGACACCAGCGGTGAGCAGGAGATTACGGCCAGCCGGGCTTCTTCTTCGGGCTCAATGATTTCCAGTTGCAACCCTGTCTCGCGACGGACGTTGGCGACAAAGCTTTGTGCGTTCAGGGCCCGGCGGCATGCTTCGGTGGCGACCAGACGCATGCGTTTGACGTTGTTGCGTTTCAGTTTTTGTTGGCAGATCCTCAACGCTTGAATAGTCCGCGCCATGGATGATCGCGACAGCTGACCGGTGCGTTCGAGACCAGCGCCGAGTTGAACGGATTTAGAAAAGCTATCAACCACGTGAAAGCCGTTGCCCTTGGGTTGGGCAATCAGCATGCGACAGCTATTCGTGCCCAGATCCAGAGCCGCATATAAATCGGTTGGATCAGGCCTTTGAGGCGCGGGTGGCTCAACCGCTTTTGGGAACGCGCCCGCACCATTGGGACGCTTGGGCGTCATCTTTACGCCCTCCATTTCGAGTTACCGTGAAGGTATGCGCTCCTGCGTGCTCACGCAAGAGATCAGTCTGTTTCACATCTTTCATGAGGATTTCTGGAGTGCATGACCATGGCAATGCCGGAGCGTTGCACTTAGCTTGAAGTCGCGGATTGCGCGCCATCTGTCGAAAACCGGCACTGAGTCGCACGCTGCCTGCCTTAGAGAGGGCATATTGAAATCGGGAGAATCATGCATGCCTGACGTGACCGTTGTCTATTGGCGCGACATCCCAGCCCAGGTGATTGTGGGCAAAGGCCGCCGTGGCGCTAAAAAGCAGTTGGCCGAACGGTTCGAACAGGCCATTGATCGCGCTGCCATGAAAACGGGCGCTGCGGAAACGGATGATTACCTGGCAGAATGGCGCAAAGCGGATCCCTATGCGGTGGATGGCGACCCGGCAGCGGTTGCGGAAGCCGAAGCCGCGCGGCTCGAGGCCGAATACGATACGGATAGGATCAAGGCGCTGATCGCCAATGGCGGCTGGGCAAACGCGTAAATGGGCAGTGGCCCACGCAATCTATGGGAGGCCGCAATGGCTTTGTTGAACTTCAAAAGGCGCGACACGCACACGGCAAGCCCGGTCAACCCAGAGGTTGAGGCGTTCTTGCAGGACTATTCCATCGAAGTGATGCCGCGCACCGCAGAAAAGGTCGAAAACTTCCGCGATCTGCTGCCTGAGGGCACACGCGTGTACATCGCCCATATCGAAGGGACGCCGATCGAAGATATGGTGCTTACCGCAAAACGTCTGTCCCAAGACGGCTTCCCGGTCATGCCACATTTTCCGGCGCGGATCATAAAAGACGCTGCCACCTTGGAAAACTGGATCGCCATGTATCAGGGTGAGGCGGGCGTCGATCAGGCTCTTTTGCTGGCAGGTGGTGTCACTGATCCGCATGGCGCGTTCGACAGCTCAATGCAGCTGATGGAGACAGGACTCTTCGACAAAGCAGGTTTCAAACGTCTCCACGTCGCGGGCCATCCCGAAGGCAACAAGGATATCGATCCTGACGGAAGCATGAAGAATGTCTCCGAAGCGCTTTCATGGAAACAAGACTTCGCAAACCGCACAGACGCAGAAATGGCGATTGCCACGCAGTTTGCATTTGAAGCGGGCCCCATCATCAAGTGGGCGGACAGTTTGAAAGACGCCGGCATCGATTTGCCTATTCACATTGGCATTGCGGGGCCGGCAAAGCTGCAGACGCTCATAAAATTTGCGATTGCTTGTGGTGTTGGTCCATCGCTCAAAGTCCTACAGAAACGCGCCAAGGACGTCTCAAAACTGCTCTTGCCATTTGAGCCAACCGACGTTCTGGCCGAACTTGCGGCGCACAAGGCGGCGAACCCGGATTTCAACATCACCAACGTGCACTTCTTCCCGCTGGGTGGCATCAAGACCAATGCCAACTGGGCCATTGACAACGGCGGCGCGTCGACGCGTCCGGCAAACGCTTAAGCGAAAGGCATCGCATATGACCCGCACCGTCATCGAAAGCAAAACCAAGACCGCGATCATCGGCTTTGACCAGCCGTTCTGCGTGATTGGCGAGCGGATCAACCCCACTGGCAGAAAGATCCTGAACGAGGAGTTGGAGCGCGGCGATTTCTCCCGCGTGGAAAGAGACGCAATTGCTCAGGCAGAAGCGGGCGCGACTGTGCTCGACATCAACTCCGGCGCCGTGTTCTCGAACAAAATGGCCGAAGATCCGCGCTATGCCGACAACAACTTTGTCGAACCCACGCTGATGAAACAGCTGGTTGAAGTGGTCCAAAACGTCACGGATACGCCCTTGTGCATCGACAGCTCGGTCCCTGGTGCTCTGGAAAACGGCCTGGCTGCTGCCGAAGGGCGTCCCTTGTTGAACTCTGTAACTGGGGAAGAGGAACGTCTCGAACTCGTTCTGCCACTGGTGAAGAAATACAACGTGCCTGTGGTGGCAATCTCGAACGACGACACAGGCATCTCCGAAGACCCTGACGTGCGTTTTGCGGTTGCCAAGAAGATTGTTGAGCGGGCTGCCGATTTCGGCATTCCGGCCCATGATATCGTGGTCGACCCGTTGGTAATGCCGGTCGGCGCTATGGGCACGGCGGGTCTGCAGGTCTTTACCCTTGTACGCCGCCTTCGGGATGAGCTTGGCGTGAACACCACGTGCGGGGCGTCGAATATCTCCTTCGGTTTGCCGAACCGTCACGGCATTAACAATGCATTTCTGCCCATGGCGATGGCCACAGGCATGACATCTGCGATCATGAACCCAGTTGCTCTGCCGGTAGGGCCCAAGAAGATTGCAGAAAAGAAGGCCGAGGTCGAAGCCGCAGGCATCGTTCTGCCAGCGGACATGGATGACGAGGCATTTTGCCAAATGTTCGGTCTGGGCTCGACCAAGCCCAAAGCAGGAAAGGAAATGGAAGCCATCCGAGCTGCCAACTTTCTGACCAATAATGACGAAGGCGGCGCCGCCTGGATCAGCTTCAACAAGGTCGCACCAAAAGCGGGGCAGGAGGGTCGCGGTCGCGCCGGTCGCGCCGGAGGCCGCCGCCGTCGGGCTTAATGGACCGCAGTTGGTAAACAGAAAGCCGGGTCTGACCCGGCTTTTTTGCGGGCGAGGCAGTTTTGTCGACCTGCCAGCGCTGCTGTATTGGCGAAATTCTAAGACAAAAGCTCCCTTACGACGCCTGTTTCAGTTCTTCAGCTAGCTTGGTCACAAGCTCTGATGCGGGCATGAAACGGGCGAAATGTGCGCCTTGTCCGGCCCATTGGGCGCCGTATCCATACTCGCCATGCTCTTTTGCGGCCGCGTTCAACGCTTTGGCTGCGTCATACGCCAGAGGGTATTGGGGGATGGGGGTTGCTTCGCCCTCTGCCCAGGCGGTCAAGTGATTGTTTAAGCTACGGGCCGGTCGCCCTGAAACAGCGCGTGTCATCACTGTTCCAATCTCAGATGCGGTTTCTAACGCCGCGCGATAGCCGCCGTCTGCAGCGCTTTCAGGACATCCAATGAACGCTGTGCCCAGTTGCGCTGCCTCCGCTCCCAGATCCAGCGCCGCGCGTATGCCTGCACCGTCCATGATCCCTCCAGCCGCGATAATTGGTAGGCCGCAACTGAGAACCAAAAGGCGCGTTAAAGTCGCCGTGCTCAGGTGTTCATCTCGGTCGTCAGGATCAAAGACCCCGCGATGACCGCCGGCTTCATAGCCTTGTGCCACGACTGCATCGATGCCGGACGCTTCGGCGGCCTTTGCTTCTGACAGGTTTGTTGCGCTCGCGATGAGAACGCATCCCGCGTCTTTCAGTGCCAATATCTTCTCGTGCGAGGGAAGGCCGAAGTGAAAGCTCAAAACCGGCGGCGCGAGGTCAAGGATCGTTCTGAACAACTCGTCGTCATGAGCGAAGCTGTTGTAGATCACGCGCAAGTCTTTGGGAGGGTCCGCTTCAAAACTGGCAAACAGAGGTTGCATCGCGCGGCACCAATTCGCGGATGCTTCTCTGTCGGGCACCGGATCTGCGTGCACAAAAACATTCACGTTGAATGCAGCGTTTGTGGATGCTCGCAACGCTTGGATCATGTCACGCGCGCCCAGCGCGTTTGTCGCGCCTACCCCGATAGAACCCAATCCTCCCGTATTGGATACTGCGGCTGCAAGAGACGGGGTGGAAACACCAGCCATCGGCGCTTGTATAATGGGAAGGTGCACGCCCATTTTCTCCAATAAGCGCATTACCCTATCCCTTCCAAATAACGATTCACGCGTTGTGCCAGACTACATCGGATAGCTGGATTTGCGGACTAGCTGAATCATCGAATTGGCTTCGCATCCAGTGCGCTCTTGGCAGATAATACTGAGGGGTGACATTTCGTGATCGCCTTCTCCTCCCTTTGCCCATCTGTACCCATACTTTTGAGACCGACTTATTCCTTTGCGCCGATGATCGTGTGCGCAATTTGGGTCAAAACGGTACCTGTTCGGTAACGAGTGTGGTCGGTGTTCGTTTGCTGCAGGGAACAACACCGACCAGTTTTTCCATCCTCCAAACCTGGGACACAATAACACGTGGTGTCGATGGAAAGATGCCACATCGCGCGGCAGGACTTCCGTGCTGCAGAGCGTTGCTGCTAAGCTCACCTCCAAACTCCCGCGTGACCGTCGCCTCCGCTTCTGGTATGTCAGCCGGGTTGACCCTTGGCGATATGTGCTATCTGCCGACGTAGGTTAGAAAGACATAACAATGCGCTTTTTGTTTCTCACGCTGGTTACGTGCCTCCTCATGCCCGCGTCGACCTTTGCCCAAGGCCGAGCGACTTCCGTCACGGTGCAACCTGTTGAAACCCGGCTCCTTTCGGAGACTGTTCCGGTGTTTGCGGAAATCAAAACCTCTCGCGACGGAGCTGTGGCGAGCCGTGTGGCGGGCACTGTAGAGACAGTTCACGTTTTGGACGGCTCAGCGGTGCAGGCCGGGGACCCGTTGATTGATCTGGATGATGAGTTATTGCGCATCCAACTCGCGCAGTCTGAGGCTGAGTTGGCCGTGGCCCAAGCCAGTATAGCGACTGCCGAAGTGCGACTGGACCGGGCGATGACGACGTTTTCACGGATCGACGCCCTGCAAAGCTCCGCCATTTTCAGCCAGGGTCGCTTTGATGATGCGCAATCAGACGTTTTGGAAGCACGCTCACAGTTGTCCGAGGCGCAAGCGCGCGTCAAAAGCGTCGAAGCGCAAATGGCCGAAGCGCGGTATCAGCTGGCGCGCAGCACTGTCACCGCTCCGTTTTCCGGCGTCGTGATCGATGTGAGCGTGATCCCGGGTCAGTTCATTGCAGCAGGAAACGCGGTTGTCAGGTTATTGGACACTCAAGCGTTTGAAGTGCAAGCCAGTGTGCCCTCGCGTTATATCGCCAATCTGCAACCCGGACAGGAGATGACGGCTACGACCGAAGCGGACGAGCCTCTGACATTGCAACTGCGTGCCGTGCTACCTTTAGAAGACGCATCGACGCGCACGCGGACTGTCCTCTTTTCGGCTCCTGCGCTTGGTGCGATCCGTTCGGCCGCCGAAGGTCAATCGATAACGGTCCAGATTCCCGTTGGAACGCCGCGTAACCTTCTATCCGTCCCCAAAGACGCACTCGTTCAGGCACGCGGAGGGTGGACCGTCTTCGTCGCTGAAGAGGGGCAAGCCCAACCGCGGACCGTCACCTTGGGTCTTCCTGTTGGTGACCGGTACGAAGTGTTGAGTGGGTTGGAAGAGGGGGAGCTGGTTGTTGTGCGCGGCAATGAACGTCTGCGTCCCGGTCAACCAATCACTCCCAACCTGGCGGAAACCAACTAATGGATCCGATCCGCTATGCGATCGATCGGCCGGTGGCCGTTTTGGCCCTTGTTGCCATGGCCATCCTTTTTGGTGCGATTGCATTATCACGCATCCCAATCCAGCTCGCACCTGACGTTCGAAAACCCATAGTTGTGGTCGAGACTACATGGCCCGGCGCTGCCCCGTCCGAGATCGAACGAGAGATCGTCAACCCGCAGGAAGAGGCTCTCCGCGGGCTTGAAGGGTTGGAAATCATGACGTCCCGGTCGCGGACCGGCGAAGGGGAAGTGACGCTTGAATTCGCCGTCGGCACCAACATGAGCCAATCGCTTTTACTGGTGTCAAACCGTTTGGATCGCGTTAGCGGCTATCCTGACGAAGCTAATGAGCCCTCGCTCAATACATCCGGCTCTGACGACAGCCCAATCGCGTGGGTGCTGTTGACCGCGCAAGAGGGCAACACCCGGTCGATGCCCACCTATGGTGACTTTGTCGAAGACGTCATCAAAGATCGGGTGGAGCGGATCGAGGGCGTGTCAGCCGTCAACGTCTTTGGCGGCGTCACACGCGAGTTACAGGTCGTGGTCGATCCACGGCGCCTGTCTCTTTACGGGCTGACGGTGCCGCAGGTGGTGCAGACGCTGCGGTCGGAGAATATCTCGATTTCCGCTGGCGATGTGGACGAAGGAAAACGCCGCTATGTCGTCCGGACCGAAGGCAATCTGAACACCGAAGAAGCCATTCGCGACGTTGTTCTGCGATCTGGTGCGGCCGCCGGAGGGATCGGCCGTGTGCGTGTCGCTGACGTGGCCGAGGTGCGGTTTGCCTATCAGGACCCGCGTACGCGCCTCCGCTTTAAGGGGGAGCCCGGACTGGCCTTTAACATTGTGCGCGAATCTGGCGCCAATGTGATCAGCGTGATGGAGGAAATCCGTGCCGTTCTAGCCGAACTTTCCGAAGGCCCTGTCGCCGATCAGGGGCTGATCCTGCAACAAGTCTATGACGAGACGATCTATATCGACGGTGCCATAGACCTGGTTACGCAAAACATCTGGATCGGCGGAGCGTTGGCCGCTCTCGTTTTGATGCTTTTCCTGCGCAGCCCGCGCGCGACGCTGGTTGTATCACTGGCGATCCCGGTCTCCATCGTTGCGACCTTCGTGGTCATGGCGGTAACGGGTCGGACGTTGAACGTGATCTCACTTGCAGGCATTGCCTTTGCGGTTGGGATGATCGTGGACGCGGCGATTGTCGTGCTTGAGAACATCTTCCGATTACGGGAGGAGGGGATGTCGCGCAGGGAGGCTGCTTATCGGGGCGCCAAACAAGTCTGGGGCGCGATCCTCGTGTCGGCTCTGACAACAGTTCTGGTCTTTGTGCCGATCCTGATCATGCAGCTAGAGGCCGGTCAACTCTTCCGGGACATTGCCGTGGCTATTTCAGTTTCCGTCCTCTTGTCCTTGATTGTTGCGGTTACGGTGATCCCGGCACTCTCCAGCCGATTGCTCAGCGCGAAAGACCAGACACCGGTGCGGATCTGGGGCCTCGACCACCTCGCGTATGGATTCCGCAACCTGGTCATGGCTTATGTTCGCCTGACCGTCCGGTCGCGGGTGATCGGGATACTGCTGGTTTCTGTGATCGCTGGTGGGGCTGCGGTGGCAAGCTACACCTACCTGCCGCGCCTCGAGTATTTGCCGGAAGGCAACCGCAATCTGGTTTTCGGGCTGATCATCCCGCCGCCGGGGTACAATCTGGATACCACGCAAACCATTGCGGAACGGATCGAACGTGTTGCTGAGCCATTATGGGAGGCCGCGCCGGAGCTTGAAACCGAAGACGGCATTCCAACCATCTCAAACTTCTTCTTTGTGGCAACGCCGGGCAATTCCTTTGTAGGCGCTGCCGCCACAGATGGTCAGCGTGCAGCGGAACTAATCCCGGTGCTCAGCCGCCCGATCTTTGCGGAGCCGGGAACTTTTGGTTTCATGACGCAACCTTCTCTGTTTGGACGCGGTGTCGGGGGCGGTCGCGCGATTGAGCTGAACATTTCAGGCCAGGACCTGAACGAAATCCTTGGCGTGGCAGGGCAGGCGGCTGGCATTGTGTCCGGCTTGCTGCCCCGTTCTGAAGGGCACCAATTCCGTCCAATCCCTGGTCTTGAGCTCGGTGCCCCCGAAGTGCGGCTCGTGCCGGATCGATTGCGGTTAGCGGATGCCGGGCTGGACAGTTCAGGCCTTGCCGCCACAGTCGATGCGTTCAATGACGGATTGCGCGTGGCAGAGATCACGGTAGGGGCAGAGCGGGTTGACCTTGTCCTGAAAGGCGACCCCACCATCAGTGACGCTGTGCGAACGCAGGATGTGGGCAATTATCCGGTTGTAACGCCCAGCGGGCAGATTGTGCCGGTGTCTGCCCTTGCCAATGTAGTTTTGACCGCAGGTCCAACCGAAATTCGCCATCGGGATCGGTTGCGCACAGTGACACTGGAAATCCGCCCTTCGGATACGCTGGCATTGGAGGAGGCCGTTGAACTTTTGCAGCGCGAAGTCGTGGAGGTGCTCAAAGAACGCGGGATACCCGAAGACATTCGCCTGTCCGTCTCTGGCACCGCCGACCAGCTCAGCCAGACGTGGTCCGCCATTCAGATCAACCTTGTCGTGGCCTTGATCATCGTTTTTCTGGTGATGGCGATCTTGTTTGAAAGCTTTGTTCTTCCAATGGTCATCCTGATCTCGGTCCCGGTGGCTGCGGCCGGTGGGGTCGGTGGGTTGGCCCTTTTGAACACCTATCAGACCCAGCCGCTCGACATGCTGACGTTGCTTGGCTTTGTGATCCTTGTAGGCATCGTGGTGAACAACGCGATCCTGATCGTTCACCAAGCGCTGTATCAACTGCGTGACGACCGGATGGAGCCGCAGGCCGCCATTATCGAAGCTACGCGCAACCGTATCCGCCCAATCTTCATGTCAACGCTCACCAGCGTCATGGGCATGCTGCCTTTGATCGTCTTTCCAGGAGAAGGATCCGAATTGTATCGCGGTCTTGGCGCCGTCGTGGTGGGCGGCCTCTCCATGTCAGCGTTCCTCACGCTTCTGACTGTGCCACCGCTTCTGAATCTGTGCTTGCGCAAGGTGGAGGGCGAAGTGCCCCTCGGTGCGGAATTGAAGAAGGCCTAGCCAGTTTGATACCTTGATCTGCCTAGGTTTTTCGCCATTCCAGCGGGCATCTCATGAGGTAACTTTATTCCACCGAGAAACCTCTTTTGCGCAGCCGAAGGCAGCGGTCGTGACCTCAGCCACTTTTGACACGCAGTTCCTACTTTTCAGAGGGCAGAGTGGGCAAAGCAAATACCTTGTGGTTTATCGCCCTAAGCCGTCGCCTTGATGAGCGCTTGCCCCAATTTGTCCGTCAGCTCGGACACTTGTTCATCGCTAAGAATGAACGGAGGCGCCAGTAAAACGTGATCACCCTGTCTACCATCCCGCGTTCCGGCCATCGGATAGCAGATGAGCCCGGCGTCAAAAGCGGCTGCCTTAAAGCGCGCCGCAACGCGCAGATCTGGGTCAAACGGACATTTGGTTTCTCGATTTGCAACGATCTCAATGCCCTGAAACAGACCACGCCCACGAATGTCACCAACAAAGGGATGTTGGCCAAACTGTTCAACCAATGCAGTACGAAGGGTTTTGCCCATCGTTTTTGCACGTACCACAAGATCGTCGGCTTCCAGTTTCTTCAAAACCGCGACGGCCGCCGCCGCGGCCACGGGATGGCCCAGATAGGTGTGACCGTGCTGAAAAAAGCCGCTGCCCGCTTCCAGCGCGCCGTAGATCTTTTGCGTGCACAACATGGCACCAATCGGTTGATATCCGGCGCCCAACCCTTTGGCGATACACAAAATATCCGGCGCTATTCCGTCGGCATCGCAGGCAAACAGGTGCCCGGTGCGTCCCATGCCGCACATGATCTCATCCAGGATCAAAAGCACGCCATAAGTATCGCAGATTTCGCGGAGCCTCTTGAAGTATCCTTCAACGGCTGGGACCGCACCCATGGTGGCGCCGACAACAGGTTCCGCCATGAATGCCATGACCGTATCCGGCCCAAGGCGCAGGATTTCGTCCTCTAGCTCTTGCGCGGCCCGCTGGCCATAGTCATAGGCACTTTCACCGTCCTGCCGAGCGACATATTCGTAACAGGGCGCGATGTGGGTCACGTCGATCAATAATGGCGCGAACTGCGCGCGTCTCCAGGCGTTGCCGCCTGCGGCCAGGGCGCCCAGCGTGTTGCCATGATAACTCTGTCGTCTTGCAATGACATGCTTGCGCTGGGGCTGACCAATTTCGATGAAGTATTGCCTTGCAAGCTTTATTGCAGCTTCAGTCGCTTCCGAACCGCCTGACACAAGATAAACACGATCCAGATCACCCGGCGCTTTCGAGATCAGAAGATCAGCCAGTTCTTCGGCAGGCTCCGATGTAAAGAAACCGGTATGTGCAAAGGAAAGGGCTTCGGCCTGTTTTTGGACAGCTGCAATAACATCGGGATCGCCGTGACCGAGGCAAGAGACAGCAGCGCCGCCAGAGCCATCCAGATAGGCTTTACCAGTTTCGTCGTAAAGATAGCACCCGTCGCCCCGCACCGCGCGCGGAGGTGTAGATTTCATACTCCGAGGGAAAACATGTGACACAGACAGTCTCCTTTCTTACAGCTTGGCGACGAATTGGAGGCTCCGTGGAACCAGATCATTTGATTTATAAAACGCGGGTCCGGCTGTTCGGTCCAGCCCGCTGCGCCGGCGTATATGGTCGCACGCTTCAGTGTTGGCTCGCGATCTAAAGCAGACAAAAGGTGCGTTCCAGTGCCTTGTCCATGATCGTCTGGTGCAACGATCAGATTATCAACGTAAAGTGTGTTGCCCCAGAAAAGACCCCGTTGAACGCGATACCCCCGCAACGAACTGCGCGTCCCCAGCTGCCAATTCTCTTGACCTTAAGCGCATCCTTGGCCGACACTTCACCAAGGTGCACGACGCAGCCTATCAGCGCCAGCCCAGGAGGCAGGGGTAGCACCCGAAAAAAATTCAGCAGACATCGAACCGCCCGGGCGCGAAGGACAGACTTGCTTTGTGAGACGCAGGGAGGGCGCATCTATGAGAGCTGTTGCGGTCATTGGACCATCTCAATCAGGAAAAACGACGTTAATCGAAAGCATGGCAAAGGTTGAACGCGGGCGCGCTGATCCTTTGTCGTTGCATGGGAATACGACAATAACGCAGTTTAGTTTTATGGGTGATCCATGGGCCGCGCTTGAGGCGCCCGGGGGGCATGATGCGTTTTCGCAAATCGGGCCGGTCCTGGCATCTTGCGACGCGGCGATTTTATGTGTCCCCGCACACACAGATGGATCGGTTCTGGCAGCACCCTATTTGCGCTGCCTTGATGAGGCTGACATCCCAACTTTTTTGTTCATCAATAAAATCGACGTCGCATCAGAACGCGTCGCTGAAATCGTCTCATCTCTTCAAGACTATTGCAGTGAGGGCATCGTCTTGCGCCAGGTGCCGATCCGCGATGGTGACGAAGTGACAGGTTTTATCGATCTGATTTCCGAGCGTGCGTGGGAATACAACAAAGGCCATCGCTCGTCTCTGGTCGAGTTGCCGGAAACCATGCGCGATCGAGAACAGGAAGCGAGATCGGATTTGATGGAAGCGCTGGCTGATTTTGATGACGATCTTCTGGAGCAGATAATCGAAGACAAATCCCTCGCCGCACAGGATGTCTATTCGATCACCACGCAAGTGCTGCAACACCATGACCTCGTGCCCGCCTTGCTGGGGTCCGCAGTACATGGGAGCGGCGTGCTTCGGCTCCTTAAATCCCTTCGCCACGAAGTACCTGATGTGAGCGCCCTGCGCGACCGAATGGGGCTGAAAGACAATGTGCAAGCAGCGGCGTGCCTCGCCGATCAACGCAAGCATCTTGGAAAGGTCTGCCTACTGCGTGCGTTTAACGGCGGCCTGAGCCCAAAAGGTCGTTTGGGGGGCGATCCCTTGGGCACACTTACGCATCTTGATGGCAAAACCCCTATAAGTGGGGCATTGAAGCCGGGCGAGTTTGCGCTTGCTATCAAAAGCGACCATATCGCTCCTCGCCACTTCGTTAGCGAAGGGACCAAATACCCTTTTCCGGCGTGGGCGTCATCGCACGCGCAGGCGCTTAAGCGAAGCGTGCACCCCGTTCATGAGAAAGATGAAAGCAAGTTGTCTACCGCTTTGCTGCGGTTAGCCGAAATAGATCCAGGAATATCCGTCTCGCAGGACGGCACCAGTGGCGCACCTGTTATAGGCGTTATGGGTCACCAGCATCTTAAGGCAATTGTAGAAAAACTGACCGACGTGTTTGGTATTCGGGTCGCATGCGAAGAAGTGCCCGCGCCTTTACGCGAGACGTTGCGCAGGAAATCGACCGTCCAACACCGCCATCGAAAACAGTCGGGCGGAGCCGGACAATTTGCCGATGTTTTGATAGATGTCGCACCGCGCAAAAGCGGTTCCGGGATCGTTTTCACCGAAAGCGTCAAGGGTGGTGCGGTGCCTCGCAATTACATTCCCGCAGTCGAGCACGGGGCGCGCGATGCGCTGGCTGCGGGACCGCAAGGACACATGGTTGTCGATATCTCGATTGAGTTGAAGGACGGCAAAGCGCATTCTGTCGACAGTTCTGATTTTGCATTTCGAACGGCCGGGCAAAATGCTGTGAAAGAAGCGTTGAACCAAGCTGGTACGCGGGTCCTACAGCCGATCATGGATGTACAGGTGCACGTTCCGAGCCGGTTTGCAGGCAGCCTGGTGCAGTTGTTCAATGGGCTGAAAGGTCAGGTTCTGGGCTTTGATGCGCATCCTACAGCTAAGGGATGGGACATTTTCCGCGGAGCGCTGCCCATGGCTAAGGAAGAAGAGCTTTCGCGCGCCTTGGGCAGTGCGACGCGGGGTACGGCATGGTTCGTAAGTTCGCTGGATCACTACGAAGAGTTGCGCACACCAGCCGTTTCCGAGGGCGCGCTTTAAGCGATCGCCTTTCTGTGTCTCGGCACGACAAGACTGCAGGCGAGGGCAGGGGCCGTTCAGTTCCCCTATCCCGACAGGGCTAACTCTCGTCTGCGGGGAGACTATTGCCAAGGGAGGTGCGCAAATGAGCTTTGTGTCAATTACAACGTGGCGGATGAACAGCGACACCGAGACACTTGAACATGTGACCAGCTTGATGCGCGCAAAGTATTTTCCTGGTCTTTTGGACCTTGGCGCGGTGCATTCGACCCTCGTTGATATTGATTTGGAGCGTTTCGCAATTGTGACGACCTACCCAAGTCGTCAGGTTCGGGATGATGCCTTGGCTCACATAACCGACTTGCGCTGTGAGGGTGCAGAAGAGTTCGGGGCCGAACTGATGGACGCTTATTCTGGTGATGTGATGGCAACGTCTGACGGTTGAGACTAGGCTGGTCGATGACCCAATTTCCTCGCGATGAGCGTGAATGTATACCTGCGCCGCGACGAATTGCAGACGATGCAGCTGCCTATTATCACAATTGCGCGCAGTTGATGTTGGCTTTGAGTGGCGGAGAGACAGGGATTCGAACCCTGGGTGGGCTTGCACCCACAACGGTTTTCGAGACCGCCCCGTTCGACCACTCCGGCACCTCTCCGCGGGGGTCTGAGCCGTGCGTGTAATCGGTTGGACGGTTGCTGGCAAGGCCAGTTTTAACTCAAGATGACTTTCGCGTGATTTTGATTGTCTGTCCCCTCAAAAGCGGTCAGTTTCGCCTCATGCATATGATTGATCGACCACGTCTCGCCAGATTTGTGGCACCGGTGTTTCTGGTATCGCTTCTGGTTCTTTTTGTTACCGCCGCCGCGGCCCGCGCAGCAGATCGTGACCGCCTTGAAGCGTTTTTGCAGGTCACCGGATTTGATGTTTCCTTGGAAAGCATCAAGCTTTCGGCGGGGGCTGCTCCGGAAATGTTGGGGGTTGATCCGGGTGTCTTTGGCTCGGAATGGACCCGCGTCAGCGGTGAGGTGTTTGACGTTCCCTTGATGCATGACATGGCGCTGGACATTCTCGAACAAACGCTCAGCGATGACCTCCTTGCCCACGCTGCGGAGTTTTACGCCAGCGATCTGGGCCAGCGTTTGGTCGAAGTCGAAAACGCGTCTCACATGCATGAAGATGATGACGCAAAGCGGGAGGCTGGGCGCGCCCTGGTCGGGGACTGGGTTCAGGACGCTAATCCGCGCCTTGAGATCATCAAACGGATGAATGCAGCGATTGACAGCACGGGAACCGGCGCGCGCGCTTTTCAGGAAATCCAGTTCCGTTTTCTTCTCGCGGCCAGTGCGGCAGGTATCCTGGAGTTGAATGTGGATCCCGAGGATTTGCGCGCGATGTTGGCGGCGGATGAAGACCGCCTTCGCTTAGCGTTGCAGGAATCCGGGCTCGCCGGCGCCGCGTATACGTACAATTCCCTGTCGGATGAGGACCTGACCACTTATGCTGAAGCATTGGAGCATCCGAAGATGCAAGAAGTCTACGTGCTGATGAACGCCGTGCAATTCGAAATTATGGCCAACCGGTTCGAGGTCTTGGCGGCCGAGATGGCCAAATTGCAGCCGGGGCAGGAATTGTGATGCTGCGCACGTTTGGCAATACAATGTTGGCCGGTGTGCTCTCGCTGGCCGGTGTCGGCGCCGCTTCGGCTGATGTCGATGCGCTGTCCCGGGTCCTGAAGTTGCCCGAAGTCGTGGAAATTTTGCATGAAGAAGGCATGGAATATGCCGACAGCATTGAACGCGACATGCTACCCAATGGTGGAGGCGGATTCTGGGATCGGATCGTTCTTCAACTCTATGATAAACCCGCGATGGAAAGTGCGCTGGCGGATGTGTTGTCTTCGGAAATGACCGACGAACAGATTGATGGCAGCATCGCGTTTTTCCAAACCGAACAAGGGCAATCGATCCTGACGTTTGAAAACGCCGCGCGCGCGGCCATGGGAGATCCAGATGTCGAGGAAGTGGCGCGCACCGCGTATGTCGAACTGCGATCAACCGGCGATCCACGCCTCGATCAGATTGATCGTTTTGTCGTAGCCAATGATCTGATTGAACGGAATGTGGCCGGGGCTCTGAGTTCCCAGTTCCAATTCTTCCGCGGTCTTGCGGAAGGGGGCGCGTTTGTCATGACCGACGACGACATTCTAGCGGATGTGTACGGGCAAGAGCCGGAAATCCGGGCCGATACCGAGGAATGGTTGTTGGCTTTCCTGCTGATGGCGTACCAGCCACTCGATGATGACACGATGGACGCGTATATCGATTTTTCCGCCACTGACGCAGGCAAAGCGCTGAATGCCGCGCTGTTTGAAGGGTTTGAGATGGTGTACCGCGATATCTCTTACGGCCTTGGATTGGCCGCGTCGCGAGCCATGACAGGCAGCGATCTATAACGCGCTGGATCGCGCCGATTTTTGCGAAAACCCTGTTGACAGAAACAACCTTTGCGTTGATAAGCCCGCATCTCGGCAGGGCGTGTTCCGTGCCGGGTCATGTATTCATACGCCCAGACCAGGGCGCGCTGTTCGAGGTGGCTTAGGCCGAAACGCCCGCAAACGGGGACCACAGGACGCGAAAGCAAAGGAAAAGACCAATGTTCGCGGTCATGAAGACAGGCGGCAAGCAGTACAAGGTTCACGCGGG
>CAYODE010000012.1:0-43992 GCA_964402685.1 uncultured Aestuariivita sp. | reverse complement strand
TTGAGGGTGTCATAGAGCCAGGGCGCGAGCTCATCGATTTCCTCGGCATGAGCCTGCGGGTAGCCGCCAGTTCTGCCGATGTCTGACCGGTAAGGCTTGAATTAAAGGGGTGATGCGGCGACCACCAAACTTCGACCGACAGCCCATCGGCCCGCCCGCCCAAGGCGGCCATGGCTTGCGGGAACTCCGACGCCTTGGCCACATTCACGACCTTGGGCGCAAAACCTTGCTGCGCGGCCTGGGTCCAGAAGGTGGTAAAGTCGGGCGGGATCACCACGCCTGTCACGATCTCAACACCTGCTGATTTGAAGGCCGAAATCTGAGCTGAAAAGTCATCTGTCATGGATTGGAAGCGGCCCGTGTCGACCAAGTCATAGCCGCGCTCAGACATTACCGCAGGGAAGCCAAGCTCTGGATGGCCCCAGGCATTGCCATCGGGGTCATTGGGCCACAGCGCACCGACAACCTTGTTCGTTGAAACCCCGTCCCACAGGCCTGTAAAGACCGAAATGATGTCCTCCAGCCCCCAAAAGAAGTGGAACGTATAATCGAAGCCCGTCGCCGGATCGCCTTGCCGGCCAAAGAAATGCGGCTGCCAGGGCGTATCATTGGTGATGCAGGGCACGCCGTTCAGCTCAGCCTGATCGGCAACGGGATTGGTCGTGTCGGGTGTTGAAGTGGCCAGCAAGATGTCGACCTCGTCGTCGAAGATCAGTTCTTGCGCCACGGATGACGCGCGGTTGGAACTTGACTGGCTGTCTTTCACAATGATCTCGATCGGATGCCGCGTTCCGTTGATCATCAGCCCGTCACCAACGCTGCGCTGAACTTGATCCAGTACAAATGCGTCGGGTTCCGCAAAGATTGCCAATGGCCCGGTTTGCGGAGTTACAAACCCTAGCTTGATGGGGCGCGTCCGCGCCAGTGCCGGCGTGGCAAGTCCCCCGGCGGCAGCACTTGCGGCTAGCCCCTTCAAAACGGTGCGGCGTGATGGTTTGAGTAGTCTTCTGGTCATATTGGCCTCCCTTGGATTTAAGAAAAGGGTACCAAGCAGAGAACAATCGAAGCGATATCGCGTTGAGTATTATGCGATACCGCGGCCAGGCATCATGCTAAATTTCTGATTTAATTATGTAATTTTAGCGGCTCTCTCGAAGTCCCGTTGATCTAAGCATTAGGCCACAAGTCACAGTAGTCGGGCTACCTAAGTGCTGGGATGCCGCGCAGCCCCCGAGGTTTACTCAGAGCCCGAACCTGTCGTTCAGCTTAACCGCGGTGCCATGCTTTCGATCGGGTGACCATTGTGCTTATTGATCGGATTTTTGTGTAGCGAGGGACAATCGCTCATTCCGGCACAAGTCTTGCCTATACAGTGTCAGCGGCAAAAAGCGCTTTTGGAGCCCGTGTCCAGCGGGCGAAAGCAACACAACTCAGTTCTCCATCCAAAACATCACTTCACTTGGTATGCGGGTCAGTGATGGAACGCGTCGTGTATCGGCATGGTTCATGAGCATCTTGTGGTGCTTCACCTTTCTCACCAGGTTCAGAAAACTGTAAAGAAACTGTCACCCCGGTGTCACCTTGTGCGTGGACTTGGATTGTCTGAGGCGCCAATCGGGTGCGCTGCATCTTTTTGTAGTCGTGACAGTTGGACTGCTTAATTGGCGGTGTGCCTTGTGTGCTGACGAAAATTTCCAAAATGCAGGGATGCCAAATGAGTTTTTTTTCGAGATTTTTAGATAAGCTGGGGTTCTTTCCAAGAGATGTGGACTTTGGTCCGTCGCTCGCGTCCATAAATCAAACTGGCTTGGATGGTGGTTCCGAAGTTGTTCAGGAACAGGATGGCCTGCTCTATGTGACAAACGGAGACCAGGACCAAATTGACGTTATCGACGCTGCTACCGGCGATGCAATTGATGCGATCGATCTCAGTGGTCTACCTGGCTATAGCGGAGTGCAGTCAGTCGCAGTCTCAGGCGACTTAGTTGCCGTTGCCGTTTCAACAACGTTTGAATTCCAACAATCTGACGCGGTCGACGGGTGGGTGGTCTTTTACGATGTCAACGATCTGACAGCGCCACCGAACGCGGTGCCAGTTGGTAACTTGCCGGACATGGTCACTTTTTCTCAAGATGGAAAATTCGCCTTTAGTGCCAACGAGGGCGAGCCAGGAGAACCCGGTGAGCTTAATGAAGGAACAAACCCGGCGGGCTCAATCTCGGTTATCGACCTTAGCGACTTTAGCGTAACGACGGTGGGTTTTGAGGGTGTTGAGATCCCAGAAGGTGTACGCATTTTCCCTGGCATAAACCCTTTGGTCGATCTCGAACCCGAATACATTGCAGAGGCCGGCGGCAAACTCTTTGTGACCCTTCAAGAAGCCGCGGCCGTTGGGGTATTCGACATCGAAACTAAAAGTTGGGACAAGATAATACCGCTTGGTTCGCAGGATCACTCACAAGTGCCGTTGGATGCCAATGATGACGGCCTGATTGAAATTCGAACCTATGACAATCTCGTCGGAATGCGGATGGCGGATGCAATTGCAGCGACCGAAATTGATGGGAAAACCTATTTTCTTACGGCCAACGAAGGCGATGACCGGGGGGATTGGGATGATGTCGAACTTGGCACCATCGGAGATGCAGCCCGGATAGGTGACATTCGCGACGGAGGTGTCCAATACACCAATCCGGAAACTGGTGAAGTCGTGGATGTCAAGTTCACCGCAGACCTGGAAACGTATCTAGCGAGCTTGCCGGGAGATGGTTTGGACAGACTGAAGATCTCGATTTTTGACGGTGTGAACGAAGCCGGTGAAATTGAAACTATGCATACCTATGGTTCTCGCTCATTTACGATCTTCGATAGTGAAGGGGAAATTGTCTTCGATAGCGGTGCACAGTTCGAACAACTTCTGTCTGTCTTTTCTCCAGACGACTTCAACAATGATGATGGTGAGGTCATTAGCCCGGACGGAGAAGTTGATAACCGCTCCGACGCAAAAGGCCCTGAGCCGGAAGCCATCGAAATCGGTAAGATCGGCGACACGACGCTTGCCTTTATCGGTCTGGAACGCACGGGTGAAGTGATGATCTATGACATCTCTGATCCCGAAAACGCGCGTTTCCTCGATTTCATCGACGGACGAGCGGGTGGCAACGTCAGTCCTGAGATCATAGATTTCATTGCTCCTGAGGATAGCGCTACTGGTGAGGCACAGATTGCGGTATCTTACGAAGTTTCAGGCTCTACTGCAGTTTATGATTTGCCCTTTGGTGAAACGGTCAAAGGTGGTTTTCGCGATGACGTTCTGGTCGGCAGTATTGGCAAGGATAAGATCTTTGGGCGCGCTGGCGATGACGAAATCGACGCGGGAGGTAACGACGACATTGTCCATGGGGGGTTTGGCAATGACGTAATTGATGGCGGTTTTGGCGATGACGTTCTGACCGGCGGGCACGGCGCAGATGTCTTTCAATTCAACTTTTTCTCTGGCGATGACGTAATCAAGGACTTCCGCCGGGATGACATGATAGACCTGTCTCAGACGGGCTTGAGCTTCGAAGATCTTACGATCACAAAGACTGGTCGAAAAGAGTTCCTCGTCGAGTATGGGGACTTCGGAGACAGCATCGAAGTCAACCTCAAAGGCCTTGGAAACAACGCGCTGACGGTTGATGATTTCATGTTTTCATAAATCAGTTGCCGAGAGACGATGTGAGGTGGTGGAGTATCCTCCACCACCTCTGTATTTCGGACAAAGAAGTAACAAACTCGCGTTTGAACAGACCGAACGGATTGAAGTTACAGCACCAGCATCTCTGTATGTATGACGATTGGATAGAGCGAAAACCTGCTCGCGTAGCCGTCTGGTGCTAAAGATCAAAAGCGGATGGTGTATTGGACGCTGGCCCGGTGCTCTTCAAAGCTGCTGGAGAACGAACCATCATATCGAAGATCCAAACTGGTCGTCTCCGACGTGTCGATGCGGAGCCCAGCGCTGATGCCCAGCCGGTTTTGATCCACTGCCGCGCCAGCACTTGTGAAGTTGGCAGTTGGGAGTATCGCAACAAAGGAATTACTGGTTGTGTTTGCTCCATCCAAAACATGCTCCCAGCGGATATTCAGATAAGGACGAATAACCGTCTCATTTGATCTTTGCAGGACCGCAGACGTTTCGACGCCCAAGCTGACCATATTCTGGGTAAAACTGTCGGCGTTCACAGCAAGGTCTAACACCCCGGCACCACTTTCCGTGAACGCGTCACGTTTGGCGCGGATGTGGTCAAAACGAAAAAACGGAGCCACACGCATCTGGTTTTGCGTATCAAGTCCAAGTGCGGGAGCAGCATCGTACGCAACCTTAGCAGATGCGGCAAAAACACTTCCGTCAGCAGCGCCAATGGCAACTGCGTTTGACCCTCCGGTCAACGGAATGATCCGCGTTGTGTCATAGTCCTGCTCGCCATAACTCAATGCCGCCGAGAACGTCCAAGGACCGCGCGCGACACTGCCATAAACACCAAACGAATACGTTTCGATCCCAGCGCTCGATAGTCCGGATGACACATCTGTATCCCCAAATCCCAGCGCCGCACCCAAGGTCGTAACTCCGCCGTTATGGTTCCAGACGTGTTCATAGCCAAGGGCCAGACCATAGGAATTGGCGTCATACCCGGTCACACCACCGGTGCTGTCAACGTCCTGATAAGAGCCAAACCCTTGCGCCCAGAAGTATCGGTGTGCTCCGGCCAGGGGACCCGAGCCCTGGCTTGAGAAATGGGTCGAGGCAGCTTTTTCAGCAGTTCCCTCAAAAGCGAACCGGGAAGCGGAAGGATTATCGCGGGCGATCATCAAGTTGTTAAAGTTCCGCGCGACAAGGCCGCCGGCCTGCACTGCGTTTGGATGCACCGCTTTGTCAGATGTGCTCGATGTGGTTTCAGCCGTCGAGGACGTCGAACCGATCGGGACTAACGTTATCTGACCGATGGACTCGCCCGGCAAAACGTTGAAAGCGATGTCGAGGTCAGGAAGTGTGTCGACCAGTTGTGCAAAACTGCCAGTTATACCGCCCGCACTTTCCAAGATATCGAATGTTGTTCCGGAGACAAACATCTCCATCGCATCAATCGCGCTAACCGCCAGAGTGCCACCGAGCGTTGTCATGCCCGTGACCGTGATCACATCACTGACTGGCTGTCCCGCAACTTGATCGATCTCGATGTCGAGCGTACTCGAAGCGGTTAACACTAAATCGCCATTGATCGCCGTTGTCCCGATCGAATTTCCCGGTGCCAGAATGCCGTCATTGGTCAGAACACCCCCACCCAAATCCACGGTTTGTCCCGACGCAAAAAACCCCGAAGCCAGGTTGTTGAAGGCGTTGTCGCCCGCTCCAAGTCGGACATCACCAACGATGGTACCGGAGTTGTTTACAGTCTCGTCACCCGCACCTCCGCTCACAGCGAGGCCAGATCCCGCGGAAAGTGTGCCGCCACTGAAATTCAGGATACCGGTGGCCCCAGCCACGTCCAGGAAAGACACGCCGGCCGATCGATCTCCGCCGCCGGTCACATCTCCGCCAGACAAGTTCACTGTGGTTGTTCCTCCGACGCCATTACGCACACGCACGGCATCTGAAAACTCACCGGACACTGCGATTGTGCCAACCGAAGTAATCGTGATGTCTCCGAACCCGTCGTCGTTGAATTCACGAAAATGCATGGCGATCCCAGGTGAGTTCAAACCGTTGGTTTGGATGTTCCCGATTGATGTGATGGAGCCGTTCGTGGGTCCACTGTTTATCAAGCGTATCCCCGCCGCGGGCGACGCCACGGCGTCGCCGAAATTACTGTCGCCTGTAACGTTAATATTTCCTGTCGAGGTTATCATAGCCTCGCTCGCTTCCGCTCCGTCGAAAAAGGAACCCGTCGCGGCCGAAATGCCCGAACCAGACCCACTAGATGCAGATCCATTTTGCGTGATGTTTCCTACGGATGTCACCGACACGATGGAACCGCTCCCCCCAGCGGACGCGTTAATGACATTGGAGATGGAGCTTGTTTCAACGTCTCCCTCAGAGGAAATTACCGCCCGTTCTACACCGACGGCAGAGATAGCGCCGGTGCGAGCCGTGACATCGCCAGTAGACGTGATTTCTACGTCACCCGAATTACCTGAAAATTGGATTCCTGCGACTCCGGTTATCCCACTACCATCTTCGTTGACTATCGTAGCCGTGGAGTCGATCTTTATACTGCCGGAACCATTTATGCGGGCATTTGCAACAGTTCCGCCCACAAAGGTATTCGTTGTGATCGCCCCACCAAGCGTCATCTCAATTGATCCGTCGCCTTCGATTTCGGCATCTATTCCACCAACACGATCTCCTGGTTGCGGGCCCAGAACCCCGTCGCTTCTAATGATGATGTTACCGCCCGGAGTTCCATCGCTGGTGTTGTTGTTGCCAATGAACGCCTCAATGAGCTGATCACCGCCTGTCAAGTTGCCGGAGTTGATGATCTCAATGTCGCCACCTCCACGCACCTCGGCAAAAATGAGTTCGGTCAGTGCATCATCCAACGCATCGATGTTGCCGGAATTCTCGATGGTGATGTTCCCGCGGCCAGTGACGAGGCCTAAAAGACCGCGCGACAGATCCGATCGCGTTTCGATCGAGCCGGAAGACGTGATCGAGACGTTACCGTTCCTCGTCGCGCCCAAAACTCCGTTTGCGTTGCGCGATGTTATGATATCCGAGGACGTCACAATCGATATATCCCCATCGGCTGAGCTGGTCGCGACGATGCCGTCGCCGTTCGTCCCAAAAGTTGCAATTGGTCCGGCCGAGATTACAGTCACGCCGCCCCGATCATTGCGTACTTCAATGCCTTCTTGATCTCCGCCAAACGTTTGGATCCCGTTTGTGCCGGTATCAATGTCCAGTGTGAAACCTGATGCGCTGGAAGCCTGAATATCTATGGCTGACAAGCCAGACACGGGAACGATTTGCGCGGTCAGATCGCGGACCGTCAGCTCGGACAAACCAGCAGCCGCGACAGTCGCATCGAGCCCGCGATTGGTGATCCCACCCGACTGGTTTCCGGAACATGTAATCGCCGCGCCGACAGACGTGCACCCAGGTGCCAAGACGGCCCCATCTGTGGTCACGCGCAAGGCCAGTTGGGTCCGGTCAAGCGAGATTAAGGGGACAAGTTCAAGATTTGGCAGATTGTCCGTAACAGCTGAGAACCCACCATTGATCCCTTGGGTGCCGTCCAAGATGAAATACAAGTCGTTGACGGTGAAACTGCTTTCTGGAGTCGTCGCGTTGATGTCCAACGCGCCGTCTAAGAACACGCTACCATCCACGACCAATGAATCTGAGCCGACATCTGAGATATCGGCCAGATAGACGCCGTTGACATCCTGCGCATATGTGCCGGTGACATCGGTGATGCCCAACACGTCTGTCCCGTACGGTGAAATTACCCCGTCGTTGAGTAACAATCCGTTTGGGCCAAAAATCGCTTGGCTAAAGGGTTCAAAGAGGGCGCCGGTTTCATTGATGAATTGATTGGACCCGTCAGAAATCAAACCAACCGATCCAGTGATCGTGCCTGCGTTGCTGACGCGGGTCGTTCCTGCGACACTTTGGATGGCGATCCCTGACGTGATCGTCTCCACCGTCGCATCATCGGCGATGTCGATACTGACGAACGCGTTTTCGGATCCGGTATTTGCCCGGATGTCGACCGCGATTCCTTCGTCACCGCTAATGGTGCCGCCGGCAAGGTCGATAGCGGTGAAACTGTTCCCAGGCGCAACAGCAATACCTGAGACTGTACCGCTGATGTTTCCAGTGCTGCTGAGTGTTGCGATAGACGCGCCCGTCATCTGCGCAAAGAGCCCTGTGCTGTCTGCACCTGACGCAATGATATCGCCGATCGACTGAACCGACACGCGGCCTCCAGTTGGGCTGCCCGGATTTTGTACTGCCGCCAAGCCGATCGAATTTGGGCCCGTCGCGGTCAGGTTGCCTGTACTGGTGATATCAATGTCACCGACGGAGGTTATGAACAAAGGCAAAGCGCCGTCGCCGTCTGAAGTAATGTCGCCTTGGTTAATGACCGTTGCGGACCCATCTTCTGCAAAAACGGACACGCCGTGTGATGCAGGGCCCGAGGTATTAAGCTGCCCTGTCGTCTCTATGCGCACATTGCCCTGGTCAGAGAAACCTTGAATTGCCTCTGCACTGTCGCCGGACGTCAGAATAGGCCCGGCAGAGGTGATCGAGACATTGCCTTGTTCTGTAAACCCTGCAATTCCAGTGACATTTGTTACTGTGATCGCACCGGTCGAGTCGACGGTCACGTCACCGATGCCCCTCACGCGACCCAGAATGCCAGTTCCAGCACTGTCACTGTCATTTACGAGGATATCTCCTTGCGACGTGATCACTACAATTCCATTGCGAGTGGCCGCGGAGATACCTTGAACGATCTGTCCGATGGCCGTGATATCCGCAATGGAATCAACCGTGACATCGCCGTCAAAAAAGGAGCCTACACCGTTTTGGATTTCCCCAAGAATGGCGTTGATTCCAGCAGCAATGGAGCCGGTAATCGAAATGCCGCCTGGAGCCCTTACCGTGAGGTCGATCAGCCCGGCATCATCACCAGAAAAGTCAACGCCCGCATTACCCGGCACAGGTGCGATCGGAGTTGTGGAGTCGACCGTTACGATCTGCACAGGCGGTGCGTCAAAGTCGAAACCCTCGATAACGCCTGCTGACTGATCTCCCGAACAGACCGCCTCGTTTCCGTTCACGACGCACCCATCTGGCCCGGTTAAACTGGGGGTGGGCAGGCCGGCCGCAAAAATGCAAACCGTGACTAAAAGCCAAGCCTTAACACGGGACCAAACCCACCCGTTCGGAGCGATAGGAAATTGACCTAACACACCAGCCCCCCAGACTAATAACGAACTACAATTCGCTCAAGGGAGCGCATCTCCTTCATTTCGCAAAGAAAAAAGAGGGTCGATTTTCGTTTTGAAAACCGAGACTATGGTGATCAATCCCTCAGCTCATGGAGAGCTTACGCCGAGTTGGAAGGTCCGATGGATGCAGTTGGAGACTGCGCGTAACAGCCCCAAAAAGCGAACATTTTTCGTTTTGAAAATTAGCCTATTCGCGTCCACGGCACCACTTCCATGTCTGCAGGGGTGGGATCTTGGATATATGATTCTATCAATCGATCGATTGAACGACGCGCTAGCACACCATGCTCGCGCGAATGCCCAAGGCTTGCAACAAAACTCCAATGTGCATGCATCATAGATACAAACATGAAGGATAACTCCTCACAGGCTCGGCCATCCAATTCCGGGTGCGCGATGGCCAGCTCGTGTATCATGACTTGTCCAAGGGTCTTGTACTGATCGCACATCGCAGTGCGCAAAGCAGTCGACCCAACGGAATAGGCGATGAGCGCATCATATGCCTCGAGATGATCTGGCATCGGATGTTCTGCTGCGAGGTCAAAAAAGAAGTTCAGAAAGAAATTCAGCCTCTCCACTTGGCCGACCTGAACAACACCAGAGACCAGCGTGTCTCGGTAAGCGTTGCCAAAATGCCCAGCAAGCGCGACCATCAGTTGATCCATGTCCGGGAAGTAATACCGCACAAGCTGTCGCGACAAACCTGCTTGTTCTGCCACGTTTTCAAAGGACAAAGACTGCATCCCACGTGTTGTTAGTACGATCGTGGCAGCCTGTAAGATGAGGGAACGCTTGTCTTGGGGCACATTGGTATTCGTCATAAAATCAGTTCCAGAAACTTTTTTTCTTTAATGTTTGTCAGACTAACGCCTGTGCAGTGAGCTGTGAACACACTCGAATTGTTGGTGTCTGGGATGGTTCAAGTGGGCTGCACGCTGCCTGCGTCTCCCCGTCGTGACCGACGTCAATTCACATTCAGCCATTGCGACACCGGTGGAGGATGAGCCATCCACTCCATCCGACGAGTCGTACCGCAGCGCAACACTGCCATTGTCGATCGATGGTTTGGTTTGAGAGGTCTACTTCAGAGCCGGTGCGCTTTGCCGCTATCGCGTTGGAACACTCGACCTCGGGCAGAGATGTGCTGTTCACCTGCGATTAGAGAAACGCATGAATACACTCGTTCTTTCCAAGATGAACATCCTCATTGGAGAGATTGCGGCTGAGCATAATTTGACCAAAAAAGTTGTCCCGCTTGAGCCTTTATCCCTGCAAATCGCGAAGAACTGTACTCTGAAACACCTGAATTGGCGTTTCAGATCCTGCTCCCTGCGCAACTGGCCCGGTTTTATAGGCTGGCGACGCCAAGGATCGCTGCATCTTCTCACAGACCCAAATATCTTCGGTGTGAAAGTCACCGGTTTCCAAGGGGTGTTTTTTCCAATTCTTGCTCTCGATCAGCCCCGTCGATTTGTCGTATCCTTCGGCGTCAGATGGGGCCTCTGCATAGCGAAACCAGGCGTTCGCGACGAATGTTGTTGCGCGCAGCATCGTGGTTTCTGCGTCCACGGATTCCATTGTGCTGACGGTCAGTGACCAAGGGCTCGGTGTTATGAGTGTTGTTGGGTAGAGCATGTAGACACCACCGTATCCGGGTGCTTCAGCCCCTGCGATGGTTGCGATAGAAGACTTGGCCACCTGATCTTCTACAAACTTTGGTATCCGATTACGAATGCCATCGCGTTCGGTCGAGTACCACACCATGTGCTTTCCGTGGTTGACCCATTCGTTCAACTGCGGATCGGGTCCACCCAAAGTGTGTTCATGCAGGTATGCGAGGTGATAGCCATCAACGGCATTTTCAAAGAACACCTTCCAGTTGCATTTGATGCGGTAAATGAACTCTTGCCCGCGGACGAGGTCTTGGGTCGAAATGTCATGCGGAAATGCTGCATCTGCCAACGGAGCGATCCATTCTGCGAAGTCGGCGAGAGGGGTCGGGCTGACGAACAACATCCCCTTCCATTCGCCAACGCTGGCAGGTTGCAAACTCAGTTTCGCTCGGTCGATCTCCTCAAACAGATTCTGGTTCGGCACACCGCGGAGGCGCCCGTCCAACATATAGGTCCAGCGATGATAGGGGCAGACTATGGACGCGCCGCAATTGCCAGTCCCTTCAAGTAGTTCTGTTCCGCGATGGCGGCACAGATTGTGGAAAGCGCGCAGCGAACCCTCCTGGTCTCGAAGGATGATCAATGGATATCCGCAAATGGTTGTGGCGATATAGTCGCCAGCCGCATTCAGATCGTTGGAAAACCCAGCGAAGTGGAACTGACGAAAGTGAACAGATAGCCGTTCTCGGGCAAACCAATCAGGATCGACATACGCCTCGCGAGGTAAAATCTGCTGGTTCAACTTGCTCTCCTTATTGCAAATTATGTCCGACCCATCGAACAGACACCAAATTACTCAAAAACCGAAACGGTGACGCGCGCGTCAATCTGCTGATATTGCCGCGCGGATGAAGGCATGCTGGTTCTTAAGCAACACCGTCATGGGGACATCTTCGATGCCGTGCCGGAATGCTGTCCCTTCCATTATTTCCAGTATCAGGTGTGCGGTTTCAGACGTGCTCTCTAATTTGCGCAAACTCCCTTCTAGAATTCCGCGTTCCAGAACTCCTGCGATCGTGTTGATGAGCGTATTTCGACTTTCCGTGAAAAGCTCTGCGATGTGTGCTTCGCGGATCGCCTCAAGGGTGATTTCAAGTGCGAGAATGACTGTCTCCGGTGCGGAGAGGTGTCGTGAGTAAGCGGGAATAAAAGTATCCAGAACATCAAGGGCAGGCTTGTCCTGAGCAAGTATCTGCAAAAACGGTTCGAGCTCTGCCCGTTCAATCGCTGCAATCTCGACCAGAACTTCCGTCTTACTAGCGAAGTAATTGTAGAGATTGCCAAGGCTTACCCCGGCTTTTCGAGCGATATCGCGTACGCCAGTCTGGTGATAACCGTTTTCGATAAAGCACATAACTGCCGCATTCAGGATCGCGTTCTTCCGCTGCGCGGAGGCCTTTTCGCGTTTTGTGGGCTCATTTGTCTTCATAGTTTATACAATAAACTTGAACGAACGACCGTTCAAGTTTAAATAGCAGGCTGCTTGAACGTAGTATGCGCAAGCCAGTCGTTGATCGCAGGAGGCCAGCAATGACCGACATCGAACAGCCCTACAATTCTGAAGGGACAGGGCGGAGGTGGTTGTGGATTCTGTTGTCAGTTGGCGCGCTTCTCGCCGTTTTGACACTCTTGTGGGAGGTGGAAGACACTGCGGATGTTGCAGGTCGTGCGGAACCACCGTCCGCTCCCATTGTATCTGTGATCCTCGTTGAGCGGGCGAAAGCGCAGGCGTCAATCTCGGTCTTTGCAGAGATCAAGCCACGCTGGGATGCACAAATCCGGGCGGCTGTCTCGGGACGGATTGTAAGAGTCTATGACACGGCGCTCTCTGGCACTCGGGTGATGGAAGGAACGCCTCTTTTCGCGATTCAACGTACCCAGTTCGAAACAGCGGTAGCTGAAGCGGAAGTTGCCCTTGAGCAGTCCCGGTTGTCCCTTATGCAGGCCAAAAACCAGGTTGCCATCGCGGAGCGCCAGTTTGAACGCGATTCCAGCGAACCACCAAATGAATTGGCTTTGAAACTTCCTCAACTGCGCATCGCTGAACGCGGCCTCAAAGCGGCCGAGATGCAATTGCAAGCTGCTCGCCGGCAGTTGGCAGACACCGAGGTGATTGCCCCATTTTCGGGATTTGTAACCGATCGCATGGCCAGTTTGGGCCAGACCGTCACTGCCGGAGAGGCGCTGTTGCATCTGTCCGACGACCAGCAATTCGAGCTTGTCGCCAATCTCAGTCAGACCGAGTGGGGCATGCTGGAACACCCGTTGGCCGGAAAGGCTGCGCGGCTGTATCACAGAGATGGGCAGGCACTGGGAGTTGCACGTATTCGTCAGGGCGGTGGCTTTCTTGACCCTGATACGCGGCAGGTTCGTGTATTCTTGGATGTGTTAAAGTCGGATGCCACTGTCTTGTCCGGAGATTTTCTGCAGATCGTCTTCAAGGGACGCGCTTTAGAAAACACGTTAACGCTGCCGGACGGATCGGTCACACGCGACGGGCATGTATGGTTTGTCAACGACGGCAACACACTGCAACGCCATCAGCCTCACATCCAGTTCCGATCCGACGGGACCGTCACGATTGCTGCGCCCGAAGGCGTGGGACCATGGCGTTTGGCACAAACACCGCTGGCCTCTTTCTTGCCTGGTCAACGCGTCACGCCAGTCGCGGCGGGGGGTTAAGCTATGCACGCTTTGACGGCATGGTTCATCCGCAACCCTGTTGCCGCCAACCTTTTGATGGTCCTGATCCTCTTTCTGGGGGTGCAAACGCTCTTCTCTATGAGAATTGAGGGGTTTCCGCGTGTGCCGCCAGAAACCGTTGAGATCACGGTCGAATACCCCGGCGCCACCGCTGAACAGGTGGACGAGCTTGTCACGCAGAAAATCGAGCAATCCCTCGAAGGATTGGAAGGTGTGCGAAGCGTTAGCTCGCAGTCGGTAAACGCATTTTCGACGGTTTCCATCCGACGTGCGGGAGGGGAGGATTTGCAAGACGTGTTGGACCGCGTGCGCATTCGCATCGATGGGCTTACAGATCTGCCCACCCGCGCTCGGCAACCAGTCATTGCGGCCTCAGCCTTCGATTTCCCTGCGCTCTACGTAAACCTTTATGGCCCAACCGATCCGGCGACACTTCGGACATTGGGGCAGCGTTTGCGCCAAGACCTCCTATCTCAGCCAGAGCTGTCACGCCTGAATATCTGGGGGCTCATACCCCGCGAATTACGCGTCGAGATCGACCCAGATCGCTTGCGCCAGCTTGGACTGACGGTTGCCGACGTGACCGAAGCAATTCGGGCAAATTCTTTGGATTTCCAAGCGGGGCAGCTGCGGACTGAAGGTGGCACCATCTTGCTGCGAGCGGACTCGCGCGCGCGGTTTGCTCCCCAATATGCGTCCCTGCCAATCGTTGAACGCCCCGGTGGCTCTAACATCCTTTTGGGTGATATCGCCACGATAGATGATGGCTTTCAGGAGGGTGACTTTCTCTTTCGCTTCAACGGCGCACCGACGGTGGGCATGGAAGTGCTGGTCGGCCAAAAGGAAAACTTGCTGACCATCAGCGAAGTTGTGCGCCGTACGGTGGATGAGTTCGAACAACAACTGCCATCTAACCTAGAGATCAGCGTTTGGGGCGACAGCGCGTATTACATCGCCGACCGACTGGCGCTTTTGCAATCCAATGGCGTGCAAGGGCTCTTTCTTGTCACTTTGATGTTGTCAATTTTCCTAAACGTACGTTTGGCGTTTTGGGTTGCAATGGGCATCCCGATTTCGGTCCTTGGCGCAATCGCTGTTTCAGGGTCTCGATGGATCGATTATTCGCTCAACGACGTTACAACCTTTGGTTTGATTATTGCCCTTGGTATCCTCGTCGACGATGCCGTGGTCGTCGGGGAAAGCGTATTTGAGGAACGTAAGAAGGGCGGCAATCCGATAAAGGCCACCGAACGTGGCGTGAAACGCGTCGCCGTGGCCACCGTCTTTGGAGTGCTCACCACGATTGCAGCGTTCTATCCGATGCTGCTGATCGACAACCCGTTGGGCAAAGTTCTGGCGGGCTTTTCCGGCATTGTGATTTTTGCACTGATTTTCTCGCTCATCGAAAGCAAGTTCATCCTACCGGCGCATTTGGCACATATCCGGCTGCGTGAAACCCGCACCAATTGGCTATCGCGTGCCTGGGGCAAGGTTCAAGCCAGTGCGCAGGGTGCGCTGTTATGGGTTCGTGACCGAGTGTATCAGCGAATGCTGACTGCTTCGATTAGGCACCGCTATGCCGTCCTTGTCTTCTTTGTCACGCTTGCCAGCCTCGGCTTAGGCCTTATGGCCAAAGGCAAAGTTCCAACGGTGTTTTTCCCGGATGTTCCCGGTCAGATCATCACCGTGAACCTGGAGATGGACGCGCGTGCGCCCTTTGCGTTGACTCGTGCCAACCTCGAGCGAATTGAGGCTGAAGGCCGCGCCATGAACGAAGAGTGGCAGGCGTATTTCGGTATGGAAGACGCGCCGATCCAGAGCTTTTTCACAATTATGGACAGCACCGGTGGGCAGCTGTTTGCCGAGATGCTCCCGGTCGCCGAGCGCCCTGACGTTCCGATCCTCGATATGGTCTGGACGTGGCGTGAACGTGTGGGCGAAGTCGAAGGTGCCACCGAGTTAGAGTTTGCCGGATCGGAGTCTTTGGCTGGCGGATTTCAGATTCAATTGATCTCAAGGGACACAGACCGATTGGCTGCCGCCAGCGCTGAAATGCGCGATTTTCTTGCTGGTTTTGATGGCGTCGCCAACATACGTGACACTCTAACGGGTGGGCAACCTGAGCTAAAACTCAGGCTAAGGCCCGAAGCCAGAAGCCTTGGCTTTACAGCCGAAATGCTTGCCAGCCAGATCGGCTTTGGGTTTGGCGGTGCAGAAGTGTCGCGCGTTCGACGTGATGGTTCGGAAGTCCGCGTTTTGGTTCTGAACGATGATGCAACACGCGATAGCATCGACGATTTGATGTCAATGACCTTGCGCAGCACCACTGGTGCCTGGGTGCCGCTCCTGACGGTTGCTGAAATTGATGGCATGTATGCGCCTGGAGCGATTGATCGGCGTGATGGACAGCGCGTGAACATCGTCGCGGCCACGATCGATCGCAGCAGCGTCGCGCCCGAGGAGATCGGGCAGGCCGTGTTCGAACAGTTGGCGCCAGACCTCGTGGAGCGGTTTCCAGGCGTACGGGTGGTTCCTGCTGGAGAGTTGGAAGAGATCGGTGAGATCCAGGGGGGCTTGCGCAATGCGCTTATCCTTGCAGCAGTGCTGATTTACGTTTTGATGGCTGTTCCGCTCAAGAGCTATTGGCAGCCGTTTGTAATCCTTGCCATTGTGCCATTTGGGTTTGTGGCGGCGGCCGTCGGTCATTTGATCATGGGGTTGCCCCTATCTATCCTGTCCTTCTTTGGGATGCTGGCTCTGACCGGTGTGATTGTGAACGACAGCTTGGTGATGATCACCCGGTATAACCAGGCCCGAGAAGAGGGTCTGACCGTAGAAGCGGCGATCCAAGAGGCTGGATCAGGACGCTTCAAAGCGATATTCTTGACCACCGCGACCACAGTTATCGGCTTGATGCCTCTGCTTACAGAGACATCAGAACAGGCGCAGTACTTGATCCCCGCCGCCGTGTCGCTTGCCTATGGGGAACTGTTTGGCACGGCGCTTATGCTCCTGCTTGTCCCTGTGCTCATTGCGATTTGCGAGGATGTTTTTTCGCTGTTCCGAGGGTCGCCTGCCAAAAACACAACGTCTCGCGACGGAGCGGTCGTATGAGTTTGTCCAACCGCGATCTTACCATTTCGGCCTTGGTCACGGCATTTCCGTGGCGCATTTCGCTAACTTGGATCATGACACTGGGCGAAACAGTCCTGATTGCACTAATCCCGCTTTTCATCGGTTTTGCAATCGACGGTTTGTTGTCCGACAGCCTGCAAGAATTGATGAACTTGGGCATTCTGTTCGCCGCTCTTGTCGCCCTCGCTGTCGTCCGTCGAATCTACGACACTCGCGTCTACAGTGCGATCCGAGTAGATCTGGGAATTGCTCAGACGGCGCGGAGCGAAAACCTGAACCTATCTACTCTGAACGCACAGATCGGGATGGGTCGGGAGTTGGTCGGGTTTCTGGAAGAGACCCTGCCGATGGTGATGACGGGTCTGACTCAACTGATCATTGCTATCATCATCCTTTTTACATTTTCGCCGCTGCTTGCTGTTTCCGCAGGGCTGGCGGCGCTTGGCTCCCTTGTGGTCTATGCCTTCTTTCACGGCCGGTTTTACCGGCTTAACAGTGACCTGAACCACCAGACAGAGAAACAGGTCGGCATCCTCGCAAAACGGAAGTTACGTATTACGACGGCGCATTTTCTCCGTCTCCGTCGCGCAGAAGTACGCATTTCCGACAACGAAGCTCTGCTGTACGGTTTGATTTTTGTACTTCTTCTCGCACTTATCATCTTTAACGTCTGGCACGCGACGACCGCTTTGACTGCAACGACCGGCGCTATCTTCGCAATCATCAGCTATTCATGGGATTTCGTAGATGGAGCAATCACGTTACCAGCCGTGCTTCAAAACTGGACTCGGCTCTCTGAAATTATGCGCAGGATCAACGCATCTGGCGCGCTGGATGACGCGAGCAAACACTCCTCTGCGTAAGTGCCACACGTCGTAAGGTTTTCGACTTTCTTGACGCTAAACCTTCGACTTTGAACCACATCGCAGCTGTTCTTGGCGGCGGCCTGATCCCCTGATGGTTCGAGCCGCGAGCGTGGCCAGGCGGAATCGCGATGTAAGAAAGGGGCTTTTTTGATGCATCCAGCGAAGCGGTGTTGACACGTGCGAAGCATCGTAGCATCGCATGCAAACATCCAAAACTAGGGACCGATACGTTGCTCGATCTAGCACTCGCAAACCTGCTATCGCCCATCGTTTTGTCATTTGTGCTCGGGGTAGGAGCAGCGCTGGCGCGTTCGGATCTCTCGGTGCCTGAAGCGGTGGCAAAGGGGATCTCGATCTATCTGTTGTTCGCAATCGGGTTCAAGGGGGGCGTAAGCCTATCTGATCACGGCATCGATCTTACCCTTGGGCTAAGCTTGCTCGCGGGCGTCTTACTCTCCTTTGGTTTGCCGCTACTTGGCTTCGCGCTGCTGCGCATCCTGTCAGGCATCTCTCGGACAGACGCCGCGGCGGTCGCTGGACACTACGGTTCAATCTCTATCGTGACCTTTGTCGCAGGCACGTCCGTTTTGGCAGATGCGGGTATTTCATCCGAAGGGTACATGGTTGCCGTGGCCGCGGCGATGGAAGCCCCCGCGATTTTGTCCGCACTTTGGCTCATCTCACGCGGATCTGATGTAGCGGAAATGGGGTCGGATGTCTGGCGCGAAATCCTGCTGAACGGGTCGATCGTGCTGCTTCTTGGGTCTTTCACCATTGGAATGGTCACTGGGGCGGACGGTATGGCAAGGATCGAGTCCTTTATCGTGTCTCCGTTCCAAGGGGTGCTCTGTCTGTTCCTGCTGGATATGGGCCTCATTGCCGGACGCGGTCTTCTACAGGCTGGCGTCTTGGATCGTGGCGCAATCGCTTTTGGGTTAATTATGCCGGTGCTCGGGGCAGGCGTTGGCTTAATCGCTGCGTTGCTTGTCGGGCTTTCGATTGGGGGCACGGCGCTTTTGATGACACTTGCGGCTTCGGCATCCTATATTGCCGTGCCCGCAGCAATGCGCGTCGCGGTGCCCCAAGCCAACCCGTCAATTTACCTCACCCTGTCACTGGCAGTAACCTTTCCCTTCAATTTGGTGTTGGGTTTGCCGATTTATCTGACTGTGGCCCAAACTGTGATAGGAAACTGATATGCAAACTCATGATGCAAAGCGTGTCGAGATCACGATTGAGAAGGTCATGATGCGCCGTTTAACGGAGGCGCTCGAATCTGCAGATGTGACTGGATGGTCTGTCCTGCCAATTTTGGGCGGATCAGGGCGTTCTGGAACGTGGAATCGCGACGATCAAATCAGCCGGGGAACAGGCTTGGTGCAAGTGGTTTGCCTCATCCGACCTGACAAGTTGGATGCTTTGCTGGACGCTGCGTTCGAAGTGGTGAACCGGCACATTGGAGTCGTCAGCGTATCCGATACCCAGGTGCTACGGGCCGAGCGGTTCTAGCCATCTGCCCGTGTGTGTGAACGGCATCAAGTGCCGTGGCGGGCGAAAACAGTTCACAACGATCCCAAACTTCGTCAGCTTGAAACGGGACAGTAAATCGACAAAGAAACTGCAGGTTGCCTGCGGCGCTTAGGTGGACATATCGATCAGCGTTCGTGACGCAGATCCAAACCAATGAGTTGATCTGAACAAGGCCTTACTCACCACTTCGCTGTTGTTTTGTTATTGGCGGTACAGGGTCAAACCCGGATCCGCCCCAAGGATTGCATCGCGCAAGTCGACGAACGGTCAACCATAATCCACGGACCGGGCCGTGTGTTTCCAGTGCCTCAATGGTATAGGCCGAGCAACTTGGCTGAAAGCGGCAGGAATGCCCGACCCAAGGGGAAAGGATTAACCGATAAGCACGGATCGGTACGATCAGGAGCGAGACGATAACGGCCCTGATGCTTAGCTCTCTATTTGACGGGGGGAGGTGTAATAATACCGCATGGATTAGAACGGCATCTCAGTCATTTGAACCATCATTCCCGTCGTCTGAGGCTCAAGTTCTGATGGCTGCATATGCAACGTGGCCAAACTGGCCTCAATCTCCTCCACCGTCATATCGCGTGCGATCACAACAATCCGGCTTGTTGTGTCCGCGCTGTCCCAGGTCTCCAATGGAACGGGCGCGTCAAAAATGTGCTGCACGCCGTGAAACACGAACGGCCAATCCATACCTTCGACGTGGACGATCCCTTTTATGCGCAAAATGTCAGGGCCTTTCAGTGCGATAAGGGTGTCGAGCCAAAAATCGAACACGCTGGCGGGAATGGGGCCATACACTTCTAAGGACGCCGAATTGATCCGGTGATGGCTTCGGACCGGCGTTGGTTCCTGTGCCACCGGCAAGACGGTGGGCCTGTTCGATGGCGACGTAAATCCAGAGAGCCCAGCCAACGGATCAGGTTCGGACGCAGCGCCACCCAACCAGTTTGAGAGGTTATCAGGTGTTACATCGGTGCGCATCGCTGACAAACCAAAGAGTGTCCCAGGAGGGACATACCCATGGTCAGCCCGCTCGCGTCGCGCTGACGGATTCAGCCCAGCGATCTTTGCTTCGAACCTGGAAAGCTCAGTTGGTGTCACCAGATCTGTTTTGCTGATGACAATGACATCCGCCATCGCGACCTGTTGAACGGCTTCAAACTGCGCGTCCAAGGTCGCGGATCCTGTTGCCGCATCGGCAAGCGTTACCACGCCGTCCATGCGGAAATAAGGTCCAACAAGATTGTCGATAACCAAGCTATGCAGGATCGGACCGGGATCCGCGATGCCTGTTGTTTCAATGACAACACGATCAAACGCCAGTGACCCGTTGTTACGCCGTGCAACGAGCTTTCCCAGCGTTTTCAAGAGGTCGCCACGGATCGAACAACACAGGCATCCCGATTGCATCAGGATGGTTTCCTCAGTGGCCTCTTCGATCAGATCGTGATCCAGCCCAACATCCCCGAACTCATTCATGATCACGGCAATGCGCCCAGCATCGGGGTCGCGGATCAAATGGTTGAGCAACGTCGTTTTGCCCGCTCCCAGAAAGCCAGTGAGAAGCGTAACGGGAACACGAGTGTCGTTGCTGTCCATGATGTCTGGTTACCCTTTACAATTCCACCAACCTTCGCCAATGGAACGATATGTTATAGGGTAACATTTCTCAAGGGCGGACCTATGAGCAAATTGGAATTTCAAGAACGACGTACGGTCGAGCAAGTCGAGGAGAGCACAGATTTTGCGCCTAAGTTTGGCGAAGACGGTTTGTTGCCGTGCATCACAACAGATGCACAAACGGGTGACGTTTTGATGTTAGGTTGGATGACTGCCGAGGCTCTGCGTTTAACGATTGAAACAGGCGAGGCCCACTACTTCAGCCGTGCCAGGCAAGTCCTGTGGCACAAGGGGACGACCTCGGGTCTTGTTCAGCGCGTCGTCGAGGCTCGGATTGACGATGATCAAGATGCAATCTGGCTTCGGGTAGATGTGTCCGGATCAGGTGCATCCTGCCATGTAGGTTATCGATCCTGTTTCTACCGGGCCGTTCCAACCAAAGAAGATGCAGGCCAACCGCTTACCTTTCTTGAAGATCACAAGACCTTCGACCCCAGAGACATCTATGGCGATGTTCCCAACCCTACACAGCTATAACCGTTTTGGCGTCGACCATAGACATGTCATTGCTCCATCATGCCTGAGCTTGTTGGCAGATCCAACGTGTCATGCGCCTTGTGCGAGACCGGCTGGGGCGAAGAGCGCAGTGATTTGCGTTGGCGCAAGAAACGATCTGTCACGATCCAGGATGTGAAGGTCCGGCGGTCTGGGTCAGCGTCATCGCCATGGCTGCACGAGACCGAGCCCCTGCGTCAAGAGTGCGCGGCTGGCACGTTAAAGCGCTTTTACAGCGACCATAGGTTGAGCGCATTTTGACATGCGCCAAAACGGCGGCGCATCAAGAGGCATTTATACAAAAAGGCCGGCCGACGCTAAGACGCAATCGGCTTCGCCATCATCAAAGATGCCATCTCGTCCAGATCGGTGTCGCTCAATGGGCAGGCGGCGTTCTTAGCCATCCCAATATTTGCTTCGTTCTTCATCTCTGTTGCCAAAGCAGCCGGGGTTACACTGGCGCATTCTGCTGGCAATTCAGGCGAAATCCCACAATCACGCATCAAAGCAGACAAGGCAGTCGGTAGGGCGTTTGGGCTTGTCTGACCACCCAAAGCTTCGGCTGCACCTGCGTAATTCCCGGCTCCTTCGTCTCGTTGGACGAGATATGGCAGGCTCGCCTCCAACGCCAAGCCTGTGGCTAGTCCGTGATGGACACGCACAAGCGATCCAAGTGCATGGCTGATGTTGTGACCCATATGCGTATTGCAGTTGTGCAGGGCGAGGCCTGCCACCATGCTGCCCCACAGGACCCGACCGCGTGTCTCTATATCGGTGCCGTCAGCCACCGCCTTTGGCAATGCGTCCGACAGAATGCGCAGTGCCTCTAAACCAAACAACTGCCCGGCCGGGCTCGTGTTGCGCGCCGTTGCACCTTCTAGTGCATGCGCGACGGCATCGATGCCCGTCCAAGCCGTCAGATTGGGCGGTAGGCTGAGTGTCAGTTCGGGATCTAAAACCGCTTGGGAAAACATAAGCTCTTCGCCCCAGAACCAGATTTTCAAACCATCGGCCTTTGAAATGACAGAAGTCCGGGTAACTTCGGATCCGGTTCCGGCCGTCGTAGGGACAGCGATCGCAGGAATGCGGTTTGCGGGCAGTGGTTGCGCCGCCAAGGCGAAGTCTTCGGACGGTTGACCAGACCGGGCAATCGCTGCAACCAGCTTGGCCGCATCCATCGCCGCCCCGCCACCCAGGCCAATGATCACTTGCGCATCAACGTCCCGGGCCTGTTGACACAGCTCGTCAACCAATTCTTGTTTCGGCTCACCCGAGACTGTCGCGGCTACGACGCTCGAAATATCCTTCGTCGCCAGTCGCGTGCTCAGCTTTTCTGTAACGCCAAGATCGGCAAGGATCGCATCGGCGATGATCAAAACGGGCCCACCGCCCAGTTCCGCAACAAGCCTTGGCATCTTTGCCATCCGTCCCGCACCAAAGGTGATTGGTGGCACCTGACCCATGTTGAATGGCAGCATATTGACCCTCTCCCGTTTCCAGCCGTCGTTTACCGCGGCATCTTTGACAGGATAAAGCAACAAAACGCATCGAGTGTCAGCCCGAAACCGACGTATTCACGCAAGGGAACGCACCAAAGTTCGGCGCATTCTCTTTCATGTGCGAATTTCGGGATCCGTGGAGTTCAGCTTGTTTGACTGACTTCCAACAGGCGTATCAACCCGCTCGAAACATCGACTGATAGCTCGACGGTGACGTGCGCAGATGTCTGTGGAATGCTCTGCGCATTTTCTCCTGATCGTGAAAGCCGCAGGTCTTCGCCACGGTTTTGATACTAAGTGTCGTTTCAATCAGAAGGTTTCGCGCGGCGTCCACCCGCATCTTTTCCAGCGAATTGGCTGGCGTCACACCCACGCTGGCAGCATAACGGCGGGAAAAACTGCGGGAACTCATCGCGCATCTCTCGGCCATATCGCGGACACTGATAGAGCGAGTTAAATTGTCTCTGAGCCAATCATGTAGCGCTGCGAACTCTCCTTCCGCATCGCGCGTTTGACGGGCAAGATCGGAGCTGAACTGTGACTGACCGGCGGACCGGACCATAGGCGTGACCAGAGATCTGGCCAGTTGCAATGCGGGTGCGGATCCCAGATCGTCGCGGACAAGCGCAAGGGCCATATCGATGCCAGCAGTTATGCCAGCGGACGTCCAGATCGATCCGTCATTGATGAAAATAGGGTCTTCTTCGACCTGAACATTGGGAAACCGCTCTGCGAGCAGGGCGCAATCCTCCCAATGCGTCACAGCTCTGCGACCATCAAGCAGCCCCGCTTTGGCAAGAATGAATGCGCCGCAGCAGATCGAGCAGGTGCGTCTGACGTGTTTCGAAAGTTCACGGATTTCGCGAACCAATCGCATGTCGGTTTCGGCAACCTGTGCGCCGTCGCCACCCACAACCACCAGAGTGTCGATCTTCGCAAGTTGAACCTCATCGCAAAGCACCGCGAGTGGCACCGTATCTATCTGAACGATGGTATTGGTTGGGACCGGACCTCCTGCGACGGACGCGACGTGGGTATTGTAAGCAAGATCACCAGTGTCGCCCTCGCGCGCTCGGCTGAAGACATGCAAGGGTCCAACCAGGTCAAGTAAGACGATACCGGGGTAAGCAACGAACACCACATTCGGCTTGTTGGGTGCAGGATTGGGTAAATTGGCATGAAAAGAGGGCATGTTGTCATTCATGCCACAAGCCGTGCCCTGTATCCAGTAGTCGAAGGTACAGGAGACACCTCATGAAAACACTCGCCGCGCTGGTCTTTCCAGGCTTCCAAACACTTGATTTCTTTGGGCCAATGGAGATGCTGGGGGACCCCAAATACGAGATCCAGATTGTAACAGTCGCACAACAGAACGGTCCTGTGATCAGCCGTCATGGTCAGAGGATCGTACCCGACACAACGATTTCGGAACGTTGCGACTACGATCTGCTTTTGATCCCTGGTGGCGATGCTGCATTGGAAGAATGCAGCAATGCGGACATGCTTCAATGGATTAGAGATGTCTCAGAAACAGCGGAACGCGTGATGGCCGTTTGTACCGGTACGATCGTTCTGGGAATGACCGGTCTGCTGAATGGCAGGCGTGCAACGACCAATAAGCAGGATTTCACCGCGACGATCCATCACGCGCCGAGGGTTAATTGGGTGAAAGAGGCGCGGTGGGTGGAGGACGGAAAATTCTTTACGTCCTCTGGCGTCTCAGCAGGAATGGATATGGCCCTGGCTGTTCTTGCGGATCTCTATGGAGAAGAGAAGGCAGAAGAAACCGCAACAGGAACAGAATATTCTTGGCACCGAAATCCACATGAGGACCCCTTTGCCAAACTCGCCGGTTTAGTGTGAGGCTTAAGCACCAGCGAATGCAATCGTTGAAACGTAGATCGAAAATGAACCCAAGGGCGGGCGCGGGGTTCGAAAGGGACTTTGCCGGCCTGCTCACCAGCACCACCGTCTGCACACGTCCAGAATAGATGGAATTTCTTATTCATTCGAATTATTGACAGCGCTGCCCACGTTGACGCTCACTATCGTAAGTGGAGCGGACCGGCCCAATAATTTGACCGGCCCGCAGAGATCCCTCGCCAGACTACGGAATAGCTGAGTGCGAGGGAAATGTGAGGCTTTGGGTCTCGAAGGGCGATGCGTCGGGCAACGCAAGAGCCCGCAACCTCAGCTTGCATGCTAAACTGTTTTTCGCCACAAAGTTATGACAAAGCCGTGATAATATTACAAAACTTCGCCTGGCCTGCATTGCGCCATCAGCGCAGACCACGACTGTGGCCGCTTTTTCGTGCATGGCACCAGCACCGCCTTCAATATTGGTGTTGTACACGTTGGGCTCGATCATGGCAGGATGAGTTCGCTCGATCAAAGCGCAAGTCCAAAATCCGGGCGCTGTATGTCGGCTCAAGTCTGACCAACCTAGTGCATGGTTTCCAGCTTCGGAATGTCGAAAAAGAAATCCGACCCTTGGCCCTGCATCGATGCAAGTTCCATTTTCGTATCATGCATTTTCAGGATGCGTTGCGAGATCGCCAATCCCAACCCGGTACCGTGTCTTTTGACACCGTCCAGAGCATCCACTTGACCAAAGCTCTCGAAAATGACGTCTTTGGCATCCTCGGGCACGCCGGGCCCCTCGTCTTTGACGGAAACGCGATAGCGACCATCCTGCCCTGCAATGGTCACGGTGACGGAGCCATTTTCCGGTGAGTATTTTGTGGCGTTGGAGATCAGATTGACGACCACTTGTGATAGCCGGTCCGCGTTACCACGCACCAGGGAAGGCTGATCAGGCAACTCCAACGCGATATCTACTTTGTGCTGGTTGGAATAGCCTTCCATCATTTCCACTGATTTCTGCACCACATCATTCAAGTCGATCGGGCACGTTTCGATTTCCATCGTGCCGGACTTCAGTTTTTCAAAATCAAGAACATTATTTACCATACCAATCAGACGGTCGGTGTTCCGGTGCGCGACGCTCACAAGCTCTGCCGCCTTTTCCGGGAGCGGACCGATCAGACCAGCTTCAAGGATTTTTAGTGATCCCTTGATCGACGTCAGAGGTGATCTCAGTTCATGACTTGCTTCCGACAGCGACTCCAGTCTGGCTTTCTCGATCCGGTGTTGTTCGGATGTGTCGCGCAAGACCGAAACGAACACCTGTTTGCCAGCCTGCGTGAGAACGAGGCGCGTCGTGATTTCCACGGGCCCTTTTTCGTGCATCGTGTTGATCGTTACCGTCTCTTCACTGTCGTCAAACAGTGGTTGTGTGTGCTGTCTAAACAGGTCGGTGGCGAAGTTTTTCGAAGAGTCTGCGATCGTGAGCTTTGTGAGTTCTTCGGGCGACCAGTTGCACCGCGCATAGGCTGCTTTGTTTGCATAGATCATCGCAAGGGTATCAACCTCGTACACGTAGACCTCTTCCTGCAGGTCGCCCATCAACTGGGTCAGCATGCGCTGACGTTCTGAGTTGTCCAGTTCGGTGATGTCCGTGCGAATGCAGATGCTGTGCGTGCGTTGTCCGCTCTCGTCCATGACCGGGATCACAGTGGCATAGACCGTTGCTGGTTCACCATTGAGTTTTCTCAGGCTTTGTTTGCCTTGCCACGTTTTGCCCTCACGCACTGCTTTTGCGATAGCCTGGTGTGTCCGGTTCTCTCTGCCACCAGGATACAGATCCATGTTCTGAGCATTGTGGATCTCGCTCTCGCCATAACCAAAGAAGGTACGGAAGTTGTCATTTGCATCTAACAATTGGCCGGTGGGGGAGGAAACGCTCACCATCGCATGCGCGTCCAATGCCTTGGCCTGGCCTTTCAAAACGCCCTGGTGCTCGCGAATGATGCCTTCGCGCAGCGTATCTGCCTGCTTGCGCTTGGTGTCGCGGTACTCGTCGGTTGCGAGTTTAAGCAACAACAATGTCGACAGACAGACCAAGATCAACTCAACGCTGTAGATACGTCCGCTGAAGAGGCCAAGATTGGCCAAGTCCTGATTGAAACTTGCTACTAGGTGTGTCGCCAAGCCAAGACTGGACACCAACGCAGCGAAAGCCAAAAGCCAGATTTGCGTCTGTCTTTTGTTCGTCGTTTTAAGTGCTCGATACGCCGAAGTTACCATTTTTCTGCTGCCCTTGACACGTCAACTACGTCCTTTGGTGGACAATCATGACAATTTTGAGGCCACAAATTGGAAACAATTGCGGCAGGTGTGGGTTACTGTTGCGGGTTTGCAGGTGCTGTCAGTCGTATTTTGATACTGTCTTGGGTGTGTTGATCTACAGGAACGGGCCGGATTGTTTCCGACAATGGCTCGCTACAGACGTCTTGTGCATCGGTGGGCAAGGGTGGATTTCTACGGTTTTGCTTAGGCACAATTGGCATTAACGCGATCTTTTCAAAGTTCTGAAAAAAACCAATCAGAAGCCCGCCGTCTTTTCCGATGCGTGGGCGGTGTCATCAGAACGGAGCAGAAATTGACTTTTGGTATCTTTTGGACAGTAGCGCTGATGTTTTGGAGTGGTCTAATTCATCTAACAGCGTCACAAGACCTGTCGGTAGTGGGCGGGCATGGACATTTGGAACAACCCATCCCAGTCTCAGTCCTTTTGCTCGACTTGTGCGATGCTGTTCGGGATCAGGATTGTGTCATTGTTTTTGAAAATGACGTGGAGGTTGCAGTGCCTGGGCGTGACGCCTGGACGATGGACGTACCGCAAGGAAAGATGCCAGAATACGAAGAGATAGCGCCAGTGCGCCCCTTGGCCCGCAATCCCTTGGTGGTACCAGTGGCTGCGGCGGAGGTCGAAACCTTGGATCCCTAAGGCGCCATTTGCGCGGCGCACGTTTGGCAAGTATTCAGTCGCCCAGCTTGGCGTGTACTTCGTCCAGATCGATTTCACCGATTGGCATCTTGTTCGACGGATCGTCGAAGTCGTATTTGAACAGTTTGAAATCCCGGTGATACATCTCATAGACAAGGTGCATCGACAGATCGTCAAAGTAATCCTCGACCGGATGAGCACGTTTTGGGCCGTGTCCTTCGCTTTCATTAAAGCGCGGGATCTGCTCGAGGTTTACTGTCTGGGGTGTTTTGATCGCCTGCAGCACGTCTCCCATGCCGTCGTTGAAGTCTTCGGTCCAGAAGATCTTGTCGTACCGCCCGCCATTCACAATGAAGGTCGAGATATGGCCTGACATTGCAGACCAGTGAATGTCGGGATCCATGGGGCGTCGCCAGCGGATCGTGTCGCGTGCGAACAGAAGAAATCGCCGGAATGACTTGATCTGGTCAAACTCTTCCTTGCCGCTCTCTCCGCCAACTTCGATCCCGTATTTCTGAACAAGGAGCGGAACCAGGTTGCCGCGATACCGTTTCCCGTTGCGTTGGATCCCGCAAATCTTGTCAAAGAACGAGCTTAGGATCCGTGTGTAGGGATTGCGCACACAGGTAAATGCATAACTGTCGTGGTTTTGCACATTGCGCGTGATCGGAGCTTGGCTTTCTTCAATTGCCCATTTGTGCATCCCGCTTTTGGCGTCGTGGATGTCGCCGTCAAAGAACTCACCATGATCCGAGAAATACATGATTTGACCGATGGTCGAACAGGCGCATTTCGGAACGACCCGATACACCACACTTTCGCTTTCGGTCATCCAGGTGCCTGGGAACCCCATCTGCTCTATCTCCCGCCTTGGGTCGCCCACATCCGCGCCCGGCTGTCATTAGCTATAAAAAAGCAAAAAACGCGTGTTTATTCAATCAGTCTTCAGCAGTATCAATGAATAAAGAAAACAAGAGGCGGAGGGCGGTTCGTTTCGAATATGGCAAAAATTGCCTACATATTGCTGTGCCACAAAGATCCAGACGCGATCATTCAGCAAGCACGCCGTCTGACGGCGGTGGGCGATTACATGTCGATCCACTTCGATGGCCGAGCGCGGCACGATCACTATAACAAGATCCGCGACGCTCTGGACGACAACCCCAATGTGACCTTTGCCCACACGCGTATCAAATGCGGTTGGGGGGAGTGGTCGCTTGTGCAAGCGTCGCTTTACGCCATCGAAAGTGCAGTCGAGGCATTTCCAAGTGCCACACATTTTTACATGCTTTCGGGCGACTGTATGGCGATCAAGACTGCAGAGTATGCGCACGCGTTCCTCGACGCCCGGGACGTGGATTACATTGAAAGCTTTGATTTTTTTCAAAGCGATTGGATCAAGACCGGCTGGAAAGAAGAGCGGCTGATTTATCGCCATTTCCTCAACGAGAGAAAAAACAAGCGTCTGTTTTATACTTTGTTTAAAGCGCAACGGGCCTTGGGGCTAAAGCGCGCAATTCCGGCTGATATTCAGGTAATGATCGGGTCCCAGTGGTTCTGCTTGCGGCGGGGCACGATTGAGATGATTCTCAAATTCGTCAAATCCCGCCCGGACATCGTCCGCTTTTTCAAAACCACTTGGATCCCCGACGAAACCTTTTTGCAGACGCTGGTGCGTCATCTCATCCCCGCGCAGGAAATCGAGTCGCGCACACTGACGTTCTTGGTCTTCTCCGACTACGGGATGCCGGTCACGTTCTACAATGACCACTATGACCTGCTGTTGAGCCAGGACTTTCTGTTTGCTCGGAAAATCAGTCCTGAGGCGATGGAGCTTAAGTCTCGTCTGGGCCAGCTATACGCCGCAACCGACCTCACCTTCCAGATCTCCAACGAAGGACGAAGCTTGTACTCGTTTCTCACGGGGCGCGGGCGGATCGGACGACGCTTTGCGATGCGGTTCTGGGAGACGGAAAGCACGTTGGGGCGTGAGCGTGAGTTGATGATTGTGGTCTGCAAGAAATGGCACGTGGCCAAGCGGCTGCTTGAACGCATTCGGCAGGCCACTAATGTGCCGGCGGTCGAGTACATCTTTAACGAACAAGACGCGTCCATCCCTGATCTGGGTGGGATTGAAAGCTCGCTGTGGAAGCGTACACGCCACCGTCGCGCGCTTGTTCGGATGCTATTTGACTACTTCGAAACAGACCGTTTGATCGTTTGCATGGATCCGTCGAACTTGGATTTGATGCAAGACTTCTATTCTGATCGGTCGAGGACCAAGATGTTGGAAATCATCTGCGAATTTACGGACGATTACTTGGTTGGGCACGCCATGCGTGTTGGTTTGGCGGGAGAGCATACCACTCAGGCAACTTTGCAACGGTTATTGCCTACCATTCGCAATGACATGACCTACGAAAGCGATCAGATGCGCGATGCGAATTTCCCCATGCACTTGCGCCTTCGCGAAAGCGCGGACGCAGAGGAAAACGCGAAAAAGCTAGTAGAGTTCCTTGATATTCCGCCGGATCGCGCGATGGAAATTGCTGGTTCGGATCACCTGTTTGTTGATTGATCCAGCGACCCGCACGCATAGATTTAATGTGCGTGATTGAACACAGGGGCAAACGATGCCGGAACAGACAACCGTCAAAACCATGTGCCCAATGAACTGCCACCCGACTTTATGCGGGATGAAAGTCACTGTTTCAGGACCTGATCAGGTTCAGATTGAAGGGGATCCAGATAACCCCGACAGCCAAGGGTTCTTGTGTATGCGCGGGAACGCGGCTCATGAAATTGTCGGAAATCCGCGCCGCTTGTTGACCGCGCAAAGGCGCGCGGTTCGAGGATCATCCGAGTGGTCGGACACAACCTGGGAGGAGGCCCTGGATCAACTCGCCGCCAAGATGGAAGAGGTGGGGCGAGAAGCCGTCGCTCTTTGGCCCGGGCATGGCAATGCGGCCAACGACTATGGATTTGGTTTGAAACGCGGCCAGCTTGAACGTTTTGCCAATCTCTATGGCTGCCAGTTTTGGAACCCGGCAATGATCTGTTGGGGAATGGGCGGTTTTGGCTTGGGATTGACCGGAGCGTTGGAGACCTCAACCAAGGAAGACATGGGCGCGCATTCCGAACTGATCGTGCTTTGGGGCGCGAACACGGTCAGCCAGGCCAACACCATCAAACATGTCGAAGCGGCAAAGAGGCGCGGGGCCCACATCGTCGTTATTGATGTGCGCCGGACGGAAGTCAGCGCACTTGCGCATGAGGTGATCTTGTTGCGACCAGGTAGCGACGTGGCTTTCGCCTTGGCGATGATGCAGGTCATCGTATCCGAGGGATTGCATGATGCCGATTTCGTGGCTGAACACACAATGGGATTTGACGCGCTGCGCCAGCATCTGGCGGATAAGACGCCCGATTGGGCCGCAGAGCGTACCGGCGTCGGTGCGGATCGAATTGCAGAGTTCGCGCGCAAATATGCGGCCACAAAGCCTGCGATGATCGTGATTGGCGGCTCGTCTCTGCACAAAGGCGACAACACATGGGTCGCGGCGCGGGCAATATCCTGTTTGCCGGGTCTCACGGGGAACTTCGGAATACCCGGAGGAGGCATTGGCCCACGCCACGGAGCGCGCAGTCACGGAGCCGGGTTCGCTGATATTTCTGCCGCCGACCGCCGGCTGCCGGGCGAATACGTTCCCAATCAGATGGAAGCGATTGTCGAGGCAATGGAAGCGGGGCGTATCAAGGTCCTCATGACGTTAGGCTCAAACTTCCTGTCTTCCTTTCCCGACACAGCGCGGGTCGAGGCGGCACTGACAAATGTCGAGTTGATCGTCGCCTATGACATTTTCCCCAATCAAACGATCCGACAGGTTGCGGATCTTGTTCTACCGGGCACGATTTGGTTGGAGGAGATCGGCGCCAAATCGACCAATACCCACGTCTACCTTTCGGATCAGGCATTGACCCCACGGGAGGAGACGAAGCCACTTTATGCCATTTTCACTGGACTTGCGGACAGGTTGTGTGTTGCGGACGTGTATCCCTGGGCGGATCAGACAGCTGCAATTAACGCCGTATTGGATCACCCATCTACAGGCCACGCGACAGTCGATCAGTTGCGGGAGAATGGCGGGCGTGTGGAGCTTCAGATTAGCCATGTGGCCTATCCGACACTCGAATTCGACACTCCATCTGGCAAACTGGAGTTCTGGTCCGAGAAAGCCCTTGAATTGGGGGTTTCGCCTCTTCCCGAAGCACCTGAAATGCGGACCAGCGGTGATGGGCTTGTTCTGGCACAGGGGCGAACGTTTGCGCATTTCCATTCATTCTATGATCATGCGCGCGCTCTACCCAGTCTGGCCAAACGGGAAGACGCACCGCAGATCTGGATCGCGCCCGTCGATGCTGAAGCGCGCGACATTTCCGATGGCGACCGGATCGAACTGCGCGCAGGGCGGGCCGCTTTCGTCGCGCAGGCCAAGGTCACCCGGCGCATGCCCGCAGGCGCAGTATGGACCCGGGATGGCTGGCCGGGTTTCAATGCCCTGACCGATGGGAGCGCCGTGCTACCAGATAGCGCGCTAACAGGATTTCCATTTTCCGTAGGGCAGGCTGGCTTTGGTGCGGTCGTGGATTTGGTCAAAGTCTGATCGCAGACTAATCGCTTTGCTGGGCCGCGATCCGTGCGGGAACGCCAATAGCAATAGCCGTATCAGGAAGATTACTCGTCACTACCGCGTTGGCGCCTACTTGCACGTGATCGCCAAGGCGCAAAGGGCCCAACAACTTCGCCCCGGCTCCGATATCACAATGACCGCCCAGTGTGACTGCTCCGGCAAGAGTGACCTGATGGAAGATCATGCAATTCGGGCCCATGCGGCTTTCTGGGTGGATGACGATGCCGGTCGGATGAGGCAGCAACAACCCGCCGCCGATCTCACAGTCCAGCGGAATTTCGCATTGGGTCACCCAGGACCAGAACATGTGGCAAGCCGACCAGTAGCGCGCGCGCAGCCGCGACATGCCAGACGCCTCGGTTTGTGCAGCTTGATACCTGCGCAAAGCGCGCAAGAGCTTTCGCCCAGGGTCCCAGAAGCGTTGGACCTTCTCTCGCTCCCAGTCTGGGGTTGTGGCCGAGCCGGCCTGGACAAATGCGTCAGGTTTCATGGCTCGCACTCTTTTCCACGGGTTTGGGTCCGTCAAGCGCGCGCATAAAAAAAGCCCCGCAAAACCTGCGGGGCTTTGATCTTTCGGCGAAGACTGAGGGATCAGTTCTTCGCGTAGAATTCAACAACCAGGTTCGGTTCCATCATCACAGGATATGGCACGTCGCTGAGACCAGGTGTGCGGACGAACGTCGCGGTCATTTTGGAATGATCCACGTCCAGATAATCTGGAACGTCACGTTCGGGCAGCTGAGCGGCTTCGAGAACGATCGCCAGTTGCTTGGAACGATCGCGCACTTCGATCACGTCGCCTTCCTTCACACGGTAGGAAGGGATGTTGACCTTTTTGCCGTTCACTTTGACATGACCGTGGTTCACGAACTGACGCGCAGCAAACACGGTCGGTACGAATTTCGCGCGGTACACCAGCGCGTCCAGGCGGCGCTCCAGCAGACCGATCAGGTTTTCACCGGTGTCGCCTTTCACACGTTCTGCTTCTGCGTAAACACGGCGGAACTGCTTTTCGGTCAGGTCGCCATAATAGCCTTTCAGCTTTTGCTTGGCGCGCAGCTGGATGCCGAAATCCGACAGTTTGCCTTTGCGGCGCTGACCGTGCTGGCCGGGGCCGTATTCACGACGGTTGACGGGGGATTTGGGGCGACCCCAAATGTTTTCGCCCATGCGGCGATCGATTTTGTACTTGGCAGACGTGCGTTTTGTCACGGCTGATCTCCTTCGTTCCAGTTTCGAAGGGCGTTGTCCTCTCCCCGGATTTGGCCGGAGTGACAGGGATCCTCTTGCGAGGGCCACCAACACCAATGAAACGCGGCTTATATAGGGCTTGTTGGAGGTGTCAATGCATCTTGAACAATGCTTCTGAGGAACACTGCGATGGTGCAGTCTCATACGTCAAAAGCTGTCCGATCAGTTAGGCGGCTTCATGCAACAGCAGGGCGGCTTCAGACTGGTTCAGATTGCGCCGGGCGTATTCGCCATAGCAATGTGGGTTGAAATCCATGTCCGGAACCTGCTGCAGCAATCGCGCGCGATCGTTTTCTGAAAGGGTTGAAAGAGATGCGCTGGCCGGATGGAAGCTTTCCGTCTCAACTCCATTGGCCCAGATCACCTGATGGCGCGGTAACAACAGGTGAATATAATCTAACTCCCGCATACGCATATCCACCGCGATACTGGATCCGTTGATCAGGCTGCGTGCGGTGACCAGGACTTCGGGTGTATTGAAGAGATCCCGTGCGACCGGACCCCGGACCAGCATCCGATGCTCGGGCGAGACCAACAATTCTTGATCAGGTCGCTCGATGCCTAATGCGCCGGGACGGAACCGAATGGGCCGCAGTTCGGGCATCACAAACAAACGCGCACCAGTCATACGGCGGCGACCGATCCACAAGACCTCTTGCGGGCCGCTGTCGCGCGTCATGATTTTATCGCCTTCGCGCAGATCTTCGACCAGGCATGTGCCTGTCGCCGTGGAAATGCGAGTGCCAGGAGTAAAGCAAATGATGCCGCCTTGTTCGGCCTCGTTCGCGCGCGCCGCCGGATTGGTCATTCCTTGATGCACAATCCAAAGGTTGACGTCCTTGGGTGGTATGGTGTCCACAAACATCAGCAGCGGTTGAGAGTTTGAGCCAGTTTCGATGACGGTGATCGTGTAACTTTCGCGCCCATCAGTGACCACGAAAAAGCTGTCCATCAAAGGATCATCGACATTCAAATGTTCGATGCTCGCTTCATGCGTCATCGCCGCGCCGACCAAACGACGCACCATCTGACTTGCGCGTTTGCGCAGGTCGGTATCGTCATCCGTACGTTCAAGCCGCAATACGTCGGCTGGACCATCTACACGCAGCGTGTCTCCACGCCATAACCACGTTGACCCGACAGCAGCTGCGCTTTTTGGCGCAGCGGCAAGTCCGTCCAATTCCGTTTGCGACCAGGAGATGACAAACGTGCCCTTAACGCCCGTTCCCATTGCCTGTCTGCCTGCCTTTTATTCTTTTTATGCAAGCAGTTCTAGCAAAGGTGATTCGCAGTGCAAAGGGTTTCCTGCGAATCACGTAAATTTTTTTGCTACCAGCGGAAATCCAGCTTCAGTGAGCCCACAAGCTGGCTTTCGCCTTGGCCTTGGAATTCTTCGTCAAGCCACGTTAGCCCGTAAAATATTCCGGTTCCCTGGTTTTGGTACTGAAAGCCCAGACGGGCACGTTTGCGCGTTTCAACCAACTGGATGCCGCGATCTTCGGGCAAGTAGACGCTATCAAAGACATGAGCGACATCGGCACCTAGCACCATTGATAGGCCGCGTCGGTCCGCACGGATTGTCCTCACGCGATGTCCACTGACAGGATCACGAACCAAAAGTTCGCCAAGTCCCATACTACCCAGTGTCAGATCTGCGCCGGCACGGACAAGCGTTTCATCGCCCGCACGTCCTTCAAAAAAGGGCCGAAACCGAAAAGCGTTTTCGGAGCTATAGGTGCGACCGGCCTCGACGACGAGGGTTGGTTGGATCTTGTTTCCGATTTGGTTTGCCAGAACAGCGGAACTCGGAGGAACCACATTGATCAGGTCGTGAAACGAGCGTTGGAACTCATCCAGCTTTGTTTGTGGGCCGATCACGACCAGATCACCGCCAACCGCAAACTCGTTCTCGCCTGACATGAAGTGGGTGTGCACGCCAAGCGACAACGCGCCGGCCCAGGGCCGATCTGTTGGATCAACCGTTGTGAGGTTGTCCGGTGCGATGATCTGACTAAAAAGACGCAGCTCAATGACATCGCCAAAACGCTCTGGTGCGCTGCCATCCCAGCCATAGCCCCAGACCCTGGAGAGCATCAAAGACCCGGTGCGCCAACGATCTTCGCCGTCGCCAAACAGATCGTTCGTCGTCAATCGGCCGCTGCCGAGACGTTCTCGTGTGCCCATCAGCCCAAAAGGACCCGAGCGTTTTTGAACCGTTTCAAATCGTGGATCGGTTTGAGCGGCAACCTCTGACGGCGCAAAGCCGACGAGCGCGGCGAAAAGCACCAGCGCAGAAACTAGACGCATTGTGTATGCCATCCTGTCGTTTGCCCCCCCAGGCATGTCACTTCTAGCCGCCGCTCAGATCGACTTCTAGTGCTGACATGCAACAGGCAGACTTAGTTCACCTCAACGAGCCCCTTTTTGTCACCTTGTTGGTGAAATGCAACCGCTTGAGGCTGGTAACCATCCGATGGCAAAGGTAAACCCGGCTCCATGAGGGAAAGCCAATGACCATGATGACGCCACAACCGGGTATTATGCAGATCGCGCTCTATCAGGGCGGCGCGTCTCATATCGATGGAGTTGACGACCCGCTGAAACTGTCTTCGAACGAAAACCCGTTCGGGCCTAGTGAGGGTGCGGTCAAAGCGATTGCTGACGCGGCCGCCAAGGCGCACAGATATCCGTCAACCGATCATTCTGCTTTGCGGGAGGCTATTGCCGATGTGCACGGCCTGGACGCCGAACGGATCATCATTGGTGTCGGCTCTGACGAAATTCTGACGCTCTTGTCCATGGCATACGCTGGCCCTGGAGACGAAGTGCTTTACCCCGAACACGGGTTTTCGCTCTATCGGATCATTGCGCTGGCAGCCGGGGCGACGCCCGTAGTCGCGGCCGAGAAGGAGCGCTGTGTGGACGTCGATGCGCTTTTGGCGTCTGTAACACCTGCGACGCGGTTGGTTTACCTTGCAAACCCTGCCAACCCATCTGGCACATTGATTGCGCAGACAGAAGTTGAGCGCCTCGCAGACTCATTACCGGATCAGTGCCTGTTGGTGCTGGATGGGGCCTATGCCGAATTTGTCGAAGGCTATGACGGTGGCGCGCAGATGGTCGCGGCGCGAGAGAACGTTGTGATGACCCGAACATTCTCCAAAATCTACGGCTTGGGCGGACTTCGCGTTGGTTGGGGATATGCCCCGCAACAGATTATCGACGTGCTGAACCGCATTCGTGGACCATTCAACATGTCTGGCGTCGCCCTTGCCGGAGCCGAGGCTGCGGTGCGGGATCAGGCATTTGTCGCGAAGTGTCGGGACGTGAATGCCGATGAACGGGCACGTTTGACCGGTGGATTGCGCCAACTGGGCATCGCTTGTGACGAAAGCCATGCCAATTTCGTGCTGGCGCGGTTTGTGGATGAAGCCGAGGCGCAGGCCGCCGATGCCCATTTCAAATCGCAGGGCATTCTGGTGCGGGTGGTCAAAGGATATGGGTTTCCGGATGCGTTGCGCATCACAGTGGGGCGCCCTGAAGACAACACTCGTGTGCTCGAAGCGTTACGCAGCTTCCGGGGCGCATCATGAGCGTGATCTACGACCGTGTTGCCCTGATTGGGTTGGGGCTCATCGCATCCTCGATGTTTTGGGCGATCAAACGGTCAGGTCTTGCTAATGAAGTGACGGGATACGCCCGATCCGCCGAAACGCGCGACATAGCGCGTGAGATTGGGCTTTGTGACCACGTTTGTGATAGTGCGGCGGACGCTGTTCAAAACGCAGACTTGGTAGTTTTGTGCGTTCCCGTGGGTGTGATGGCGTCTGTCGCTGGCGACATTGGTCCGCATCTGAAACCCGGCGCAACCGTGAGCGATGTCGGATCGGTCAAACAGGCGGTCATCGATGCCGTGGCCCCCCATATTCCAGATGGCGTTCACTTTGTTCCAACCCACCCCATGGCCGGGACAGAGCAATCGGGTCCGCGATCAGGTTTTGCCGAGCTTTTTGACGGCCGCTGGTGTCTGATCGTTCCCGACGGCGCTGACGAGGATGCGACCCAAAAGTTGGAAACCTTTTGGCACGCGCTGGGGTCGAACACCGAACGTATGGAGGTTGCCCATCACGATCAGCTATGCGCCGTCGTGAGCCATATTCCCCACTTGATTGCCTATACTATGGTCGGTGTAGCCGACGATCTGCGGCGCGTATCCGATCAGGAAGTGGTCAAGTTTTCAGCTGCCGGTTTTCGCGATTTCACACGGATCGCGGCGTCCGATCCCACGATGTGGCGTGACGTCTTCCTAAACAACAAAGACGCCACCCTTGAAATCCTGGGGCGCTTCACCGAAGAGCTCTTTGCCCTGCAACGTGCAATTCGCACCGGCGATGGTTCGCATTTGCACGATTACTTCACGCGGACGCGTGCCATCCGGCGCGGAATCATCGAAGCCGGTCAAGACACAGACGAACCGAATTTTGGTCGGGGAGCTCTGCGCAAGTGAGGTTTGGTGTCTGGTTTTCGCTCTTAGTTGCACTTGCCTTCGCTCCGGCTTGGGCCCGCGCACCGGATGCGTCGCTTAGACCACTGCCCCGCATCATTGACCACCCGGGAAGAGTGCTGTTGCCGACCGAGCCGATGCGCCGCCCAGTGGCGCGCCCAGCGTCTGAGCAGTTGGTTGCCACATCCACCCGTAGCGTCGCGCCCCTACTTGGGCCCGTGCAGTCTTTGCGTCCAACATCCCGCCCTTCTACTCTACTGCGCGAGGTCATGTCCCGCAAACGTCAGGCAGAACGCGGAATGGTCTGTGGTTTGCCGGAGATACAAGGCGAAGTGGTTGGGTTTGTTCCCGGTCGGATAAATGGATGCGGTATACCAGAAGCGGTGCGTGTGAAGTCCGTCTCAGGTATAGGATTGAGCCAGCAGTCCCTTATGGATTGCACGACGGCAAAGGCGCTTAATCGTTGGGTGAACAATGGGGTTAAGCCCGCGTTGCGCTCAAAAGGCCGGGTCGTGGAATTGCGTGTGGCGGCACACTATGCCTGTCGCACCCGTAACAACCAACCGGGCGGGCGAATTTCGGAGCATGGTAAAGGCCGGGCAATCGATATCTCAGGCTTCCGCATGGATGATGGCCAAACCATTACCGTTCTTGAACACTGGAACGCGCGGGGTTTTCGCACTGCTATGCGCAAAATGCACCGCACAGCGTGTGGTCCGTTTGGCACCGTCCTTGGCCCCGAGAGCGACAGGTTCCACCGCGATCACTTCCATTTTGACACAGCGCGCTATCGGTCCGGCCCATATTGTCGTTAACGCAGAAGGAGACGCGGCGCGGGTCCCAGCGGGATCGGCCCCAGCGCCACTGCGCCGCCGCGTAAATTCAAGCGTAGGTCCAACGCGTTTGGATTGCCGCCGAGTCCTTCGAGGAAACTCAGCGTTCGTTCCGTAGCGCCAAGCGCTTGTTCGGGCAACACGCCTGCTTCAGTGGCGATCGCCAGCATCTCGCGCCAGTTTTCAGCTTTGATTGTGATCGTGCCCTCGGGGATCCCCGCCTCATCAACGGTGAACTCACCAGCAGCCAATACAGCCAGCGCACCCCATTTCGCTTCGGCCAGGCGCAGTTTGACATGGCGTGGTTGAGGACGGGCCATTTCCACAGCACTGCGATCCCACGCTTTGTCCCAGGTAATGGTCGCTTCCAGCTCTAAAGTCTCGAAGGTTTCGGGCAGTGTCTGCGTGATCTCTGCCACCCGGCGTAGGCGTTCACCGGGTCTAAAAGCTTCGGCTCGTGCGGTGACAGCATAGATTTCAGCCGTCTCCATCTGGTGTTTTGACAGGACAAGGGTGTCCGCTTGGGCAAGGGGCACGTCCTCTTCTGTCACAGACCACGGGCCAGAGGTCAAAGACAGCTGTTCCAATTCGAGTGCAAGACCGGGATGAAGCCGCAAGTCCGCAGCCATGCCTTGGGTCAGCAAGGTCAACGTCTGTTCAAAATACGACAGGCGTTGCGGTGCATCTGCGAAACGCAGCGTCACGTGACCCGGCCATATCGCCCGGTTGTCGATCATCAGGCTTTGCGATTGCCAAGCTGCGCCAGTCGCCGGATCAGCTAAGGCTGGCTGGTCGATCGTTGTGATGTGGCGGGAGGGATAACCGCTCAAAGTCAAATCGGCATAATCGGCTTGCCATCCGCGCGAGGCTTGGTCGGTAAACCAGCCAGCGACGCTGTTTTGTACCCACCAACCGGCTCCGACCCAATAGAGGGACCATAGCAGAACAAGGCTTAACGCACCTTTGAGCAGACCAATCACCGCGTGCCCTTTCGCAAGCTTCTCGTTTGTGTTTACAAGCCCCGATAGTGAAGGACCAGACGCGATGACGATGTGGGTATTTGGATACGGATCCTTGCTTTGGAATCCGGGATTTGAAGTGGCAGAGATGCGTGTTGCCACGCTGCCGGGCTATGCGCGCTCATTTTGCATGTCATCCATTCATCACCGTGGAACTGAAGAAAAACCGGGCCTTGTTCTGGCGCTTGATGCGATCGACGGGTCAAGTTGCCGTGGCATGGCCATGCGCGTGGCGACCGGTCAGGAACCAGAAACGCTTGATTATTTGCGTGAACGCGAGTTGATCTCTTCGGCCTATATCGAAAAAGACCTTGATATCCATTTCGATCAGGGCGGTGTTGCGCGCGCTGTGACCTATGTTGTTGATACCGAACACGTTCAATATTGTGGTGGCTTGCCGTTGGAAGAGCAGGCGCAGATCATCGCGCATGCAATTGGTGGGCGCGGGCCCAACACCGAATACCTTTACAACACGGCCGCGCACCTGCACGAGATAGGCTTGCATGATCCAGATTTGGATTGGCTGGCGGATCGCGTACGTCAGATCACGGCATAAAACCTTGGCGGGGCATGGGTTTCACGATACTGTGACGCCCAGAGCAGACGAGGTTCAAGCAGGGGCCAATGGTGAACCCAAACCGTGAGGCGCGGCCTCAGTTTTCGCAACCGATCCGGCAGATTGTCTCCATGCTGCTGGTTCTGGGATTGTCAGGAGCAGGGGCGTTTTTGGCGCTCCCGCGTGTTTTGCCCGTTTTCGAGGCTAACCCCTACCTGAACTCGTTCATTGTTTTTGTCTTTGTCATCGGTGTTTTGGCCTGTTTCTGGCAGGTCTTCACTCTGATCGGATCGGTGCGGTGGATCGAAAGCTTTGCGGCCACGGAAACGGCGCCAGACGGGAAAGCGCCGCGATTGTTGGCACCGCTCGCGACGTTGCTGCGGTCACGCGGCGCGCGGATGCAGATCAACCAGTCATCCTCACGGTCCATTCTGGATTCGGTCGCACAGCGTATCGATGAAGCGCGTGAGATTACACGGTACATTGTTAATCTATTGATTTTCTTGGGGCTTTTGGGCACGTTTTATGGTCTTGCGACCACGGTTCCGGCTGTGGTTGACACCATTCGAAGCCTTGCACCGCAAGAGGGTGAGGAAGGCGTCGAAGTCTTTAACCGGCTGATGACCGGGCTTGAAGCCCAACTCGGTGGGATGGGCGTCGCCTTTGCGTCATCTTTGTTGGGTTTAGCCGGGTCTTTGATCGTTGGTCTGTTGGAGCTTTTTGCAGGGCATGGTCAAAACCGCTTTTACCGCGAACTCGAAGAGTGGCTCTCCTCCATCACCCGTGTGGGGTTTGCCTCAGGCGAGGAAGGCGGCCAAGATACCGGCGCGGTCGCTGCTGTCCTTGACCAAATGACAGAGCAGATGGACACGCTCCAGCAGATGTTCTCGCAGTCTGATGTGAACTTGGGCATGCTTGAGACACGGTTAGGACAGCTTGCGGATGCTGTTGGTGGCCTCGTCAACAAGATGGACGGCGATGTGGGGGCGACAGATGCGTTGAACCGTATGGTTGACGGTCAGGAGCGATTGATCGATGCGCTGCAGCAAACCGGCGGGGATGGCATTGACGCGGAAAGCCGGATGCGGTTGCGATCGATTGACGTGCAGATGCTCCGAATTCTCGAAGAGATTTCGGCGGGGCGTCAGGAGACACTGGCAGTGCTGCACAAAGAGATTGAGAACGCCCTGCAGGTGGTCGGCAGCGCGAAACCCGCGCCACGCCGGGTTCGGCCTGCTCGCCCGACCGAGGAGAGCTGACGCATGGCCCTGTCTCGGCGCACAGGACAGCGTTTTCAAGCGTCCATCTGGCCGGGTTTTGTGGATGCGATGACCGGTCTGCTGCTGGTTCTGATGTTCGTTCTGACGATCTTCATGATTGTACAATTCGTACTGCGCGAAACGATTTCAGGCCAGGAAAGCGAACTGAACGCGCTTTCGGCAGAGGTATCTGCGCTGGCCCGTGCTTTGGGTTTGGAAGAACAGCGTGCAGGGGAGCTCGAAGATCGCGTTGGCGCTTTGTCAGCGACACTGACGGATGCGCGATCAGAACTGGCGCAACAGTCGGCGTTGATTGCGTCGTTGCAAATCGAACGGGCGGAACTGGACGCTGCGCTCGCCCAAGCAGAAACGCAAATCACCAGCTTTGAAGCGCAGGTGGCTGCCTTGCTTGCGGATCAGGACAGGGCGTTGGGGGCGATCGCCAATCTTGAAGCGCAAAGGGATACATTGATCAGCGAGCAAGAGGCGTTGAATTTGGCCTTGGCGCAAACGAGGTCAGAGATCGATGCACAGGCCGAAGCCGCACGTTTGGCAGCTGCGCGGCGGGAAGCATTGGAGGCGCTCGTCGCCGATCTGCAGTCGGAACAGGCTGAAGCGCAGACGCGTATTGGAGATCTTGAATCTCAGCTGAGTTCAGAAGAGGCCGCGCGTCTTGCAGAAGCGGCCGCAGCGGAGGCGCTGCGCGAACGGCTTGAAAATGCGGACGCAGAATTGACGGCGATGACGCTTGCTCTTGAAGCGCAGCGACAGGATGCCGAGGACACGTTAACCCTTCTAGCCGCTGCTGAGGCCGCGCGAGATGAGCTTGATGCACGGCTTTTAGCGGCGTTGAGCGCGGCGGATGAAAATGCAGAGGGCCTTGCCGCGGCGCAGGCGGATCAAGAGGATTTGCGCGCGCAGCTAATCGCGGCGCTCGCCGAACGAGAAGCTGCACAGGCAGATGCCACTGAACAGCTGAGCCTTGCCGAGCAACGCGCCGCACTTTTGGCTGCTGCGAATACGGCGCTGTCGAGGGAAGAGGCGACCTCTGCCGAAGCTCAGCGAGAAGTGGCGCTTCTGAACCAGCAGGTCGCGGCGCTAAGAACGCAATTGGGATCTCTGCAGGCGCTTTTGGATGATGCGAAGGCGCGAGATGCTGTGGCCCAAGTGCAGCTTGAGACGCTGGGATCGGATTTGAACGCAGCCCTTGCGCGCGCCGCCGCAGAAGAACGCCGCCGCCGCCAGTTGGAAGAAGCGGAGCGGATCCGGTTGGAAGAAGAGGCTGCTCAACTGGCGGCCGAGGCCGAAGACCTGGCTGCGCAAGCAGAAGATCTCGCGCGGTATCGGTCGGAGTTCTTTGGAAGACTGCGTGAAGTGCTCAGCGGTCAGGACAGGGTGCGCATTGTTGGCGACCGGTTCGTTTTCTCTTCGGAAGTTCTGTTTGATCCAGCCAGCGCGGATTTGTCTGTTTCTGGACGGGCGGAAATCGAAAGTATCGCAGGTCTGCTACAAGAGATTGCTGACGATATTCCCGAGGATATCGATTGGTTGATCCGCGTGGACGGTCACACAGACAACCTGCCACTCTCGGGCTTTGGGACATTTGCCGATAACTGGGAGCTCAGCCAGGCCCGCGCGTTGTCGGTCGTGCGCTATATGGTGAGTGAGTTGGGAATTCCACCAACCCGGTTAGCGGCCAACGGCTTTGGTGAATATCAACCACTCAACGCCGAAGACACCGCCGAAGCGCGTGCGCAAAACCGGCGTATCGAGCTGAAGTTGACAGAGCGGTAAGCCGGGCGAGGCGAAGTATCCTTCGAACAAATCAAACGCCTGTGTCTGCCGGTGCGATCCGAATGTCGCGCTTATTCAAATGGTAAGAATTAAAGAAAAACGCTCGCCAGGCGGAACCTAGCGAGCGTTGATTTTCGTATGACTGTGTTTTGTCTGATCAATCGGCGGTCAAAAGCGGTGGCTTGTCACCCGAAATGCGCGGGTTGCCGGGACCTTCTATAGTCAGATCCAACTCGCCTTTCTTAACGCCGACTTTGACAACGCCACCCTTGGCCAGCTTGCCAAAGAGCAATTCCTCGGCCAGCGGCTTCTTGATGTGTTCCTGGATGACGCGGCCCAGAGGACGCGCACCCATCTTGTCGTCATAGCCCTTATCGGCCAGCCATTCGGCCGCTGGCTTGGTCAACTCGATCGTCACACCACGATCCATCAGTTGTGCTTCCAACTGCATCACGAATTTCTCGACCACCTGCAGGATCACGTCTTTCGGCAGGGCGCCGAAGGAGATGACCGCATCCAGACGGTTGCGGAATTCCGGTGTGAACTGACGTTCGATCGCGGCGGTGTCTTCGCCTTCGCGACGGTCACGGCCAAAGCCAATGGCCTCTTTCGCCTGTTCGGCCGCACCCGCGTTCGAGGTCAT
>CAYODE010000011.1:0-44715 GCA_964402685.1 uncultured Aestuariivita sp. | reverse complement strand
ACTCCATGCAGCAAGCCGCGCGGGTTAGCCAGAAAACCGCGTTTTTCCATTTGGGACATTTGGTTGAGTATGGGGAAACCAGCCAAATCTTCACAAATCCGGAAGACCCGCGGACCGAAAGCTATATCACCGGACGCATCGGCTAGGAGGAAAGCCCATGCCAGATCAACATATCCAATCCGCGTTTGATCGCGACCTTGAAGGCATACAGGCCAACATCATGAAAATGGGTGGTTTGGTCGAGGCCGCGATCCGCGACGGGGCGCAATCACTTGTCTCACGCGACGAAGAACTGGCGGAGGAAGTACGCAAAGGCGACCGGGCGATTGACAATCTAGAAGAGCACATCAACGAAGAAGCCGCGCGTGTAATTGCACTACGTGCACCAACAGCCATCGATCTGCGCCTGGTTCTGAGCGTCATGAAAATCAGCGCGAACCTTGAACGCATCGGCGACTACGCAAAGAACATGGCCAAGCGTACAACGGTCCTGGTCCAGCTTCGTCCGATCGACGAAAACACGACCGCTCTCAAACGGATGGCGCGGGAAGTTGAACTTATGCTCAAAGATGCGCTTGATGCCTATGTACAGCGCGATGAGGAATTGGCCCTCGACATCATCGAACGGGATCGTGACGTCGATCAGATGTACAACGCGCTGTTCCGCGAATACCTCACGTTCATGATGGAGGACCCGCGCAGCATTTCGGCCTGCATGCATCTGCACTTTATCGCAAAAAACATTGAACGGATGGGCGACCACGTGACTTCGATCGCGGAACAGGTGGTCTATCTGGTGACCGGCGAGCGTCCTGATGAGTCACGCCCAAAAGCGGATCGAACCTCCGTTACGACGCCAGTACCCGATTAACGGGGAAGCGGATCTTCGGGCTGCGCCTGTCCGGCCAGCCAATCCCGAAACTGCCTGAGCGATGGGTCGGCGCCGCGCGCACGCGGCCAGACCAAATAATACGCTCCACGCGCCTCGGCAGAGGGCCCAAACGGACTGATCAGTCGTCCTGCGGCACGTTCTTGTTCAGCGAGGTAATCGGGAATAAGAGCAACGCCGAGGCCGTGCAGGGCGGCTTGGATGATTGTCGCGTATTGGTCATAGGTTGTTCCGTCCAACGGGCCCGACACATCGACACCTTGCGACATAAGCCAATCGGACCATGCGTCGGGACGGGTCTGAATATGCATCAATGGGTGACGGAGAACATCCCGTGGCCCCACGGATTGACGCACCAATCCAGGGGCGCAGACCGGGATCATTCTCTCGTTACGCAGAAGCAGCCGGTCCGTGCCCGGCCAATCTCCAGTACCATAATGCAAAGCAGCGTCATAGCTGTGCGTCGCAAATGCAAATGGCGTCAATTCCGTGCCCATATTGATGGTGATATCGGGAAAGCGACGCGCGAAATCAGGAAGGCGCGGCATGAGCCAACGCATTCCAAATGCGGGCAAAATTGCAAGGTTGAGCTTGCCTTCAGCGGGTTGGGATTGCAGCCTGAGCGACGCCTGCGCGATTTGTTGGAGCGCTTGCCGAGTTTCTGACGCGTAAGCCTTGGCGGGCTCTGTCAACGACAGTCGCTTCCCCGTGCGCTGGATCAGCGGAATTCCCATCTGTTTTTCAATCGCTTGCAATTGGCGGCTGACCGCACCTTGCGTCAGGGACAGCTCTTCGGCTGCTGCAGACGCGCTGCCGAGGCGATCCACGGCTTCAAGCGCGCGGAGCGAAGAGATCGACGGAAGGAAACGACGTGGTGCTGACATGTATGAGTAATTGTCATACTTGGTTGCGAAAGTCTCGGTGTTTTTTCCCAGCAGGTTTTGATAAGTTCCGCACAAATTGCCTGTTTTGCACAGTGCCGCATCGCGCGTTGCGCAAAACCAACCCCCAGTCGAGGACGCAACCATGAACGTTCAATCCACACCAAAGCCCGCCTTGAAACCCAAAGACGCCCCGGATCTGGGTGGTTTTGATTGGACCGATCCGCTGCGCATGGCAGACCAGTTGTCCGATGACGAACGTATGATGGTCGAAAGCGCACACAGTTTTGCGCAGGAAAAACTGCAACCACGGGTCACTACGGCGTTTGCGGCTGAAGAAACCGACCCGGGCATTTTTCGTGAAATGGGCGAAATGGGTCTGTTAGGCGTGACGATCCCCGAAGAATACGGCGGACTAGGCTCCTCTTACGTGTCATACGGCCTAGTCGCGCGGGAGATTGAGCGGGTGGATTCCGGTTACCGCTCCATGATGTCGGTGCAAAGCTCACTGGTGATGTATCCGATCTACGCTTACGGCAGCGAAGAACAGCGGAAAAAGTACCTTCCTGGATTGGCTTCGGGCGAATTGATCGGTTGTTTTGGTCTGACCGAGCCGGATGCCGGGAGCGATCCTGCCGGCATGAAAACACGGGCCGAAAAAACGGCGACGGGTTACAAGATCACCGGGTCCAAGATGTGGATTTCCAACGCGCCAATCGCGGATGTGTTTGTTGTTTGGGCCAAATCCGAAGAGCATGGCGGACGCATCCGAGGCTTTGTTCTGGAAAAAGGGATGGCCGGGCTGAGCGCGCCGAAAATCGAAAACAAATTGAGCCTGCGCGCCTCGATCACCGGTGAGATCGTCATGGATGGTGTCGAGGTGGGCGACGATGCGCTGTTGCCCAACGTTGCGGGGTTGAAAGGTCCATTCGGCTGCCTGAACCGCGCGCGTTACGGCATCAGCTGGGGCGTGATGGGCTCGGCCGAATTCTGCTGGCACGCCGCACGGCAATACGGGCTGGACCGCCATCAGTTCAACAAGCCACTGGCGCAAACCCAGCTGTTCCAGAAAAAACTGGCGGACATGCAGACAGAGATCACTTTGGGGCTGCAGGCCTCGTTGCAAGTTGGCCGCCTGATGGACGACGCAAAAGCCGCGCCAGAGATGATTTCGATCGTCAAACGCAACAATTGCGGCAAGGCGCTGGACATCGCGCGGATGTCGCGGGACATGCATGGCGGCAACGGTATCAGTCTGGAGTATCAGGTCATCCGACACATGGTGAACCTTGAAACGGTGAACACCTATGAAGGGACGCATGATGTGCACGCGTTGATCTTGGGCCGTGCACAGACCGGGCTGCAGGCTTTTTTCTGAAACGATCAAACTGCGGTCCCGCTGACGTGATTGGACGGTGAGCGGGACCTGGCGTTAGGCATGAGGCCAATTAGATGGAGTTGGCCCCATGCGTATTTTGATTGTCTTGCTTATTGGTCTGATGATGGCCATTCCTGCGATGGGCCAAACGATCGCGCCGCGTGAGGGCTGGACGGTCATCGCAACGGACAAATCCTATGATCAGTTGATTGCAGACGTGATCGCGGCCACCAAGGCCAACAAGATGGGCGTCGTCACCCAGGCGGGGCCCACAAAAGCCGCCGCGAGCCGCGGAATTGTTATCCCAGGCAATCGGGTCATTGGTGTTTTTAACAATGACTTTGCGGTAAAAATTCTTGCCCTTTCGACCGCCGCTATGATTGAGGCGCCGATCCGGTTTTATGTGACGGAGGGGACAGAGGGAACAGCGACCCTTGCCTACAAGCAGCCCAGTTTCGTGTTCGACCCATACATGGACGAGGGCGGAGATGCATTGCGCCAATTGGCTGCTGAATTAGACAGCCGTTTTGAAGCGATTGCACAAATGGCCGTAAACTGACCATCACGGGTCGGTGAGCCATCTTGCGACGCGCGCCCTTGCAGGCGATAGGAGTTGCAACTGCAACCCCGGAGACCCTTGGAAATGAACGCACATACCCCTCGCGCCGCAGACCGGCTTGCCCAGCGGCTTTATGAGGCGGGGTGCCGTCACGCCTTTGGAATGCCCGGAGGCGAGGTGCTGACCTTGGTTGATGCGCTTGAAAAGGCGGGGATCACCTTTCACCTGGCCAAGCACGAAAATGCCGCTGGGTTCATGGCAGAAGGCGTACATCACGTCGATGGCGCACCGGCGATTTTGGTAGCAACTGTGGGACCGGGTGCGATGAACGGGGTCAATGTAGTGGCCAATGCGCTACAGGACCGGGTGCCGCTGATGGTACTAACCGGATGTGTCGATGCGGATGAAGCCTTAACCTATACCCATCAGGTGCTGGATCATCAGGCGGTTTTTGCGCCGCTTACCAAAGGCACGTTCCGTTTGACAGCGGGTGGAGCGGATACGATTGCCGACAAAGCGGTGTCACTGGCCATGGCCCCACGCCAGGGTCCCGTGCACATCGATATCCCAATCTCCGTTGCCGATGCGCCTGCGCCAAACGCGCCGATCCGGCGATTGACGCCCGCCAGTCCGGCAACACCATCTGGCGGTGATCTGGCCATGGCGCGTGAGTGGCTGCGCTCTGCGCAACGACCGGTCGCTGTTCTCGGCCTCGACATCCTGCGTGATGGCTCTGCAGCGGTGGTTCAAGCGTTTCTTGAGCACTTTCAGATCCCCTTTGTAACCACCTACAAGGCCAAAGGCATTGTGGATGAGGCCCATGAGCTGTCACTCGGTGGCGCAGGATTATCTCCGCTCGCGGATCAAACCTTGGTGCCCTTTATTCAAAAGGCGGATCTGGTTCTATGTATCGGCTATGACCCGATCGAGATGCGCACCGGCTGGCGTGAGATCTGGGACCCTGCCAAACAGAACGTCATCGATATCGCCGGTGTGGCGAATGATCATTACATGCATCAGGCGGGTCTGAACTTCATTAGTGACACCGGAAGCACTTTGGAGACGCTGGCACAGGGCTTGCGCGGCGGACGGACTTGGCCAAACGGGGAAGTGGCTGCTGCCAAAACTGCACTTGCCGCGGCGTTCCCAGTGGAGGAACCTTGGGGCCCGGGCGCAGTGATCGCCGAGACCCGCGCCGTTCTACCTCCGGGCACGTTGGCTACGGCAGACAGTGGCGCGCACCGGATCTTGCTGAGCCAGATGTGGACCTGCGAGGCACCAAAAGGATTAGTGCAATCGTCGGCTTTGTGCACGATGGGTTGCGCGGTTCCGCTGGCGATTGGATTGAAACTTGCCGCGCCAGATCGGCCGGTGATTTCGTTTTCAGGCGATGCCGGGTTTCTGATGGTCGCCGGAGAACTGGCAACGGCCCGTGAGTTGGATACACCGGCGATTTTCCTTGTGTTTGTGGATGCAAGCCTTGCGCTTATCGAGTTGAAGCAGCGTCAGCGCCAGATGACCAATCGTGGCGTTGATTTCGGGCGCCACGATTTTGCGGCGATGGGCCGGGCATTTGGTGGCCATGGGGTGACTGTGCGCAATCGCGAAGAGCTTCGCTTAGCGCTTGAGGCGGCACAGACGGCGGACAGCTTTACTGTGATTGCCGCAGAAATTGATCGCGAGGCCTATGATGGCCGTATCTAATGGGCCTTTGACAGGTATTAAGGTTCTGGATCTGTCGCGGATCCTGGCAGGTCCCACGTGCACGCAGCTTTTGGGTGATCTGGGCGCATCAGTTCTGAAGATTGAAAATCCTGCCTCTGGCGGGGATGACACTCGACAATGGGGCCCGCCATTTGCTGCGGATGAGCAGGGCGAGCCCACGGATTTGTCGGCATACTTCATGTCCGCCAACCGCAACAAGCGATCCGTCTCGATCGATATCACGTCGCCTGACGGGCAAGCAGAGGTGCGTCGGCTTGCTGGAAAGGCGGATATCGTAATAGAGAATTTCAAACCCGGTGGGTTGGCAAAGTATGGGTTGGATTACGAAAGCTTGAAAAGCGAATTGCCGGGCTTGGTCTATTGTTCGATCTCAGGCTTTGGGCAGACGGGCCCCAATCGCAACAAGCCCGGATATGACCTGATGGCACAAGGGTTTGGCGGGATTATGTCGCTCACCGGCGAACCGGATGGCAGCCCGATGAAGGTAGGCGTCGGAATCGCGGACGTGATGTGCGGAATGTATGCAACCGTTGGCATTCTCGCAGCTCTACGGCATCGGGACCAGACAGGGCAGGGGCAACATGTGGAACTGGCTCTTGTCGACGCTCAGATCGCCTGGCTGATCAATGAGGGCGTGAATTATCTGACCTCTGGGCGCGTTCCCCAACGCCGCGGCAATGCGCACCCAAACATCGTACCTTATGATACGTTTGCGACCGCGGACGGGCACGTAATCATCGCAGTGGGCAATGATGCGCAATTTCAACGCTTTTGCGCGGTGATGGATCTTGTGGAGCTGGCAGAAGACCCACGCTTCACCACAAATCCAGCGCGACTGGAAAACCGCGAAGCTTTGGTACCGTTTATCCAAGACGCATTGGCAACACGAAGCTCCGATGATGTTGTATCTACCCTCGAAGCGGTCAAAGTTCCGGTTGGGCCTGTGCAATCACTCGACCAGGTGTTCGCCTCGGATCAGGTTGCGGCCCGCGGGATGCAAATCGACATGTCCCGCAACGGGGCAGATCCGCTGCGCCTTATTGGAAATCCCTTAAAATTCTCTGAAACACCGGTCACCTACCGACAAAAACCGCCCCATTTCGGCGCTGACACTGAAACAGTTCTGAATTCGGATGACCCTTTTGCCGAATAATCGAGCGGTTTGTTACAACTAACCGGCTGAAAAACGCCGAATTTTGGAACAAACGCTCACGAAAAGTAATGACTCGATAACAACCGTCCTCACTTACGCGTTATTCGCCGCCCTGTCGCATTCTCCGTCGCAAAAGTTCCAGTAACCATGGCCCCATCGACGCGCAACCGGACAGAATCGGAGACTTTGATGAAGCAAGATTGCTTTGGGCAGACAATTACCCTGGAAGACGATGCGGCACGCCGCGCGTGGGATCACACCCAATTGGCTTTTCTTGCACATGGTGCGGACACGCCGACCCATCTGATGGCGACGTTGACCGCCGAGCCCGAATTCGCGTTGGGGCACGCCACAAAGGGTCTGTTCTATCTGCTGTTAGGACGACGCGAATTGTATGCAACGGCCGCTGAGGCGCTCAGCACGGCAAAAACTGTTGCTGCTCAAGGTCAGATCAGCTGGCGGGAGCGTAAATTCATCGATGCGCTCGAAGCATATATGTCCAACATGCCCACCTTGTCGGTTCAGCACTTGGAAGAGATCCTGCACAAGCATCCAGACGATCCGCTGGCAATGAAACTCAGCCACGCGATCCGGTTTGTGCTGGGTGACAGCGCCGGGATGCGACAGTCGATTGAACGAGTTCTCCCAGCCTACGGTGTGGATCACGCAGCAAAAGGGTACCTGCTGGGGTGTCATTCCTTCGCATTGGAAGAAACCGGCGACTATTCAAAGGCCGAAATTGCAGGCCGTCAGGCACTTTGGATTGCCCCAGATGATGCATGGGGCCTTCATGCCGTTGCGCATGTTTATGACATGACCTGTGATGCAGCCGGTGGTTTGAATTGGTTGGCTGGGCGCGAACACGCCTGGTCGCATTGCAACAACTTCCGCTACCACGTGTGGTGGCACAAAGCGCTGATGCATCTGGACCTTGGCCAGATTGACGTTGTCATGGACCTCTATGACCAAAAAATCCGGGCCGATCACACCGATGATTACCGTGATATCTCCAACGCGACCTCCTTGTTGAGCCGATTAGAGCTGGAAGGTGTGGATGTTGGCAACCGCTGGGAAGAACTGGCTGAGATCAGCGCACATCGCACTGAAGATGGCTGCCTTATCTTTGCCGATCTCCACTATCTATTGGCGTTGATCGGTGGAGACAAAGATACCGCTATCGCTTCCATGATGGCGCGCTTGAACGCCGACGCGGCCAATCGAACCACCGATGTCGCGGATCGGATGGCTGATCCAGGACTGGCTGCGGCCACAGGCCTGCACGCGTTCGGCGAGGGAGATTATGATGAGGCCTTTGCCCATCTGGCCGCAGCGCGGGCGACAATGCCCCGTGCGGGCGGAAGCCATGCGCAGCGCGATGTCTTTGAGCGGCTGACAATTGATGCCGGTCTGAGGGCAGGACACCTTGACGATGCCGAGCGGATACTGGATGACCGCCAAGCCCGGCGCGCCGGGCAAGATGACGGGTATTCCGCTGCACGGCGGGACCTGATCGCGGCGGCACGCGGGGCCGCGCATGACACGGCAATTCCCGCACAATAGGTCCAAGAAGACCCCGAAGTGACTGCAAGACGATTATGGCGACGACCACACCCAGTTCGGATTTCGCGAAACCAGCTCAAGCCACCACTGCGCCGGCAGTGACGACCCGTGATCCGAGGTTAGATTTCTTTCGCGGTATCGCGATGTACATCATTCTGGTCGCCCATATCCCCGGCAATATGTGGGTGGGCTGGATCCCGGCGCGATTTGGCTATTCCGATGCGACTGAGATCTTTGTGTTTTGTTCCGGCATGGCATCGGCAATCGCTTTTGGCGGATCTTACGCACGCGGTGGATGGTGGTTGGGCACAGCACGTGTTCTCTATCGGTGCTGGCAGGTCTACTGGGCTCACATTGGTCTGTTCTTTTTCGTCGCTATGTATCTGGCTGCACTGGATGTTTATGGTGATTTTGAAAAGGTTTACATCAATACATTAAACCTTTCGCACTTCTTCAAGGATCCAGCGACGAACATTGTCGGTCTCTTCACGCTGACCTATGTGCCCAATTACTTCGACATCCTGCCGATGTACCTGGTGATCCTGGCCATGATGCCCATCGTCATGGCGTTGGCCGGTGTCAGCTTGTGGTTGACCGGCGCGGTATCAGTGACAGTCTGGCTGGCCGCCAATATGGGTGCGCTGCCTTTGCCAGCCGAACCATGGTCAGACAGACAATGGTTCTTCAACCCGTTTGGGTGGCAACTGCTGTTCTTTACCGGCTTCGCCTTCATGCGCGGCTGGCTGCGCCCGCCACCGGTCTCAAAAGTACTGGTTTTGTTGGCCTTGGGGTTTGTTGTCTTTTCCGCTCCGTTCGGTTCATGGAAGGTGTTTTCCTGGCTGAACGCCGCATGGCCTGATCTGGCCGACGTTATTCGTCCGGTTTGGGGGGCGACCAAAGAACTGCGGCCCAAAACCGAATTTGGCATTCTGCGGTATGTTCACTTCCTCTCTCTTGCTTATCTGGCATGGGTCGCTGTGGGGCCTGGTGGCGCAAGACTGATTGCGACAGGTTCTGGTGTCTTGTCAAATGTTTGGCGCACCTTGTTAAAGTGGATCACCAAAGTGGGTCAGCAATCATTGGCCATCTTCATCACGTCGATGGCATTGGCACGCCTGATCGGTTTCGTATTCGATCAGGTGGGGCGTGACGTGCTGACAGTGTCGTTGGGCAACATCATTGGTTTCGGCATTCTGACGGTTGTCGCTTATGCTGTGGCCTGGTTCAAAGCGACGCCGTGGCGGAGGAAACCCGCATGATCTCGCGCAGGGCATTCCTCGCCGGCCTTGGGTCGGTGCCGCTGAGTGCGATGGTCAGCTCAGCCGCGTCGGGTGCACCGTTCACGCATCAGGTTGTGATCGACAAAGCGCGCGCATTGGCGGCTGCGGACTACACACCGCGTCCAACAGTCCCTGAGGATTGGATCAACCTGACCTACGATCAATATCGCAAGATATGGTTTCGAAATGCCGATGCGCTTTGGTCGGACACGGACCGGTCTTACAACGTGGATTTCTTTCATCCCGGCCTGTACTTTCCGCGCCCAGTTCAAGTGAACACTGTAGAAAACGGGCAGTCTGATCGCTTTCCTTTTGATTACGATCTCTTTGACAAGACTGACAAAGTTCCGCCGTTGACCCTTGATGAAAGCCTCGGATACTCAGGTCTTCGCCTACGAACTGAGTTCGATCAGCCGGGCATCAAAGAAGAATTCGCCGTCTTTCAGGGGGCGAGTTATTTCCGCGCGATTGGGCACGGTCAGATCTATGGCCTCTCGGCCCGCGGCCTTGCGTTGAAAACCGGGGATCCGATGGGGGAGGAATTCCCCGAATTCATCGAATATTGGTTGGAAGCACCGGCACCGGAACAAGAGCATTTTGTACTGCATGCGCTTTTGGACAGCCCCAGCGTCGCAGGCGCCTATCGATTCACCATTACGCCCGGACCATCCTGCGTTATGGATGTGGAGATGACGTTGTTCCCACGGGTAGATCTGACCCATGCGGGCATCGGACCTCTCACATCAATGTTCAAGTTTGATGAAACGAACCGGCACAGGTTCGATGATTTCCGTCCGGCGGTGCATGACACTGACGGGCTGATGATCCAGAACGGGGCTGGCGAAACGCTCTGGCGGCCTTTGGCCAATCCGCGAAGACTTCAGATCTCGGCCTTTTCCGATAACAATCCTCGTGGGTTTGGCTTGATGCAACGGGCCCGAAAACAATCCAACTTTGCGGATCTTGAGGCGCTTTACCACCGCCGTCCGGGACTTTGGGTGGAACCCAAGGGGGATTGGGGCAGGGGATCCGTCAGCTTGGTAGAAATCCCGACAGATAAAGAGATCTACGACAACATCGTCGCTTATTGGAGACCCGCTCGACCGGTTCCCGCCGGTGAGGAGATGACCCTGTCCTATCGCCTGACTTGGGGTGAAGCAGCACCTGTTCCAAACGACCTGCCGCGCGTGATCAACACCCGGTTGGGCAACGATGCCTTCAATCCCGGAAACATTGTCACAATCGATTTCGAAGCACATCCGATGTTTGACGAGGGGCCAGACGCACTAACCATCCATATTCAATCCAGCCAGGTCGAAACCACCCCTGGGATCTTGCAGCGGAACCCTGAAACAGGCGGAATTCGATTGGGGTTCAGGTTCGATCCAGGAGAATTAGAACTGGCGGAGCTGCGCGCACAACTGCGCAAAGGCGGTAAACTCGCTTCGGAAGTCTGGCTTTATCGGTGGACGGCCTGAGCGGATGATGATGCCTTCCAAACACCCGCTGACGATGCCCGTTCAAAAGCTAGACGAGGCGCATCTAGACGTCGCCGCCCCCGGTACGGACAGCGCGCAAGACGCGATCTGGTGGCGTCTGGCGGCGTTTGGGCCAGCAAGTCTAGCGACATTGGGCCTGCTTTGGGTGATGTGGGGCTGGTTCTCCTCTGAGGGGTTTACTGCTTTAGAGACGATACTTATTGCGTTGATCGCCTTTAATTTTTTCTGGATCAGCCTGACTTTGTTTACCGTGCTCGGCGGTATGACGTCGCTTTTGAGCAAACGACAAACTCCTCTGCGACGCAGGCCCGATGCGCTTAAGGTTGCACTGCTCGTACCAGTGCATAATGAGCCACCCTGGTACGTTCTGGGGAACGCAACCGCTATGCTTGAGGAGTTGCGTGCGCAGGGCGGGATGCACACATTCGATCTTTTTATTCTATCCGATACGACGGATCCGACCATCGCTCAGCAGGAAGAGCAAGCCGTTCAAGCCCTGCAATCCAGCTTGTCACCCGGCCTGACGCTTTTCTATCGCCGTCGCGCCGAAAACACCGAGCGTAAGGTCGGCAACATCGCTGATTGGGTACGCAATTGGGGCGGCGCCTATCCGGCAATGTTGGTGCTGGATGCAGACAGCCTGATGACCGGAAAGGCGATCACACGGCTGACAAACGCGCTGGCCAGTGATCCGTCAGCCGGTTTGATTCAGAGCTATCCCTTTCTGATCGGCGCGCAGTCCGTGTTTGCCCGGTCACAGCAGTTCGCCAATGGCGTCTATGGCATGGCGCTGGCCGAAGGACTGGCCCGTTGGTCAGGGCAGGAGGGCAATTACTGGGGCCACAACGCGATTCTGAGGACCAAAGCTTTCGCCGCATGCGCCGGCCTACCTCGCCTACGGCGCTGGTCGGGACGCGAAAGCCTGATCATGAGTCACGATTTTGTCGAAGCCTCATTGCTGCGTCGGGCTGGTTGGGGTGTTCGATTCCTACCGCGCATCAAAGGCAGCTACGAAGAAACGCCGGTGACCCTGACCGATCACATCAAACGCGACCGTCGCTGGTGTCAGGGCAATCTGCAGCATCTGGGCCTGTTGGGATCCAAAGGGCTGCACGCGATGAGCCGATTTCACCTCTTCCATGGCGCGATGGGGTATCTACTGTCGCCCTTATGGTTCGTCTTGCTGGTGATCTGGGCCCTCATCGGGAACGGGGAAGACGGCAGCGTGTTGACCTACTTCTCCCCGGAAAACCCGCTTGTGCCCACCTGGCCCGAAATGACCGAAGGTCGCCACGTTCTGATCTTGTTGGTGATGTATGCGATGCTACTGGCCCCCAAACTGTTGGGCGTACTCGCGCTGCCGCTGACTGGCGCACGTTATGCCGATCTGGGCGGAGTTCATCGGGTTGCCGCTTCCGCCTTGATCGAGATTGTGCTGTCGATCTTGTATGCACCCATCTTGATGGTTCAGCAGATGATTGCGGTGTTCCGAAGCGTAACTGGATTGCAAAGCGGCTGGGAACCTCAAGCGAGGGATGGGGGTCGTTACACACTGAAGTCACTCGTCCTCGCGCATGCTTTGGAAACTGTCGCGGGCTGTGCGCTTGTCGTGGGTATTCTTGCCGGTCTTGTCACATGGTGGCTGGCGCCCATCGCGGTGAGCCTTGTGCTGGCAATCCCGTTATCTGCTTTGAGCGGCGCGCAGGTCCGGGCTCGCTTGATGGGTACGGCGGAAACTTATCTTGAACCGCAGATCATTGGCGCGGCACGCCATTACCGGTCCGAGTTGAAGTCCTATCTAGAGGGCAGGGGATTGCAGAACCCCGCGGAGTAATCAGGGCACCTGAACTTCAAACCAATCGACGACCATGTCGACCCAGCCAGATGGGATTGAATGGCCGCCGGGGTGCAGCGCAAATTCCAATGCGCTATCCTGGGCGCAATCAGTCCAGGCGCGGCGCATGAACGCGCCGGTTTCATCAAACCTGTCGGGCGCCATATTCGGGCAATCATTCGCACGTCGCCAGATCTCCAAACTTGCGAACACATCCCCCTGCAACCATTCGCCATTGCGCAACGGCCGTCCTTCCAGCGGGACCGTTTTGTCGAGCCAACCATGCGTTTGAAAGAGTTTCACAGGTCCTTCGCACGCGGGTGGTAGAGGTTCCCAGAATGCGCCAGCCAGAGGGGCATACGCCGGAAAACTGCTTGGATCGTCGCACGCCATGTACGTGACCATGAAGGCGCCTGCAGAAAATCCTGTGAGCAAAACCCGATCAGGAGAGGTTCCAAACTGCGCGGCTGCATCCTCAACCGTCGCCTGCAAAAATGCAGGCTCATCCCGACCTTCCCATCCCGGGTAAAAGGACCACACGCCGCCGTTGGCTCCCGGCCGACGTGGAAGGGCTGAGGGTGCCAACACGGCATATCCTCGGTCCAGAAACGCGTCCACAAGACCTGTGTTGCGCATGACATTGGCACCGTTGCTGCCGGCGCCATGTAGGAAAACGGCTACTGGCGCGTCTTCGGAGGCGTCGGGCAGAGCAATGTGATAGTCGCCACTGGAAATCTTGCACGCATCCGGGCTGGGACCGCAGGCAGCCTGAGCGTGACTTGCGCAAAACATCGCGGCAAAAACAGCAGCCGTTCTCATGATGGTTGCACCACGGGCAGGCCCTTGGCCAGCCAACCGGCCCCAGACACAGATCCCAACATGCCCTCGGGAACATCAATCAGATTTGTGTAGCCGGCCTCTGTCAGGATGCGTGTCAACCGTGCCGAACGAACCCCACGCGCGCAAATCACCGCTATAGGTAGGCTGCGATCGCCCGTCGTGATTTGATCCAAGGCTTCGACAAAATCTTCGCGCCTCATATCAAGGGGCAGGGCGCCCTCTCCAATCCCGGTGCTTTGCCATTCATCCGGCCTGCGGATATCGAGGAGAAGGATCTCGCCAGCTGTTGCCTGTTGATGGGCGACTTCGGCGGTGATCTGAACCGTGCCTTCGGCGACCGCCGGTGAAATGTAAGACCAAACACCGTAGGCCGTGACGCCGACAGCGCCGGTTGTCAGCAAAAGCAGATTGCGTCGTGTCATAGATTTGGTGCGGTCCATACGATCCATCCAAGGAAACCCATTATGAATGAAGTAATCTGTGCTGAACCGGTGCGCTAGTAAACTCGCGGTGAAGGCCTGTTTCAAACCCTAACGAACGCCGCGCCGCACCTGACCCGGAGTTTTGCCAAACTCACGTTTGAAGGCGCGCACAAAGGATGCCTCTGAACCATATCCAACCCTTGCGGCGGTTTCCGGAACGGACAGGTCGCTTTCTTCCATATGGCGATAGGCCACGCGCATGCGCCAATCGAGCACGTATTCAAGCGGTGTCATACCAACGAGATCGCGAAACCGTTCGGCGAAAACGGTGCGGGACATCCCGGCTACCGCCGCCATGTTTTCAACTGTCCAACCATAATCAGGCTCTTTGTGTACGGCAGACAAAGTCAAACTGAGCTTGGGGTCAAGAAACGCCGACAGAATACCTGCGGCCTCTCCATGTTCGCTGACGAAGTGACGGATCGCGTTGATGAAGATGACCTCTGCGAGGCGATGCACGATCGCGTCTGTTCCGGCGTGACGCGACAGGATTTCGTTCGACAGGATCTGCATGGTGGCGGCGAGAGACGGTGACAGGTTTGATTGCTGATCCATCAGCAAAAGATAATCGGGCAGTGCGTTCAGAATCGGATGATCGGCACTGTTGTGAAATTCGAAATGACCACAGATCAGTCGGCATGGGCGCAGGTCCAGCCCGTTTCCTATCCGTAACGGGCCGTCGCCCGTAAACCCGTTTGCCTGGATCACATCGGAGAGGTCATGCGCCGCGCTGTTCTCGACATCTATGATTTCGTGAGATACCCCATGCGGGACGACGATCAGATCCTTGGCAGACAAAGGCACAAGGTCTTTGACACCGTGAATCCGGACATAGCACTCTCCGCGCATCGCCATGTGAAAGCGCACGACGTTTTGTTTTGATGGAACGCGAATACCCCACGGTTGGTGAAACTCTGTATGGAAATAGACCGACCCGGTCAGTTTAAGATGATCCAGGATTTGGCTGAGCGCATCTGTCATAGACCTCACGACTAGCCATCCTTTTTATAGTTCGGCAATCCGTACGATGAGTTCATTTTTGAATCCATTTTTGCATAGTTAATTCGGATATGGACGCAAAACAGCGCTCATGAACTATTTGAAGTCGCCCCACAGCAACTGATTTCGAAAAGGAATGTACAATGATCAAGGCGCTCTCCCTGACCGCATTTGCGACTGCAGGTATTCTGGCCTGTGCCCCGATGGCATTTGCCGCCGACGAGTATAACGTCTCCAATGGTCTAACGCTAGCTGGCAACCCGCTTGGCATGCATGGCTTCGACCCGGTAGCCCAGATCTCATCAGGTTCAGCCGTCGACGGATATGCCGAGCATTCGGCCATTCATGACGGTGTTGAGTACTATTTTTCTTCGGCGGAAACCAAAGCCGCGTTTGAAGCGGATCCCGCGGCGCTGCTCCCACAATATGGTGGGTTCTGTGCATTGGGTGTTTCGGTTCGCAAGAAACTGGATGGCGATGTGCGATATGCGGATGTCGTTGACGGAAAACTCTATCTGTTTGTGAATGCAGCAGTTCTGTCGGCCTACGAGAAAGATAAAGCAGGTGTTCTCAACAAGGCCGAAGAAGTGTGGAGCGAGATTCGAGAAACCCCGATCGAACAGCTCTAACACGTGAGCGCAGCGGCACATCCCCCCTGCCGCTGCGCGCCAATCCTTGGTCGACAGGATGTCGGCCATGTGCGTGTCACGGCGCAGTTGGTTCCACTTGGTTTAGAGACACGTATCGCCTCCATTTACCTTCCAGGCCTCACTTTTGCCAACTTGATCGCGTAAGCGGCGTCGATGGAACAGGCAAAGGCAAACAACGCACTCTCTCTGCAAAACGCGGTTATCGTTATAGGATTTTGCTTGGTCGGCCTCGCTGCTTTGGGGTTCTTCAAACCAACTCCCGAACGCGCAGCACTCACGGACGGAGTGTTCGTTTACTTTGGTCCCGAGGGGGAAACGGTTTTTGTCGCGGATGTGGTGCACTCTGTTAAGCTAGAGGCAGAGCGCGCGCTGTCGGGCGCTGATTATTTTGGCGCCTTTGCCGCCGGTCCCTATGGGCGAACTGGAGTGTGGACAGGGGCTCGTTCACTGGAACTCGCTCGTCGTTTTGCGCATGCCGATTGCGGGCAAGGCTGTCAGATCATCGCCGATCGTTTGCCCCTTCATCGGGATGCGGATCGGGACGAACCGATCGCAACCGCTGCTATGGTGCGCAATCTGATGATGCGATGGCCTTTCACGGATGATTACATCGCTCTCGGAGGCGCCGGCGCGTGGGGACACAGGCCAGACCCGGCGGGAAAAGGGAACTGGCGCAGCGCGATGCGAAACGCAGCGGCAGATTGCGAATTGCGCCGCGAAGCTGAGGCTGCGCCAGACGGAACGGTGTCCCCTCCCTGCACTGTTGGCAAAATCAGCGACATCGACATATTGCTTCCAAAACTGCAGCTTTATCCCGCAGACTACACCATTGGCTTGACCGCCTTAACGCCTGTGGCGTCATCGGAAGTCACACAAGTCACGAATAAAGCCGATGAATCGGGGATACGATCACGCATTGCGTATAAGCCTCCGCGCCTCCATGGTGCGCGCGCAGCCAACGGTGCATCGTCTTTCGAAGTTGTCCGAGGCGCGGGGTGGCCCGAGGCGGGCCATGCCATCGCGTTGCTAAAGTGCAATGCGGAACGGCGGCCCAACGAACCGCCATGTTCAGTTACGCATACCCGGACGCCCGTACCGGAACCGCCGTCCCAAACACTTGCGGTCACAACAAAGCTTTTTGAAGCCTTCACAGATTGGGAGCGCACAAACGGTCATGGTGCGTTTGCAATCAGCCCTTATGGCGCTTGGGGCTGGTCCTACAACCATCCAAATCGCGAAGCGGCCATTCAAAAAGCAGCCGATTGGTGCTGGTATCATACGCGCCGCGATTGGGAATACCGACAGGTCAACCGTGCCTCGCTTTCCTCTGGTATACCTTGCCGTATCGTTGCAATTCGTAGCCCGTGATCACTGGTTCGCGGACGCACACGACGGCACAAAACCGCTCGGGATCTCTTAGCCTCAAGGCGCTCATTCGAGTTAAGGCGCGTGCGATATCTTTGGTTTTATCATCACGACTGTCTCTTCTGTTCCAAAGAAATTTCGGCGCTGTTCGATATAGCCTAAAGCCGAATAGAATTTCGTCGCAGATAGGGAAGATGACACCACCAGTTCTTGCAAACCACATTCGACAGCCTTGCGCTCAAGCTCTGTCACAAGCGCAGTTCCGACACCTTTGCGCTGCACGTCCGGCGATACGAAAACTGACTTTATTTCAGCACCTTGCAACGCGCCAGTACCGACGACCACTTGATCAGACATAGCAACTAAGATTTGCCGCTGCTTCAAGAAGTCGAGTATATGGGCCGTCGAAAAGTTATTTAGGAGGCGGCTAATCTCCTGGGGCGGATAATCTTTGGCATTGACCCTACGGATTGCGTCTCGGATGACGTGACCGATCCCTTCCGCACGTTGTTCACTGGCCGTTTTCACTTCGATCCGGGTCGACATGCGAGCACAATACAACGGTACCATTTATTTGTCGTGATCAGCTTCACTCTACTGCTATTTGGCAAAAGATTGTTGAGGAGCGCCTTCACCCATCCTTGCCACGCAAGGTGTCGAGAGCGGTCCAAGTGGAGTTTTCTGAATTCGAGATCGAGACCAGATGGTTCCAAAGCATCGCATTTGCCGCGTTACTGCTTCCTGCAACCCGCACCGCGGTCACATCCATGTTGATCGAGGGCAACGTGTTGGATAAATCCACCAGTTGATCATCTCGTATCTTTCGGTAAGCCAACGACGAAGGCACCCAAGCGACGCCAATACCTACCATTGCCAGTTCGGTTGCCGCGAGGGTCAACGCCGTTTCAACTTTCGGAATTGGTCGGACGATCTGGCGCAAAGGCGGGAGGATACTTTTTTCCAGTATGTGTCCAAGGAACACATCTCTGGGGTATGCGATGACCGGCAGTTGTCCAGATTGAAACTGTTCATTCAGCGCATCCGAAGCGTGTCGCGCATATACCGGGATGAGGCGATCTTGTCCCAGGGTGAGTGTTTCAATGAAATCGGCTTCAATCAGGTGCTCGTCACCTTCGGGGCGATAAACAAAAGCAAGGTCGGCCTGGCGCGACAGCAATAGCCCAAAGCACTCGTCCTGGTTTGCAGACCTTAACCGCACGTAGACATCAGGAACCTGACCGCTTAACCAATGTAGCAGATCCGGCGTCAGCGACGTCGTCAACGCGTGCTGGCTTGCAAAAACGACACGGTTCTGACTGGCCTCACTGCCCATCCGCAGATCAGAAACCAGTTGCTGAATTTCTTCTGCAAGTTTTGCAATTTGATCTCGTTGGCGCGCCGTGGTCGGCTGCATTTGCAAGGGCTTGCGCCCGCGATCAAACAGGGGCGTTCCGACATAATCTTCAATGGCACGCACCCTGCGTGAGAATGCAGATTGTGTTAGATTTCTGCGTTCCGCCGCTTCGGACAAAGACCCGGTTTCCGCAACTGCCAGGATGTCATTCAACCATTCTAACCGCATGAAAGCACAATAACATGCAAATATTGCATGTTAATAGGTATTTTTCGAATTTGAGTTTTCGAAAATGTGGTGGCAGCTTGTCGCGGTTGATGACCAACCGGGGGTATCGTCCATGCATCTGGCTCGCTTTCCTAGACTGAGGTTTGCCCACCTTCCGACGCCGCTTGAGCCGCTGCCCCGGCTTAGCAAGGAATTGGGCGGGCCGGAGATCTGGATAAAGAGAGACGATTGCACCGGCATTAGCAGTGGCGGAAACAAGACGCGGAAACTTGAGTTCCTGATGGCCGAGGCCGAGAAGATTGGTGCAGACGTCGTGATGACCCAAGGCGCTACTCAGTCCAACCACGCCCGACAAACGGCAGCATTCGCTGCGCGCATGGGAATGGGGTGTCATATCCTTTTGGAAGATCGCACAGGTTACAACGATCACAATTACAATGAAAACGGCAATGTTTTGCTGGACCACTTGCATGGCGCGACAACTCAGAAATTTCCCGGCGGCCACGATATGATAGGTGAAATGGACCAAGCGGCCGAGGCCGAGCGTGCAAAAGGCAAAACGGTCTATGTCATCCCTGGCGGGGGGTCCAATCCAACCGGGGCCTTGGGGTACGTCAATTGCGCGATGGAGTTAGTGGCCCAAGCCAACGAAGTGGGATTGGTCATTGATCATCTTGTGCATGCAACCGGATCATCGGGAACACAAGCGGGGCTGATTACCGGATTGAAAGCCATCAATGCCGGCATTCCACTATTGGGTTTTGGAACACGTGCACCGCAACCAAAACAAGAACAGATGGTATATGATTTGGCTGTTAAAACCGCTGACTTGCTTGGCTGCCCCGGTGTTGTTGCACGAAGCGATGTCCGGGCTGACACCAGCTATGTCGGAGAAGGGTACGGCCTGCCAAGATCTGACACATTGGAAGCCATCCGGATGTTTGCAGAGTTGGAAGGCATATTACTTGACCCTGTCTATTCCGGAAAAGGCGCCGCAGGTTTGATTGATTATTGCCGCTCAGGCAAATTCAAAGCTGGCGAACGTGTCGTCTTCCTCCACACAGGCGGGTCCGTTGGACTTTTCGGATATGATCAGGCTTTCCTGGACGCCAACAGACGGTTGGCGGCGGAGTAAAACCCGTGCGGATGGTTGGCATATTAGGTGGCATGGGACCAAAGGCGACGGTCCACCTCATGCAACGGGTCATTGATGCAGTGAACGCAGATGATGACGCAGACCACGTTCCTTTGCTTGTCGATCAAAACCCGCAAGTTCCCTCCCGTATTGCGCATTTGATCGATGGCACTGGCGCCGACCCGGTGCCAGCGCTGAAAACGATGGCGCGCCGCCTCGAACAAGCTGGCACCAAGGCACTGGCCATGCCTTGCAATACAGCCCATCACTATGCACCTCACATCGCCGCGGCAGTTCGAATACCGTTCCTTAACATGATCGACCTCGCGGTGAGAGCAGCAGCCAAAGAATGCGGCCCCGCAGGAAGGGTTGGCATTTTGTGCTCACCAGCGACGCGTAGGGTAGGGGTATTTGAGGCTGCTTTGGCCGAAGCGGGACTTGAAGCGGTTTACCCGAGTGATGATGCAGCGCTGTTGGCTGCCATTCGACAGATCAAGGCAGAAGGACCGCAAACTGTCGCTCGTACAACTTTGGCGAGCGCATCCAGCGAACTGCTCAAACAACGGGCCGCGGTGCAGTTAATTGCCTGTACAGAGTTCTCTTTGATCGCGTCTGACTTGCCTAAGGCAGCCTTCTGCATTGACACTTTGGATTGTCTTGTTGCCGAGATCTTGACCTTTTCCAAAGGCCAACCAGACTTAAAAAGCAGTTCTGACAGGCGGCGGTCGCGCGTGTCAGAGCAACAACACTAGACCGAACAAAACAGGGAAAGGAAGACTACCTATGTTGAAAACGATGATACGTTCGACCTTGGGCGCGAGTGCTCTTAGCATCGCGAGTTTCGGCGTTGCCTCGGCACAGGACCTTGTGCTGGGCATGCCAAACTGGCCATCGGGTGTTGCGACGTCGCATATCCTCAAGCAGGTGATTGAGACCAACTTCGGCCTGGACGTCGAGCTGCAGAGCGGTACCAACCCAATCATCTTTGAGGCGATGGATGCCGGGTCGATGCATGTGCATCCCGAGGTGTGGATGCCGAACCAGCAAAACCTGCACGACACCTATGTGAAAGAACGCGGATCCGTTGTGATGAACGGCAATCCCGTTCAAGCCGTCCAAGGCATGTGTGTGACCAAGTATACAGCGGACACTTATGGCATTACCTCGATCGAAGATCTGACCGATCCGGACAAGACCGCGATCTTTGATACCGATGGCGACGGAACGCCTCAGGTCTGGATTGGGGCTCCGGGTTGGGCTTCGACAGTCATCGAGCGCATCCGAGCGCGGTCTTACGGCTATGACGCGGTCATGGATCTGGAAGAATATGACGGGACGGTTGCCTGGGGTGCACTGGGTGCTGCGGTTGAAGCAAACGAACCTTGGATTGGCTTCTGCTATGAGCCGCACTTCATCTTCGTAGCGTATGATTTGGTCTATCTTGAAGAGCCAGCTCATGATCCAGCGACTTGGAACATCGTTCAGCCCACGGACGATCCGCAGTGGCTGGACAAATCAATGGCATCCACCGCTTGGAAAGGCGCAACTCTGCATCTGCACTATGCTGCAGAAGTGGCAGAGAACTTCCCGGAAGTTGCTGCGTTTTTCGATGCGTATGAAATGCCGTCGGCAACCTTGTCGACCATGGGTTTGGAGTTGAGCCTTAACGATGTAGATCCCGAAGATTTTGCTGCACAGTGGATCACGGATAACGAAGACATCGTGCTGGGTTGGTTGACCAACTAAGCTGAAACCAAGTTTTGCTGCGCGGGTCCGCCTTGCGCAGCAAAACCCCATTTCTCAAGACGGGATGCGCTTATGAGCGAAGCAGTCGTTGAACTGTCAGACGTCTGGAAGGTGTTCGGAACGCGCGCCTCTGAGACCATCGAAGCAGCCAAATCGCGCGGTCTGACCAAACCGGAAGCTTTGGAAGAGTTTGGTACAGTCATCGGTGTCCGGGAGGCTACTTTTTCGGTCGCGCGGGGCGAGATCTTTTGCATTATGGGCCTCTCTGGCTCGGGCAAATCCACGCTGGTTCGCCATGTAAATCGACTGATCGAACCCAGCGCTGGTACCATCCGCGTTTTGGGTGAGGATGTTGGCAAGAAAAACGCCAAAGAGCTCAGAGAAATGCGCGCTCGCCATATCGGCATGGTGTTCCAGCACATGGCTCTGATGCCGCACCGGTCGGTACGCGATAACGTAGCCTATCCACTGGAAATCCGCGGCGTGCCGAAATCCAGACGCTGGGCCGTCAGCGAACACACGCTCAACCTCGTCAACCTGGACGGATACGAAGACCGGCTGCCCCGAGAGTTATCCGGCGGCATGCAACAGCGCGTGGGAATTGCACGTGCTCTGGCATCGGACCCCGAAATTCTCTTGATGGATGAACCCTTCTCGGCGCTGGATCCGTTGATCCGTTTGCAACTGCAAGACCAGTTCAAATCCTTGGTCGAGGACCTGAAGAAAACCACTCTTTTTATTACGCATGATCTGGACGAAGCCATTCGGATTGGCCATCGCATCGCGATCATGAAAGATGGCGTCATTGTTCAGATTGGTACGCCGGAAGAAATCGTGACCCAGCCCGCCGACGACTATGTCCGCGAATTTGTTCAAGGCATCAGTCGTCTGAAACTGGTCCGCGCGCATACTATCATGGAACCTTTGGCCGAAGGCGAAGCTGCAAAGCTGAACGGTGCGCCGCGCGCCGAGGGTGATAGCGATCTGGATGCTTTGATCGATATGTCCGTTGGCACAGAAGGGCCGATCATCATTACCGAAAATGGTCAGGACGTGGGGCAGGTTAGTAAAGAAACGCTTCTGCGCGGTATTCAAGGGGGCAAAGGATGACCGATGTAACCGGAACACCGCGTGCGGCGAATGTAGCCGAGATTGAAGCCGACCGCGAAGCGCTCGACGCATCAGTCGCAGAGTTTGTTGGCCAGAACGCGGATTACTACCAAAACGCCTTTCGCAAGATCCAAGAGGCAACTGGGCCATATGCCTTTACGTTCAACACCGCCGCGGCGCTCTTAGGGCCAATCTGGTCCGCTGCGCGGGGTCTTTGGGGCGGGTTTTGGGGGTTCTTGATCCTTGAAATCATCGCTTGGGTCCAAATCGGACGCGGCACATGGGGCGAATTGGGCGCAGAAAATCTTGCACGCGCCGCCCAACAAGAAGAACGTGCGCAGCAGTTTCTGGATCGTGCCGAACAGGCTGCCGCGGCAGGCGAAGATCCGTCCCGGTTTGAAACACTTGGGAACAACCTGTTGCGGGCGGCAGAGGCAACCCGGGCCGAAGCTGCGGCTTTGGCCGCTGACAGTCTCCAAATTTTACTTACGGGTCTCCTCATTCTAGTTGGCGTTCGCTTGGCTCAGGGGCTGTGGGCAAACCGCGCGCTTGAGCACAAGTATGAAGAATGGCGCATTGATCCCAAAAGTGTGCAATCAGGTTGGAGCACGTCCAACATGGCCTGGGGCATCGTCCTTGCCCTTATTATCGCGCCGCTGACAGTCTATCGTTTCACGGTCGAAGACGTGACCGAATGGCTAACCACCTTCCCGGCGAACCCCGACATTTATGGCAACACGGCCCGTTGGCTTGAGGATGCGATTGACGCAGCGGCGGTTGCAGGGGCGGGTGCATTTGACGGCATCGTTTTAGGGGTCAGGCGCGTTCTGGACGGGATATCTCTGGCGTTGATCGGGACACCCTGGCCGGTTGTTATGGCCGTGATCTGTGTGGTTGCCTGGCGTTCTGCCGGTCCACGTGTTGCTGTCTTTACCGCAGCCGCACTCGCCTATATCGCGTTCTTGGGATACTGGGAGATCGCGATGGAAACTGTTGCGCTTGTAGGTGCGGCGGTTTTTCTGTGTGTGATCATCGGTATTCCGCTGGGCATTTGGTTCGGCAAATCGCCCCGCGCGTATCGGTTTGCGGAACCCGTCCTTGACTTGATGCAGACACTACCAGCCTTCGTCTACCTTATCCCGATCATCGCCTTCTTCGGCACCGGCAACCCACCTGGTATTCTAGCCACGATTATTTTTGGCATGCCCCCGGTGATCCGCCTGACCGCCTTGGGCATGCGAGGTGTGCCGGACAGTATCAAAGAGGCTGCATCGGCATTCGGGGCATCGAACTGGCAGATTCTACGGGATGTAGAGCTGCCATTGGCTCGCCCGTCCATCATGACCGGTGTAAACCAGACCATCCTGATGTGTCTGTCAATGGTTGTCATCATCTCCCTCATCGGAGGTGGAGGTCTGGGCCAGACCATCCTTGAAGCGCTTCAATTTGCGGCCAAAGGACCGGGTATTTTGGGCGGGCTTGCGATTTTGCTGGTTGCCATGGTGATTGACCGAATTGTCCAAGGCGCGTTCCGTCGAAAAGACATGAAAGAAGAGCACTAGTGACCTGCGCGTCGCGCAGTACCTATGAATGAGTAACGAGATGACCGTCTATTTGAAAAAAGCGACGCGCGGTCCTGAGAGCGTGCAGGAAAATGTTGTAGACACGGTCCAGATCATGCTGGCGAACATTCGTGCGAACGGCGAGGAAACCGTGAAGCGATATGCCGAGCAGCTCGACAAATGGACAGGTGACGTTGTCGTTCCGCCCGACGCGATTGAAGCTGCAAAAAAGCGTGTACCCCAAAGCGTTCAGCACGATATTCGGTTTGCACAAGACAATATTCGCCGGTTCGCAGAGGCGCAAAAGGCCACAATTTCGGATACGGAGATCGAGGTTCAACCCGGCTTTTGGGCAGGGCAACGGACAATACCAATGGCAGCAGCAGGCTGTTATGTCCCCGGCGGGCGCTACACTCACATAGCATCAGCTCTTATGACGATCACGACGGCAAAAGTCGCCGGCGTTGACCATGTGACAGCGTGCTGCCCACCCAAGCCGGGAGAAGGAATTCCCGATGCAGTGCTTTATGCGATGGACTTGTGCGGCGCGGACACGATCTTGAACCTGGGTGGCGTGCAGGGCGTCGCATCCATGGCATTTGGCCTGTTTGGTGTGCCAAAATCCGACATTCTGGTGGGTCCCGGCAATCAGTTTGTCGCCGAAGCGAAACGGATGCTGTTTGGTGAAGTGGGTATCGACATGTTTGCTGGTCCAACCGACAGTATGGTGCTGGCTGATCACACGGCCGATCCAAACTTAGTGGCGTGGGATTTGGTCGGCCAAGCCGAGCACGGGTATAACTCGCCAGTTTGGCTGGTTACCAACAGCGCGGATTTGGCGAGGACTGTGGTGGCGCGTGTGCCTCACCTGATCGCGCAACTGCCCGAGGTAAATGCGCGCAATGCGCAAGCTGCCTGGGATGACTGTGCCGAAGTTATCCTATGCGACGATTTCGAAGAAATGGCGCAGGTCAGCGACACCTACGGGCCCGAGCACTTGCAGGTTCAATGCGATGATCTGGATTGGTGGCTCGGGCGTTTGCGAAACTATGGGTCGTTGTTTCTGGGCGAAGAGACAACCGTCGCTTTTGGCGACAAAGCAGCCGGGCCGAACCACGTGCTGCCAACTTCCGGCGCGGCACGATACACCGGCGGGCTTTCTGTTCATAAGTTCATGAAAACGGTGACCTGGCAACGTGCGACGCAGCAAGGCGCCGTTCCCGTAGCAGAAGTAACGGCCCGCTTGTCGCGTATGGAGGGGATGGAGGGACACGCACGAACCGCCGACATTCGTCTGCGAAAGTTTTTCCCAAATCGCGAATTTGCGCTTGGACATTCCAGCTAACGATTGGCGATTTCGTTCGGCCTGCGACCGAGAACGTCAACGATCATCGACCAGCACACCCCGAGTACGGTAATAACTTTCACTGGCCGCGTCCTAAGCCTAGGACACATCCCAAAAACCGTTCCAACCTAAGTTGCGTTCCGGCGACGGAACAACGTAGCCATGGAAAAACCCCGCCACGTCTGGCAGGGTTCTCCTTGGCTCTGCTATGGCTGCGGGGTCAATCAGCGGCAGTGCCCAATTGTGCTTCCAGTTCTGCGATGCGTTCTTGGAGTTTTCCGATAGAGGGGCGCAGTTCTTCGATGGTGTAACGTTCGGTGATGTGCTGCGGGCAGTTCCAGTCAAATCCCGCCACATCAATCACAAAGGCGCGTTCCGACCGGGCGCGGTAGCCATCCGGGATGATCAGTCCCAAATCGGTCGCCTCTTCGTTTGTGACCACACGGGCATGGCCCAAAAGCTTAAGCCGCGCCTTTCTGGGATAATCCATGAAGAACATCGATACCCGGTCTGAACCCTGGAGGTTTCCGACGCTCACATATTGCCGGTTGCCCCGGTAATCGAGAAACCCAATCTGGCGTTCGTTTAAGACTTTGATAAAGCCGGCCGGTCCGCCACGGTGTTGGATATACGGCCAGCCAGTTTCCGAGACGGTCGCCATGTACACGCTGTCTCGGCTTTCGATGAAGGCCGCTTCATCGGGGCCAATCAGGTTGTTGTAATCAAATTCGCCTTCATCCATGCGCTCATAGGCGCGGCGGCTGCCTTGTTCGACCTGCACCTGCCGAACGGCAGGTGTAAAGGCCAGTTCCGCGAATTTATGTGCCATCAGTCTTGGTCCTTTTCCGTTTGTTTCGAAGGCCGCCATTTGAAGCCTGGCGGCCTCCGGGTCAGATTTGGTTTACCATTGCCACGGTGTTTCAACGAACTCGTATGCCGCGCCTGCTTTGCGGATACGGCCAACCGCCGGGAAGCTTGCGTGATAGCCAAACCACGAGATTCCGTCGCTTGCGGCGCGGTCCAGCAGTTTCAGCCGGGTTTCCACAAGGCCTTTGGCATCGTATTCGAAGGCAGACACCCACTCAGGTGCAATTGCGTTCTGTTTCACCAGCAGCGTCGTATCCGATGCATAGAGCAATTGTTCATCGCCTGATGCGATCAGAATGACCATCGAGTGCGGGGAGTGCCCGGGCGCCGGCATCAGGACGATACCCGGAGCAATCTCGACATCTTGTTGCACATTGATCAGCTCAAGGTTCTGAGCGGCGATCGGCAAAACGGTCTGCGTGGTCGCGATGAAGAGATCCTTGAAGGCTTCTGGCAGCGGTGAATTGCGCACGTCGGTCACGGCTTGTTCAGACGTCCAGTAGCCCCATTCCGGCTCGTTCCAGATGATCTGGGCATTCGGAAAGCGCAGTTTCAGATCAGAGCCGACGAGACCGGCAAAGTGGTCCGCGTGCCCGTGGCTAATGACAACGGTGTCGATGGCAGATGGATCAACACCCGCATTTTGCAATGCGATGGCTTGGCGACCGAATTTCGGGCCGAGGAAATGGCCGAAACCTGCGTCGAGCAGGATCTTGCGATCGCCTTCTTCGACCAGCAACGTGTTCATGTGAAAGTCGACGCCATCGGCAGGCTGTACGAGTTGTTCCTGAACTTCGGCAAAGCGCGCCTGATCAGCGTTGACAGCAAACAGACCCTGGCCAGGGAATACGTCGTTCCCGTCGCCAAGAACGGTGATTGTCTTGGTGCCAAATGAGAAGCGATAGAAACCTGCGCCGTTCATTTGAACAGCGTCGACAGGGGCAGTCGCGCGGGCGGTGCCGCCGCCAAGCGTTAAGGCTGCAGTCGCGGCAGCGCCGCCGCCAATTTGGCGAAAGAAAGCGCGGCGTGCGGGTTGTGCGGGGGTCGTGCGGGTCATTGGTTTGGTCTCCCATTAGGTCGGTAGTGAGTATGTGAGACAGAACCTAAAGGACGCTGACGTAACGACAATTAGCTATGTTATTGATTTTTTAAGAACGGAATGGCGATAATCGGGCAGTCTTATTTGAACTGACCCGCCAAGTGATCGATCAACGCCCTGATGCGTGCAGTTAAGTGACGGCTGGGCGGATAGACGGCGTACAGTCCAATGACACGCGGCTCTGCATCCTCGAACAACAGTTGCAGGCGGCCATCATCCAGGTAGGGTTGCGCGGTGTATAGCGGCATGCGACCGATGCCCAATCCGTCCGCGGCCATACTGGCGACCGCCGGGGGCGAATTGGCGCGAAAATTCCCAGATACTGGGACTTTGTAAATCCCATCCGGTCCTTTGAAATCCCACTGGTCGTTCTGAGACCCGATTGTCTGTATCAAGCAATTATGCGTCGAGAGAGCCTGTGGTTGCTGCGGCACGCCATGAGCGTCCAGGTAGCCGGGCGAAGCACAACACACAATCCGCATATCCATCAGCTTGCGCGCAACCAAGTTTGAATCCTTCAGTGTGCCAAACCGCAGGGCCAGATCGTATCCCTCATCCACCAAAGAGATGTTGTGGTCGGACAGGTGCAATTCGATCTCAACCTGCGGGTGGGCATCCTGAAAGGGATGCAGCAAGCGCACAAGGTGCATCGCGCCATAACCCGTAGGTGCCGTGATGCGGATCCGGCCTGAAAGATCGGTCTGCCGCAGCTGGACCAGATCCTCCAGCTCATCGAATTGCTCAAGAAGTGGGAGGCAACGCTCATAATACGATCGGCCGGTATCTGTAAGGGTCACGCTGCGTGTTGTACGATGCAAAAGCTGAGCGTTTAGCCGTTGTTCGAGCTGCCCTACATACTTGCTCGCGAGTTTCGTGCTGATACCGACACGCTTGGCCCCTTCGGTAAACGACTGATGGGTGGCGACCGCGATGAACGCGCGCATGCCTTCGACTGTATCCATTCAACCCGCCATATGCATAGAATTTCACGTGGCGTCGACGTTATCGCCGGATCGATCTTGGAGCAACTCGCTCTGCTTCTGATTGATTTTTGAACTTTAGTTTATGGGGTAGGGGAAGGCGTTGTGAGTGGTGGCGCGATGGCCCGAGTAACCCGGGCCATCGCCGGCAAATTAGCGCGAGCGCAGAAGTACTACGGACCCCTGGCCGCCATCCGCACAGATTGACACCAGCGCATAGCTTCCAGATGGTTTTTCCGACAATTCCTTTGCGGTTTGGCTCAGAATACGCGCACCAGTCGCACCAAACGGGTGACCGAGGGCAAGAGAGCCGCCATTGATATTGAGACGCTCAAACGGGAATTCTCCTAGATCGGTTTCAACACCTGCGTGCTCGCGACGGTATTCCGGGTCCGTGATGCCTTTGATGTTGGCAAGAACCTGCGCCGCAAACGCTTCATGGATCTCGAACATCGCAATATCTTCGAACCTCAACCCGTGACGATCAAGCAAGATCGGGATCGCGCGGGCAGGGGCCATCAAAATGCCTTCGGCACCCACTTCCATTGCGCCAAGCTGCCAATCGACCAATTCGACGGCATGCTCGGTATTAAGCCGTTCGAGCCCAGTCTCATCCGCGACCCAAAGGCCAGCAGCACCATCGGTCAAAGGTGAGGAGTTGCCAGCGGTCAAAGTGCCCGCGTCAGATTTGTCAAACACCGGTTTGAGGCTTGCGAGTTTTTCGAGCGTGCTATCGCTGCGGACCAGGCCATCGGCGCTGACATCAGCAAACGGCAGGATCAGATCATCAAAGAATCCACGTTCTGCCGCTGCGACCGCATTGCGGTGGCTGTTGAAGGCAAGTTCGTCCTGATCTTCGCGCGCAATCTGGAACAGCTTGGCAGTATCTTCAGTATGTTGCCCCATCGACCGGCCCGTGATGCGGTTGGACCACCCGTTCACCGGCAGATTGAAATCCTGGGCTGTGATCTTGCCAAACTCTTGCGCCGCTTCGGCGGGGTTGGTCGCGAAGAGGGCCATCAAGCGTTGTGCGACATCAGGTTTGATGGCGATGGGCGCACGGCTCATTGTTTCAACGCCGCCAACGAGTCCCAGATGGGTGCCGCCTTTGCCCAGCATGCCAGAAACCTGAATGGCAGCCAGCATGCTCGTCGAACACGCCAGCTGGGTCGAAAAGGCGGGGATGTTCGGGTTCAAGCCGGCCTCTTGCAGCAATTCGCGTCCAAGGTTTGATACGCTAGTACTGGGGATCACTTGACCCCAGGCAAAAACATCCGGTGTGGCTGTATTTGCCATCTCCTGCACGATCGGCGTGGACAGCGCGATCGTGTCGTAGGCGGCAAAGTCTGTCCCGGCCTTGACGAACGGTGTGCGTTTTCCGGGGGCGATGTATGTCTTGGTCATGCGAAGTCTCCTTTGCATAGGGGCCCGGCGCTTACGCGCCCGGGCCACAGTCGAGGCAGTTCTCAACAGGGATTGGCCCCATCTTGAGCTGCCGGTTCAGATCACGCAGCGCCGTTCTGACACCTTCTTCGATCACGGGGTGATAGAACGGGCTATCCAGCATTTCTTGTACGGTCCGGTTCGCTTCGACCGCCCAACTGAGCAGGTGTGCGATATGCTCTGCACCCGGACCAATCATCTCAGCCCCAAGGAAACGTCCCGTTCCGATCTCGCCATAAACGCGCAGAATGCCTTTGTTTTTCTGCATCACACGTGCTCGGCCCTGACCTTCGAACGAGACTTCGCCAACGGCATAATCGAGCCCGGCATTCTGGATCTCGGTCAAGGACAGACCCGACATGGCGATCTGGGGATCAGAGAAGACCACTGACAGGCCGGTCCGACGTGGGCGGGCCCGGACATCGGGGTAACGCGCGGCGTTGTCACCCGCGATACGTCCCTCATCCGCAGCCTCGTGCAAAAGCGGAATGTCGTTGTTCGCGTCACCGGCAATGAAGACATGACTGACGCCGATTTGAAGCGTGGATCTATCAAACTTTGGCACACCGCGGAAATCGAGGGGCAGGGAGGTCTTGTCCAATCCAAGATTGTCAGTGTTGGGTCGACGACCGGTGGCCGCGAGCAGGTACTCGAAGGTTTCCTCGACTTCTTCGCCGTCTTCATCGGCGAAACGAATTCGCACCTGGTCGCCATCCCGCGTGATTTCTGTCACGTCGGCATGCGGGAAGAAACTGAACTCTTCGGCGAAGGTTTTAGCGGCGTAGTCAAGCACCGCTTCGTCTGTCAATGGGCCGACACCATAGTCGCGACCGAAAAGACGAACCCGAACACCCAGACGGTGCAGCGCCTGAGCAAGCTCCAGACCGATAACGCCGCCGCCAAAGACGGCGAGGCTTTCCGGCAGATCGTCCCAATAGAAGACATCATCATTGATGATCAGCCGGTCGCCCAAATCCTTGGCCCAGTCGGCGGGATAGGCGGCGCGCGACCCAGTTGCTATGACGATGCGATCCGCTTCGATGACCGTTCCATCGTCCAACTCCAACCGATTGTCATCGATGAACTTGGCGGTGTTACGGAATTTCTCGACGATAGGAAATTCGGTCTCAATTGACTCGATGACGAAGCCGACGAACCGGTCACGCTCGGCCCGTACGCGGTTCATGACCGCCTTTCCGTCAATTGTGGGTGCGCCCACATTCACACCGAAAGCCGCCGCTTTATTGATCTCATGAACAGACTCAGCTGCAGCAATCAAAAGTTTGGACGGCATACACCCGACGCGGGCGCATGTGGTGCCGTACTGGTCACCTTCAATCATCGCGATGGATACGCCGTATTTGGAGGCCGCGCGGGCCGCGCCCATACCGGCCGTACCAGCGCCGATAATGGCGACGTCGAATTTTTTAGTAGTCATAACTTGGGTCTTTCTTTGGTCGTTTCAGCTTGAAACAGAGGTAGGCCACCTCTCCCGTGCCTTAATGACCCTAGTTATAGAATTATTATGAACATGATAGGGACAATCTAGCTAATCGGCGGAAATTTGGACACGACCAGACTTGCGTTCACGCCACCAAAGCCAAAGGCGTTGCAAACGACGTGTTTGACGTCTGTTTCGCGCCCCAAATCCGGCACGAAATCCAGGTCTTCGTTCCCTTGATCCGCCGATTGAAAGTTCAACGTCGCAGGGATGCGACCAGTCATCGTGGCGAGGATGGAAAAGATGGCTTCGACGCTACCCGCCGCGCCCAACAGATGCCCGATTGAGGATTTCGTCGAAGAGATCGGGATGTCAGGCAAAGCATCCCCAAAGACGCGCCGCAACGCGGCCACTTCACCGGTGTCTCCTACCGGCGTCGAGGTCGCATGCCCGTTGATGTATCCGATCTGGTCTAAATCCAACTCGGCTCTGGACAGGGCGCGTTCAATCGCCAAGACGGCGCCACTGCCGTCTTCGGGGCCCGCTGTGATGTGGTGAGCATCGCCACTCGTCCCGTAGCCGGAAAGAACAGCCAGAGGGGTCGCCCCGCGGTCCTGCGCGTGGGACAAGCGTTCAATCACCAAGACACCGGAACCTTCGGACAAAACAAAACCGGAACGCGACGCGTCATAGGGGCGCGATGCACGTGCCGGTTCGTCATTCTCAGTCGACAACGCCCGTGCCGCATTGAAACCACCGATCCCTAGAGGATCCACGCAGGCTTCGGTTCCGCCTACCACGGCAACATCTGCTTCGTCGTTGGCGATCAGACGCATACCATCGCCGATCGATTGCAACGCCGCGGCACAGGCTGTGACTGGCGCACCCAACGGGCCGCGAAAGCCATACCGGATCGACAGGTTGCCAGCGGCCAGGTTGCCCAAGAACTGTGGGACGACAAAGGGGGACAGACGTCGGGGACCGCGATTTTCCAGAGTGCGTACAGCGTCGGTGATGGTTGGAAGTCCGCCAATTCAAGTGCCGACGATGATGGCGGTTCTGTCTTTTGCGGCTTGCTCTTCCGGTTCCCACCCTGACTGAGCCAACGCCTCGTCTGCCGCGGCAATCGCATACAGCGTGAAGAGATCAATCTTGCGACGCTCTTTTGAGGAAACGAATTGCGCAGCATCCAAACCTGCCGGGTCATCGTTGATATCAGGGACCAGACCGCCGATCTGTGTCGCCAGGCCCTCTGCGTCGAACCGGTCAATTGGTCCGATACCACTTTCACCGGCCAAAAGCCTTTCCCATACCGGGCCGACGCCCACGCCTAAGGGCGTGACCAGCCCCATGCCGGTCACGACAATTGGATCTTTGCTCATGCGTTTTCTCCGTGGATTATGGGATCAGAGGCCCAATTCGGACAGGCCAGGATGATCGTCCGGTCGACGCCCTTGAGGCCAATGGAACAAACGATCTTCCTCGCGAATGGGCAGATCGTTGATGCTGGCGTGGCGGTTTTTCATCAAACCATCCGGCGCAAATTCCCAATTCTCGTTCCCGTAAGACCGGAACCAGTTGCCGCTGTCGTCGCGCCATTCATAAGCATAACGCACGGCGATCCGGTTATCGGTAAAGGCCCAGAGTTCCTTGATTAGCCGATATTCGTTTTCACGGATCCATTTGCCGGTCAGGAAGGCCTCCGCCTCTTGCCGGTTGGTGACAAACTGCGCGCGGTTGCGCCATTTGGTGTCCAAGGTATAGGCGGTGGCAACCTTCGCAGCATCACGCGAATTCCAGCCATCTTCGGCCAAGCGGACCTTTTCGATCGCGGTTTCGCGGGTGAACGGCGGGAGAGGGAGACGTGACATTTTCTAATCCTTTCAAGGCATTACAGGTCGAGAACGATCTCATCGCTGCCTTCAGCCGGGACGGCGCAGCAAATCAGCACCTCATCCTCGGCATGATCGGCCGTGACTGGGGTGCGATAAGCAACTTCACCGGCCAGCTTGCGCACGGCGCAGCTGCCGCAAGATCCGCTTCGGCAGGAAAATTCAGGGGTCAAGCCGTGGGCCTCTGCCGTTTCAAGCAGCGTGGGATCACCTTTTTCCCAGCGTTGCTCGAACCCGGATTTTTCGAATTTGACCACGGCCATATCCGCTTCGGGTTCGGGTTCGGGCAGGGCGGCACCTTCATCCGGGCGACGGGTCAGAGCGGCGGGACCAAAGGCTTCGGCAAAGATCCGGGCTTCGCGTGCACCCAAATCGCGCAGCGCGTCATACACGGCCTGCATGAAGGGCGGGGGACCACACAGGAAGAAGTCGTAGTCGTCGTAAGAAAGCGTGTCTTTGATCAACTCGGGCGTGATGTAGCCACTTGCGTCAAAATCCACACCTTGCTCTTCACCGTCTTCCGGGTGTCCGATGATCGACACATAGCGGATTTTGCCTTTGCTTTCGGCCTCCGCTGCGCGGAAATCCTCGGCAAATGCGCGCTGATTGGTTGTCTGGGACGCGTGAAAGATCGTCAGGGGCCGGGTGTATCTTTTGCGTACCCCTTCGTTCAACGCGTGGCGGGTCATCGACATCATTGGGGTTACGCCGACGCCACCGGCGAACAGAACCGCCGGGCGTCGCTCCAAGGCATCTATATGAAACGCACCGGTAGGAGCTTTGACTTCGACTATGTCACCGACTTTGAGAGTGTCATGCAAATAGTTCGACACAACGCCACCGGGCTCTCGTTTAACTGAGATGCGATAGCCCGTGTCACCCGGTGCGGAGGACACGGTGTAGGTCCGTGTCAGTGTGGTCTCGGGATCGGGGGAGACCCGGATCGTGAGGAACTGACCGGCCTCGAAGGGCAGGAGGGGGACGTCATCGGTCGCGTCAAAGGTAAACGAACGGATCACGCTGCTTTCATCTTTGATCGCAGTGACGCGCAGTTCGCGCCAGGCATTGCGCTGCGCTTCGGCTTCTTTGCGTGCCTCGGCGTTCATCCAGTTATCCGCCATCAGGCTATTTGGCGACCATTCCATCAAATTGGCTCGGAAGGGCAGCGCGTCGTAGATGCGCAAGCCATGATCCAACGTGAAACGCCATCCGCGTTCCGCACCTTTGAAATAGGCGATGGCCGGATCATCTTCGGCGAGCACTTCAGCGGTACCGGTGAGCATCAACACGTCTCCGGTCGTGTAATCGGCAAAGAGCAGTCCGGCCTTTGGGTTCACCAGGAAGTTTCCCAGGGTGTTAAAGAAGTTGTTGCCCGCGAAATCTGGAACCGTGATGGTATTTCCTTCGACTTTGACAAAGCCGGGCTGCCCGCCACGATGAGAGACATCGACGCCTTGCGACATCGCATTTTCACCCGTGTTGGCTGAACTGGCTACATAAAGCGAATTGGCCGTGGCGATGAAGGCTTGGGCTTCCGCATCCAGGTCTGTGAAGCGATCTGTCATCTTACGCGACACGGACGCGTCGGTCGCGCGGATAAAGTCCAGATCATGGGTTTGGATGTATTGCGGGCAGTTGCCAAAGGACTGGACAACTTTCACGGCGATACCGTCCGTGCCATTCTTGATCACTTCCGCATTCATGCGGTTCCGGCGGCGGGTTTGCAGCTCGATGCCCAAAAGACCCAGAGGTGCGCCAGATCTCAGAGAGTCGGACAAAGGGTCGTCTTCCAACGGTACGGCATTCAGTGTCAGCTGCGTTTCGGTGGGCGAGGTGATGAAGTTGGGCCCACCCGTCAGCATAGACGCCCAAGGCCATCCATCCGCATCAACGCTGCCCACGAGAATGAAGGGGATCTTCTCGAAAAACTCGCGATGTTGGTCTGGCATGAAGGTGCGAATGGCGATTTTGCCAAAATCTTCCATCGCAGCGCGTTTTCCGGCGCGGTCTTGCATTTCCCGTTCGCCAGCGTGGAACGGTGAAGTTGAAAGGGGCGTCGAGATGTTCATGGCAAACCTCATCAGAAAGAAGAGTTTCGCCCGGCCGCCGGAGAGGGAACGACCGGGCGAGGGGGGGTCAGGCGGCCTTCTCGGCGTTCAGACCAACAGGGGTGGATTTCATCGCCACAAAACCATCGAGCGCTTCGATGTTGGCCAGCAGGCGACGGACGTTCGGGTAGGGATCCAGCGAGACATCGCCTTCGGGAGCGTGGGCGGTGTAGCTGTAAATCGCGATGTCAGCGATCGTAGGCTTTGATCCGACTAGCCAGTCACGACCTTCCAGATGCGCTTCAAGCTTACCCAAAACTCTTTCGGCTGTTGCATGTGCAAACTCGCGGTCGCGCGGCGCATTGAAGACGTTGATTAGGCGCGCAGCGGCGGGGCCAAAGGCAATTTCACCAGCCGCAAGAGAGAGGAATTTTTGAACCTCCGCTTCATCGACAGGGTCGTTCGGAATGTAATCTGGTGCGTATTTGCGAGCGAGATACACGAGGATGGCGTTGCTATCGCTGATGACCGTGTCGCCATCTTCGATGACGGGGACCTGTCCGGCGGGGTTCTTTGCCAGAAAGTCATCCTTCTTATGCGCTCCATTGGCGAGGTCCACATTCAGGACTTCATGATTGATCCCCGCAAGATTGGCAAAAAGCACAACGCGGTGCGAATGGCCGGATAGGGGGAAGCTGTGAATACGAATTGCATTTGACATATGCTGGTTTCCTTAGCTGCTGCCGGCAGTTTCCGGCGGTGCACCAAGGAATAGCCTCAGCTCCCTTTGGCGATAATATTCGATTTTGGTGATTAACTGTGAACATTATGTAGATTATTGCAGATGCAGAGGGATTGCCTGCAGCAGTCTTGTGGTACCGATTGTTTGGAATACGTCCTCTCTTGACTGCGAAAGCAACGGTGCGGCGGCGCAGAGCCAGCGGAATTAGGTAAATCCACGGACCTTGAAACTTGTGGCGCATCCGATGCGGGAGATTGAATGAGCAGCGCTTCCTCCGCGCTGACCGCCAATCGGCTCCGAGGATGGCCACGAAGTCACGCATAGAAACCCAGATACAGAGCCGCCATGAACGCGCTCGTAGTTAAGAACAAAGAGGGCGGATTACAGGGGAAAAAGACGCAGTATTATAATCCTATGTGGAGCACACAATATACGCATAATAAGTATTATGTAAATTATTAATGCAGCCAGAATACATATGAAATACAGAAAAAACTTATTATTTCAACGTCGTCCCGCAAACTGTTGCACTGTGATACCCGCACCTTCCAAATGCTTTCGCACCGACTTGGCGATTTCGACAGCTGTCGGAGTATCACCATGCAAACAGATCGTATCGATATTCGTGTCGATGTGTTTTCCGCTTTCTGTAATGATCGCACCTTCTTGCACCATCTCGACAATCCGAGGGCCCGCACGATCTGGATCATGGATCACAGCACCGGGTAGCGACCGATCAACCAGCGTAGCGTCATCGTTATATGCGCGGTCGGCAAAAATTTCGCCTGCCCAGCTGCACCCCAGTGTGCGCACTGCCTTCTCCTGGGCCGTTCCAGCCAACACCATGATAATTGCTTCTGGCGCGACAGAGAGCGCGGCCTCATAACAGACCCGCGCCATATGCTCATCCTCGGATGTCATATTGCCCATGGCACCGTGCAGCTTGACATGGCGCACTTCGGCACCGTGTGCCTTCGCCATGCCAACAGACGCAGCCACTTGATATCGCACGAGATTTGCCAGATTTGCATCCGGCAGTTTGATCCGGCGTCGGCCGAATCCCTGGAGATCCTGAAACCCCGGATGCGATCCGATCCCGACACCTTTTTCATGCGCCATAGTCATGGTCGCCGCCATTACGTCCGGATCCCCAGCATGAAAACCGCAAGCGATGTTCGCCGATGTGATGACATCCAGCAACGCCGCATCACTTCCCATGACCCACGGTCCAAAGCTTTCGCCCATGTCCGCGTTTAGATCGACGGTGATTGCCATCACAATTCTCCTTCTTCAAAACCTGAGGTTACGCCGCTAATCAGTTGAAATTCTGACAGATTATCAATCGCTGCAGGATCGCGATGCAACGGTGTGACCTGTGAACGCAATGCGCGTGCATCAGCCAGAAACTTGCGTTGGATGTCTACTGCGTGTTCGAGTTCAACAAACTGAAAGCGGATCGTGGCACCGGCCGGTGCTTGTGCGATTTTGGGCAGATCTGCTGGTATGACCGTTGCGATGCGCGGATAGCCTCCGGTCGTTTGACTTTCAGACATCAATACGAACGGCATGCCATCTCCTGTCACTTGAAGGTCGCCTGGAACAATGACCTCGGACAAGACTTGCAAACCACCTTTGGCGAGAAAACCGTCACAGTCTCCAACCACTTTAACACCCATGCGATTGGCACGTGGATCACGGCGAAACTCGGTTGTCTGAAAGCGCTTCAAATCCTCAGGGTCAAAATGATCGGTTTGCAAACTAGCGGTGACGCGTATGTCGCCGCCAGCAAATCTTGGAGTAGCGGGCAGGGTCAGCCCAACTTCGGTGCCCGGATCCGCACCCACAGGCAGGCGAGCCCCCTGCTCTACTACCCCACCCACCCCAGCTGCCAGATGCGCGGACCGTGCCGAAAGGGTTTGAGGCGTATCCAAGCCACCGCCAACATGCAGATACCCATAACTTCCCGATTGTACCGCACCCAGCGTCAACCGTGCACGCGCTGGCAAAGCATGCACCGCGTTCCAGATTACAGGCGCGCCGTCGATGTCCGCCTTCATTGGCGCACCCGTCAATGCAATGCGCATATCCTCGGTTGCTTCAAAGACGCCGCCCATGCCCGCCATTTCCAGCACCGCGTAGTCTACTGGCTGATCAAGCAGCGCGGCCCCTTCAAAAAGCGCCAACCGATCCGCCGCGCCGCCACGTGACAACCCCTGGGCCAATGTACCGGCCCGTCCCAAATCCTGGATCGAAACGCCCGGTCCGGCACTGTGACACACCAATGCCCGGGTCATGCTATCAGCTCTCGCGTGACGCCTGCGGTTGGATCAGTTTTGAAAATTGTTTCGTATTCCTCGCGGTTTATTTGATGAAATTGAACTTCATCTCCGGGTCTGAGCAGGAATGGATCATCACGATCCGGCTGAAACAATCGAACCGCTGTTTGTCCGATGTGTCGCCATCCTGTCGGCGTAGTCACCGAAAACACAACCAACTGACGGATCGCGACGACGAGCGCTCCGGCAGCAACCTTTGGCGTGAGGTCTTGAAGTCTTGGGATGTCCCAAGCCTCTGGCAACACACCGAGATAGGGTTGCCCTGGTGCAAAGCCGATTGTCTGTACGCGGACGCGGGTTTCGGTAATTGAGCGGATCGCATCGTCAACGGATAGTCCTGCGGTTTGCGCGGCTTCTTCGAGTTGAGGGGCCAGTTCGGTCCCAAAAACTGTGGGAATGCGGAAAAACCGCCGTCCGGTTGGCAGATCGGATTGATACCAATCGGCACTCGCCAGCAACGCGGCAGCCTTTTCTTGCAGCTCCGCATGGCTCAAATGCAGGGGATCAAACCGCAGGAAGGTTGAGACAAGCGACGTTGAGGTCTCTTCAACCCCGTCCCATGCCTCGGCATCGACGGCTGCGCGAAAAGCCAGCGCCGCACGATTGGCAGGCTCGCTCAACGCATCGCCAAAGCTGATCAGCATGCCGTCGATCCCGACGTTTCGAATACGGGGCCAGATGTCTTTATGCGCGGTCATGGAGCCGTTTCATAACTAAAGGTGTGAGGTACATGGGGATTTGATAGCAGCCGATGAAAATGAGCAATGGCTCAATCACATGTTCGGGCAACGCGATCAAGAACAAGGCCACATTGCGGTTTCCCGCAATCATCGAAATAGCCACGCGAGATGCCCCTCGGTATATATAAAATGCAATGACTTGCAGCCCAATATTCACGCAGAATACCGCCGCCATCCATCCCAAAAGTTGCAGCGGATCCGTGCGCAACAAGGGACCTAATGCAGACATGAGACCCACAACGATGACGGCCAAAGCGATCGCATTCAAACCGTCAATCGACCGTTCTTCCGCTGGGCCTATCCGGGGACCAGCTAAGTGCCGCATCCAAAAGCCGACTCCGACGGATACCAGAATAACCACGACCAAGATCAGTGACGCGCGTATCCCTTCCGTTCCACCCAACTGAGGCAACAGCCAAAAGACCGGCAAGACCAGCAAGGGGAAAAGCGCCGTCCCGGTTACAAGAATGCGCATCGCAGGCACGGGATCTTTGTTGTTCATGATCGCAAAATTTGGCGCGCCCGTGACGGATGGCGCCGATAGCATCAAGGCCACAGCCAGTAGAAACGGCGATATTTCTACCCTGGAAAAAAGCAGGATCGACAAAAACCCCAAGGGCAGCGCGACCTGTAAAACCAAAACTTGGCTCAATACCCCTGCCCCACGGGACATGCCGCCAAAAGCGCGGGAAACGCCCACGCGGAAAGCTGTGAGAAAGAGCAGTAATGCGACTAGAACCGACAGATGAGGCTTTAAGGCGGCGGCCATATTTGGAAGCAGCAGCCCTGCAATCAAGCCAACAACCAAACAGGTCCGACCGTAGCCGGCGACCCCGGCCAGCAGGCGCGCAATTGCTGAAAAGGACGTGTGGAAAGCTGATTCCATAACTGCAGTGTGGCGCAACACCCAACCGACCGCCATGCAGGGGCAAGGTTTTGCCGATCGTCCACTAAAGCCGATACAAGAGCATTTTAATGACAAAATCCTAAGTTGATTAGCGCGCTAAACATTCGGCTCAGGCTGGACAGACCAGCCCGGCCCAGTCTAACACGGTTTCAGGTTATGCGGTGGTAACTCAATGACTTCGGTGCTCGTACTCAACGGTCCCAATCTGAATTTGCTCGGGCGGCGCCAACCCGAAGTATATGGCGCGACAACCCTGCCCGAAATCGAGCAGATGTGTCGCGATCACGTTGCACGCTGGGGTTGGTCTTGTACCTGCATGCAATCCAATCACGAAGGTGCGCTGATTGACGCCGTTCAAAACGCATTAGGGACGCATGACGGTATTATTCTGAATGCAGGCGGATACACACATACGTCCATTGCGCTCATGGATGCGATTGCGTCGGTGGAATTACCGGTTGTCGAGGTTCATCTCAGCGATATTCACGCGCGTGAAACATTTCGCCATCAGTCCTTTATCGAAAAGGTAGCAATCGCTCAGGTTTGCGGGAAAGGGCCACAGGGATACCTGGAAGCACTGGATCATCTACAAAACCACCTGGCGATGGAGGGCGCGTCATGAATTTGCGACATTATCTGCACCATGTGTCCAACACGCAGACGATGGAGGAGCTATGGGCCGCCCATTGCGAAAAGATGGCCGAGTACGGGTTTGATCGCCTCCTTTACGGTTTTACGCGATATCGGACGGATACCTCTTTGGGCGATCCCGAGGATTTCATTATCCTGACCAACCATGACCCCGAATACACCCAAGTCTTTTTGGGCGAAGGTCTGTATTTTCACGCACCGATGACGCGTTGGGCGCTCGATCATGAAGGGGCGTGCAGCTGGCGTTTGGTTGCGGATATGCTGGAAAGTCGCGTGCTCTCCCCTGAGGAGCAGCGCGTGATTGAGTTTAATCAGAGGATGAATGTCACTGCGGGCTACACGGTGAGCTTCAAGTCTGTATCGGTGCGCACGAAAGGAGCCATTGCCTTAACCGCGCGCCCGGGTATGAGCCAGGCAGAAGTTGACCGTATCTGGGAAGAACATGGCCGCGATATTCATTTGATGAACAATGTCGCCCATTTGAAAATTCTTACCCTGCCCTATAGCGGGCCCAATCGCGCGCTGACCCCGCGCCAACGCGAAGCGCTTGAATGGGTCGGCGATGGCAAGACGACACAAGACATTGCTGTCTTAATGGGTCTTACCTCGGCAACAGTGGAAAAACACCTTCGCCTTGCACGAGAAGCCCTGAGTGTGGAAACAACCGCTCAGGCTGTCCTGAAAGCCGCAATGCAAAATCAGATGTTTGTTCTGGAAGCCTAACTGCAAGCGTAAGGTGCTCTTTTTTAGAGCTATTCCTCCCTTAGAAGGCCCAAGGTTACCCAAGGTAAGGAATCCATGACTTTTCAACTTTTGTGGTAGGGCCCATGGTGAACGTGTTCCGTGAGTGGTGGCTTTGGCCAAGGGAACACTCAAGATACATCCTTGTGATTACAGGGCTCTGTGTTTTGTTCCGGTTTACCGGAAGCCGGCCCGTCTGTGTATTTTTCCACGGTTCGGGCCGGATCTTTGACAGACCTGACCATCCCCAAAATGCAAGGGTCGTCACAAAGGGGTCGCGCGGCGGCGCGACCCCTCCTTCGACAAAGAGTTCGGAGCTGGGCGGCGCCAGAGCTATGTGATTTGGTAACGAGTTTCACTGTACACCTGTTCTGCGCCGCATCCAGCCCGCACGATTTGGCAGCTTTCGATCGCTAGGCGATTTGAATGGTTACGTCGATACGCTCTCTGAGAAAGGCTTGTCTGACATCCCGTTCAAAGCCGGGTCACAGGTGCGCAGACCGGACAAGTCCCCCAACTTTTTCACAAAATGGCCCCGTGACGTGGGTGCAACGTCTTTTTCTCAAGTTTCTGCGGTTCGCTCTGTCATTTTGACTTCTCCATCGCTTTGCAACAACCTCGGTATAAAGGGTGGAAAAACCTATGAAGTCAGGTCTACTGACCCTCGAGGCAGCGAGCAGGGTCAAAAACGATGTTCCAAGCGGTGCAGATATTGTGGCCGCAAAAGTCAAAGCGCAGAGCGCTTTCTTTCGAGCTATGTCCAGCTGGCGACTTACCGAGAGACAGACGGCAGCCCTTGTTTGGCAAGACCAAGAGCCAGACGGTAGATTTCGAACCTCACTTTTTGTATTCGACGAGAAACTACGACCGAATGAAGTTCAGATGTTCGAACGGATTTCGAAAATCCTGGAAGTCTTTCTGGTAACCCGGCGCGTTTTTGAAAATGACGCCATTAGTGCGCTGTGGTTGAAATCACCGGTTGAAGAAACTGGTTTTTGCAAGCTTACGCCTCTGACTTGGATGATCCATGGAGGCACGTCAGGTTTCAAACAAGTGCAGGACTACTTGGAAATGATGGAACTCGGCACAGAGGCTTCGGCCCTAGGTAAGCTACTTTGACGAAAGCTCACCGGCGCGGGAGCCAGTTGGCTCACCGCGCCGCATTGGGTTGGTTCAGAGAGTGGTTGTTGTCGGTACTGAGCCTCAGGAGCCCCGGACCTGCTTCAGAAACCTCTAATCAGTTTTCAGGTAACAGGCTGTGACCTGAGCAAGCGGATCAAAGCTCGATCGATCTGACCGGTTCGTCTGTATGCATGTCGCTGTTGCTTTGCGCTGTCGTCGATGTCACGACGAAAACTGTGGCGACGATGATCGCGGAGATGAAATGCCAATGGGTCATGGGGAAACTCCGAAAAAAATCTTTAGTGAAAGCGCTCGACGCGTTGCTGCATACGGGCGCAGTCGCGAACAGTGTCGAATAACTGCTGAAAAAGGTGTTTGGCTGTAGCAGACTGGGTCATGAGAACCTCCTTAATGGTCTCAACGTAGACTGAGTCGCTCAATCGATCTGTGAACTAGGTCACAGTGAACCAAACATTAAGTATTTGATGAGCAGGCCGGCCTCTGCCCTGTGTCTTGCGCCCGAATCTGGCGGTTGGCATATGCGCAATTCACAAAAAAAAACGCGCCGACTTACGGCGCGCTTCCAATTTCTATAGCTGTTTGAGCTTCGGGCGATTGTTAACCCTGCGCTGCTTTCGCAACTTCGGCTGCGAAATCTTCTTTTTCAACTTCGATGCCTTCGCCAACTTCCAAACGCACAAAGCCTGTGATGCTCGCTCCGGCTTCCTTGGCTGCGTCACCCACTGTCAGGTCCGGGTTCACCACAAACTGCTGGTTGAGCAGCGTGCTTTCCGCAACGAATTTCTTCATCCGGCCGACGATCATTTTTTCGATCACCTGCTCCGGCTTGCCGGATTCGCGCGCGATGTCCATTTGAACCTGCTTTTCTTTTTCGACGACGGCAGGGTCCATGTCCGCCTCGGACAGAGCGGCTGGGTTAACAGCGGCGATGTGCATTGCCACTTGTTTGCCGAACGCTTCGTCGCCGCCATCCATAGCGACAAGCACACCGATTTTACCCATGCCGGCAGTGGCTGCGTTATGCACATAGCTCACAACCGTGCCGCCCGAGATCTTAGCCATGCGACGGACAGACATATTCTCACCAATGGTGGCGATCTTGTCGGTCAGTGTGTCGGCGACGGACTTACCACCCAGATCAGCTGCTTTCAGGGCGTCGACATCATCCACCGCACCGGCAGCGCCTGCGATTTTGCCAACCATGTCCTGAAACTCAGCATTCTTGGCAACGAAGTCAGTTTCGGAGTTCACTTCGACCGCGACACCGGTGCCACCGTCCACATGCACAGCGACAAGGCCCTCGGCCGCAGTACGGCCTGATTTCTTGGCCGCTTTTGCAAGGCCTTTGGTGCGCAGCCAATCCACCGCGGCTTCCATGTCGCCATCGGTTTCGGTCAGCGCTTTTTTTGCGTCCATCATGCCTGCGCCGGTCGAGTCGCGCAGTTCTTTCACCATTGCTGCTGTGATTGCCATCTTTTGGCTCTCCTCAAGTCGAATTGGGGTTTGGGGCAGGTCTTAGCCCGCCCCATATGTCAGTTCCGTGACAGTTGCGGATTAGCTTTCAGCCGGAGCTTCCTCGGCAGGTGCTTCTTCTGCTGGGGCTTCTTCTGCTGGGGCTTCTTCTGCCGGAGCTTCTTCGGCTACAGCCTCTTCGACAGGTGCCTCTTCCATAGCACCTACGTCGACGCCTGCAGCACCCAGCTGGGCACTCATGCCGTCAAGAGCCGCACGCGCGGCCAGATCGCAGTAGAGCGAGATTGCGCGCGCCGCGTCATCATTGCCGGGGATAATATAATCGATGCCATCGGGCGAGCAGTTGGTATCAACCACGGCGACAACCGGAATACCCAGTTTGTTTGCCTCGGCGATCGCCAATGCTTCTTTTTTGACGTCGATGACAAACAGCAGGTCCGGCACACCGCCCATCTCGCGGATACCGCCAAGCGAGGCTTGCAATTTGCCCTGGTCACGCTCCATGCCAAGACGCTCTTTCTTAGTCAGACCTTCGGCGCCTTCTGCCATGGCTTCGTCAATCTGCTTGAGGCGCGAGATCGAGTTCGACACGGTCTGCCAGTTGGTCAGCGTGCCGCCCAGCCAGCGGTGGTTCATGT
>CAYODE010000010.1:0-47527 GCA_964402685.1 uncultured Aestuariivita sp. | reverse complement strand
ACTTCCCCGGCAACCCCATCATGCCAGGTTGTTTGGGGCTAGACGGACTGTGGCAGCTAACCGGCTTCAACCTTGGTTGGCGTGGTTGGCAGGGACGCGGTTATGCGTTGGGCGTCGGCGAAGTCAAACTGACCGGTATGGTGCGCCCTGACCGCAAGATGCTGACCTATTATGTGGATTTCACCAAAGCGATCCAAACCCGTCGGTTGACAATGGGTGTCGCTGATGGCCGCGTCGAAGCTGACGGGGAAGTGATCTATCAGGTCAAGGATATGAAGGTCGCCCTCAGCGAAAGCTGATCCCGGTAATACTGACCCGCAGTAGCCTCCGACGACACAAGAAATCGGTCTGGGCCTCATATCGAAAACTGCTTGATCAAGTTCGGGACCCGCTCTTTAAGGTGAACAAGAGACACTGGATCCGGCTCGTGCTCAGGCGTGTATATGGTTGCGCAGAGGTATGCGCCTGTCATACATGAGCGCGGGAATAGCAAAGGAATGCTCATATGCGCCGCGTCGTCATTACTGGCATGGGGATTGTCTCGTCCATCGGAAACAACGTGTCCGAGGTCGAAGCGTCATTGCGCGCTGGAACATCCGGAATTGTCGCCAATCCCGACATGGCCGAACACGGGTTCCGCAGCCAGATTTCCGGAACGATCACCATCGACCCGACAGAGCATATCGACAAACGCACACTGCGTTTTATGGGACCGGGCGCCGCATATGCCTATATCGCAATGCAACAAGCTATCGCGGACGCGGGACTTAACGAAAACGACGTTATGAACCCACGCACGGGCCTTGTTGCAGGGTCAGGCGGACCGTCGACGTCAGCAATGCTGACCGCGCACCAAACCGTTCTGTCCACCGGCGCGACCAAACGGATCGGTCCGTTTTCCGTACCCAAATGCATGTCTTCGACTGTCAGCGCGAATTTGGCTACGGCGTTCAAAATCAAGGGGATCAACTATTCGATCACCTCTGCCTGTTCGACATCGTTGCACTGCATCGGCAACGCGGCTGAGCAAATCATGCTGGGCAAACAGGACGTCATGTTCGCCGGCGGCGCAGAGGAACTGGATTGGACGCTCTCGTGCCTTTTCGATGCGATGGGCGCAATGAGCTCGAAATATAACGACACGCCGGATCGCGCGTCGCGCGCGTTCGACGCTGATCGTGATGGGTTCGTGATCTCTGGCGGGGGCGGAATAGTTGTTTTGGAAGATCTGGAACACGCCAAGGCACGCGGTGCCAAGATCTATGCCGAGGTGACTGGCTACGCGGCCACCTCTGATGGACATGACATGGTGGCTCCCTCTGGTGAGGGTGGCGAACGGGCCATGCAACTGGCCTTGCAAACTGTGCCCGAAGATCGGACCGTTGGGTACATCAACGCACATGGCACCTCTACGCCTGTTGGCGATGTTGGCGAAGTCGAAGCGGTACGCCGTGTCTTTGGCAATGTTGCAGCACCTCCAATCAGTTCAACCAAATCGATGACAGGCCACGCACAGGGTGCGGCCGGTGCATTGGAAGCCATTTTTTCTCTGATCATGTTGGATCGGGACTTCATAACGCGATCGATCAATGTCGAAACGCTCGACCCGGAACTCAGACCAGAAGAGATTGCAACGGATTATGTTGAAAATGCAGGCCTCGACAGTGTGATGACCAACAGCTTTGGCTTTGGCGGCACCAATGGGTCGATGGTTCTGTCGAAATATCTTGGGTAATTCAAAGAAATGACGAAGTTGCTAGACGGAAAGCGCGGACTTGTCATGGGCGTGGCCAATGATCGTTCGATCGCATGGGGCATTGCCAAAGCCTTGCACGAGGCAGGTGCGGAACTGGCTTTTACCTACCAAGGTGAGGCTTTTGGCAAACGGTTAGAACCGCTGGCCGCAAGCGTGGGATCGGACTTCATGGTCGATGTCGATGTCACGGATGACGCCTCATTGGACGCCGCATTTGATCAGCTTACGGCGCGTTGGCCAAGCATTGACTTCCTTGTCCACGCGATTGCGTTTTCGGACAAATCCGAACTCACCGGCAGGTTCTTGAATACCAGCCGCGCTAACTTCAAAAATTCGATGGATATCAGTGCGTATTCGTTCATCGAAGTGGCCAGACGCGCGCATCCCTTGATGAAAGACAACGGGGGAACGCTGATCACTCTGTCTTATCAGGGCTCGAACCGCGTGGTGCCGAATTATAACGTCATGGGAGTCGCAAAAGCGGCTCTTGAAGCCGCGACAAGGTATCTTGCCAACGATCTGGGACCAGAAGGTATTCGCGTGAATGCCATCAGCCCCGGGCCGATGAAGACCTTGGCCGGTGCCGCAATCGGCGGCGCACGCAAGACGTATAAACACACCGATCAAAACGCGCCCCTGCGCAGCAATGCGACATTGGAAGCTGTGGGTGGCACCGCTGTCTATCTGGTCTCTGATGCCGGTGCTTTCACAACCGGCGAGATCGTCCGCGTCGATGGTGGGTACCACGTGCTGGGCATGCCCCAGGCGGACAATCTTTGATCCAGGACCATGCTTGATCTGCTTGCCAAAATCTTTGGTCCGCAGCGTGCTGTCAGCATTTACGTTGCCATACGTCGATTTTGGATCCCGGTCGCGCTCCTTCTAGGTTTTGCGGCCGTTTTTCTATTTATTGTCAACGTCTCTGACCCCAACCGCATGGAGCACATGGCCTATTTGCGCGTTGAGGTTGTCGAAGTCACTCCACTGACCCAAGACATCAATTCCGGCGTTTTTGTCGATGTGCGTCTTCCCGATGGCGAGGTTTTGAAACTGACGGAAACGGAAGGCGCTATTTCAAGGGAACTTACGGATGTCGCCTGCCTCGAACGGCGTCGGGACCGTGAGACAGGCGAGATCAGTCATAGGCTTCGCCGCGCACATCGTTGCGCAAACTGATCCGGTTATATGACGGCCTGAAACACAACTCCTGTGCAGACAGCCCCAAAGACCCCTAGTCCCAGATAGGTGGCAAAGACTTTGGGTTTAACCAGCGACCAGACAGCCGCCATTGCCGGGATTGAGCTGACCGCGCCGGCGACCATAAAGGCCATGGCGGCACCGCCACTCATTCCTTGCGTCATCAGACCTGCCAACATTGGTGGCGCGACGTAGGAGTTCAAGTAAGCCGGCATTCCCACCAAGGCCGCCGTCGCAATCGGCAAGACACCTTCACCACCGACAAGCCGCGCGATCACTTCGGCAGGTACATATGACACGAGCAGAGCTTCAAGAGTGTAGGCCAGCGCCAGCCATTTGAGCAAAAATAGACCATTGGAGAGTAATTCCGCTCTGAAGTGTGTCCGACGCGGCGCCTCGGACCAAAATCGCCAGACAGGCGTTCCGTCCAAGTTTGGACCGCTACCGCAGCATCCACTTGATTGGTAAACCCGCAAGGGCGAGGCAAAAGCGCCCTGCCGGGTCAGCGCCCAAACCGCAAATCCGCCGAACAAGCCTAGTAAAACCGCTGACACCGCTTTGGCGATAGCAAATGGCCAACCTAATGCGGCAGCTGTGATCAACAAGGTCGGCGGGTCGATCAATGGGGATGACAGCCAAAAGGCCATCACGGCGGACAAAGGAGCCCCGAGAGCCAGCAGCCCGGCAATAAACGGAATGACCTCACACGAACAAAACGGCGCAAGGCCCCCGAAAATGGCCGCTAGAAAGATCATACGTATTTCGCGACCCTGAAAGGCCCGGGCGACCATGACTTCTGCGCCCGTCGCTTTCAGGTAGGCCAACAAAAGAACCGCGAAGGCAATGTAAGGCGCCGTATTCGCTAATGCGCGCGCGGCGAAACTGGCAGTTTCAACCAAATTGCCTGGATCAAGCAACGCGACAAGCGCCATAATCAGCACGATCATCGCCCATGGCGTTTTCAGATAGGGCCAAACCGCCCGGTCTGCGCGAAGTGTTTGCGTAGTGTCAGCCATCGTTCGCTGCCTTTCTAAATTCGTCTGAGCAGCATTCGCTTAGAATGAATGCCGCCAAGTTTTCGAGCTGTCTGAAATCGGCTTGGTTGGTCACTGTGCGACCCACTTTTTCTTGTCGAATGACGCCCGCGCCGCTGAGAAACTTCAAATGGTGCGCCAAGGTGGAGGGCGCGATTCCTGTACGGTCCTGAATCTCTCCAACCGTCAAACCTGGCTCACCCGCACGGATCAAACTGCGGAGGACCTGCAAGCGTGCTTCCGATCCCATGGCGGCAAATCCTGCCGAAGCTTCTTCCCACGTCATTCATCGACTCCTCGAATCTATATAACTAGTTTTATAGTTTCTTTATAATCTGTCAATGGTACATTCATCAGTCCAGATTGCATTGCGCTTATATCCAGACTATCTGACAAGCCATGGCGGTCTCAGTCGAAACCTTTTTTCTCTCCCAAGATGCACAGGGCACCCTGCAAGCGCAGATCCAACAGATGATTGCGCAAGGGATTTTGTCCGGGCGGTTTCACCGTGGCGAAAAACTACCTTCCTCACGCAAACTGGCTACGCATCTCGGGGTGAGCCGGATCACGGTCACTTTGGCGTATACCGAGCTTGTGGCGAGCGACTACATCACATCGCGCGGTCGTTCGGGATATTTTGTGTCCGAGAATGCCCCAGTACCGCCTGCTTACGCGCCATCAGTCACGACCGCCGATCGCGTCGATTGGGATAGCGCGTTGGCGGGTAAGTTTTCCAACGGTGATACGCCACGCAAGCCAGAGAATTGGCAAAGCTTCAAACACCCTTTCATCTACGGCCAAGCCGATGCCGGACTGTTTGATCACGCCAACTGGCGCTTATGCGCCATTCGCGCCTTGGGCCAACGTGATTTCACGTCGTTGACCACTGACTACTATGATCAGGATGATCCGCTGCTAATCGAATTCATCGCACGACATACCTTGCCCAGACGCGGGATCAGCGCGCGTCCCCAAGAGATACTTATCACTCTCGGCGCTCAGAACGCTTTGTGGCTGGCTGCACATCTGCTGCTCGGCAAAGGGAAACATGTGGTCATAGAAGACCCCTGCTATTACGCGCTGCGAGATATTGTCGAACAACTGCCATGCGACGTGAGCGCCCTGCCTGTGGATGCAGATGGTTTGCAGCCTGCTCTCCTTCCCGACACAGCAGATGTAGTGTTCGTTACTCCAAGCCACCAAGCCCCGACAACTGCAACGATGCCCCTGAGCCGCCGAAAGGAACTGCTAAATTACGCGCGTGATGCCAACGCTGTTATCCTCGAAGACGACTACGAATTTGAGATGTCTTTTTTGGCACCACCTTCGCCCTCTTTAAAATCTCTCGATGAAGACGGGCGCGTGATTTACGTCGGTAGTTTCTCCAAATCACTATTCCCTGGATTGCGGTTGGGATACCTGGTGGGATCCGAAGGCTTTATTCGCGAGGCACGCGCGCTCCGCGCTCAAGTCCTGCGACATCCGCCAGGGCATATTCAACGAACGGCTGCGTATTTTCTGTCCCTTGGACACTACGACGCCCAGATCCGCCAAACAGCCAAGGCGTTGCATGCACGCCGGGAAACGATGGAAGCGTCGATCAAGCGTCATGGGCTGATGATCGCTGGCAGCGGAGTTTACGGTGGTAGCTCTCTCTGGATGCAGGCGCCGGACGGTGTGGATATGACAGCTACAGCCAGGCAGCTCAGCGAGCAATCGGTGCTGATAGAACCGGGTGCGCCGTTCTTTCGTGGAAACACCAAGCCGCAACAGTATTATCGGCTGGCCTACTCTTCGATTCCCGCCAATAGGATCGATGACGGCATTGCGAAAATTGCCCAAGCTATACAATCTGCATAGGCTGGCCATATTCGGCCAATGCAACTGGCCCTAAACTCCGGTATGGGGTGTTCGTACAACCGTCTGGTTAAGCCCTTGTCCGCAGGAGACCTCTCATGAAAATGACGACCGAAGAAGCATTTGTGAAAACCCTCCAGAGGCATGGGATCGAACATGCATTTGGCATCATCGGATCCGCCATGATGCCAATCTCTGATCTCTTTCCCAAGGCCGGTATTACCTTCTGGGATTGCGCGCATGAAGGCAGCGCCGGCATGATGTCAGACGGCTACACGCGCGCCACCGGCAAAATGTCGATGATGATTGCGCAGAATGGTCCGGGCATTACCAACTTTGTGACCGCTGTAAAAACAGCATATTGGAACCACACACCGCTGTTGCTGGTCACACCCCAAGCGGCAAACAAGACAATCGGACAAGGCGGCTTCCAAGAAGTCGAACAGATGAAACTGTTCGAAGACATGGTCGCCTATCAAGAAGAGGTCCGCGACCCAACGCGGGTCGCCGAAGTTCTAACCCGCGTTATCTCACAGGCCAAACGGCTCTGTGGGCCGGCTCAACTTAATATCCCACGCGATTTTTGGACCCAGGTCGTCGATATCGACATTCCTGATCCAATTGCGTTTGAAGCGTCCTCTGGTGGCGAGAACTCGGTCGTTGAAGCAGCGAAGCTGCTGTCCGAGGCAAAAACGCCGGTCATCCTGAACGGCGCTGGTGTGGTTCTGTCTGACGGCGGTATCGCCGCGTCGCAGGCCCTTGCTGAACAGCTTACCGCGCCTGTTTGCGTCGGTTACCAGCACAACGATGCGTTCCCCGGGTCGCACCCGCTCTTTGCCGGGCCACTGGGTTATAACGGATCGAAAGCAGCGATGGAGTTGATCAAGGAAGCGGACGTGGTTCTGGCTCTCGGCACGCGTCTCAATCCGTTCTCCACCCTGCCCGGTTATGGCATGGAGTACTGGCCGGCCGACGCGAAAATCATCCAAGTAGACATCAATCCGAACCGGATTGGCCTGACGAAGAAAGTGAGTGTCGGCATTGTCGGAGACGCCGCGAAGGTTGCACATGGCATCCTGGACAACCTGTCTGACAGTGCAGGCGATCAGGGCAGAGAAGAGCGCAAGGCACATATCGCTCAAACCAAATCCGCGTGGGCACAGCAACTTAGCTCGATGGATCATGAAGATGATGATCCGGGCACCACGTGGAACCAGCGTGCCCGCGCCGACAAACCCGACTGGATGAGCCCGCGCATGGCATGGCGCGCGATCCAATCCGCCCTGCCCAAAGAGGCGATCATTTCGTCCGACATCGGCAACAACTGCGCCATCGGTAATGCCTATCCGTCGTTCGATGAAGGTCGTAAATATCTCGCGCCTGGATTGTTCGGTCCCTGCGGCTATGGCCTGCCATCCATCGTTGGCGCAAAGATTGGGTGCCCTGACGTGCCTGTTGTTGGCTTTGCGGGCGATGGTGCCTTTGGGATTGCTGTCAATGAACTCACAGCCATCGGCCGCGGTGAATGGCCAGCGATCACGCAAATCGTATTCCGCAACTATCAGTGGGGCGCCGAAAAGCGGAACTCGACCCTTTGGTTTGACGATAACTTCGTGGGCACAGAACTGGACGAGCAGGTGTCCTATGCGGGAATTGCTCAAGCCTGTGGTCTGAAGGGTGTGGTAGCGCGCACGATGGAAGAACTGACGGACGCGTTGAACACCGCGATCGAAGACCAGATGAAACATGGCAAGACCACTCTGATCGAAGCGATGATCAACCAAGAACTCGGAGAGCCATTCCGCCGCGATGCGATGAAAGAGCCCGTCGAAGTTGCAGGGATCGACCCAGCTGACATGCGCCCACAAACGGCGTGACGATCGCGTTGAACGGCAATGAGTGACCTTCTAGGTCTCTCTCCAAGCGTTACTGTGCTGGCCATTGCCGCATGTTTCATGGCCGGCGCCGTACGTGGGTTTTCCGGGTTTGGTCTATCTGCTTTGGCGATGGCCATATTGGCCACGGTTATTCCCCCAATTCAGCTGATCCCTGCCTTTTGGTTTCTGGAAATGGCCGCATCTTTGGTTTTGATGAAAGGCGGCTGGGCCGATGGTGACCGAAAAACAGCTGCTTTGCTGATGCTGACGGCGGGCATAGGGCTGCCGATTTCTCTGTCTTTATCCCTTATGATGGACCCGTTCGTATCAAAGCTAACAGCACTTGTGCTCTTGATCGTCTTGGCGCTACTCCAGCTCTGGAAAATGACAATCCCTTTTCTTGCGACGACGCCGGGAACCCTTTCATCCGGCTTTTGCGCAGGCATGGTGACCGGCTTGTCCGGCGCGGGTGGTATGTTTATCGCCCTCTACGCTCTGGCGCGAAACCTTCCGGCACGGCGCATGCGGGGCACTTTGAATATCTATCTTTTGGGGGGCGGTGTGATCGGGCTTATCGCCCATCTAGCGGTCGGTACGATGACATCCGAAGCTGCGATACGTGGGATGATCTTGGTCGCCCCAACGCTGCTTGGCGTTTTTGTCGGCAAGGCATTGTTCGTGCCGAAATGGGAACCTTATTACAAACCATTCTGCCTCACGCTGCTTATCCTTTTAGCCGTGCTAGGCATCGCACGCTTGGTGTTAAGCACATGAGACGGTTTGTTCTTCACTTTCCTGCATTTGAAAGTCAGAATTCCAACAAATGCGCAAATAGAGAAAACCGGTTGCGCACAAGACCAATCTGGCCAAACGTCAGATGGATAAGGGGAGGAGCTTATGGCGCATAGCCAGCCACAGCTTGATCTGTCGCCCAAGGTGTCAGATGAGGTCCGCAAGACGACCTGTTACATGTGCGCCTGCCGATGTGGGATCAACGTCCATCTTAAGGATGGTAAAGTCGCCTATATCGAGGGCAATCGGGACCATCCTGTCAACAAAGGTGTGCTCTGCGCCAAAGGGTCTGCGGGTATCATGCAGGTCAATGCGCCGTCCCGTCTGCGCGCACCATTGAAGCGTGTTGGCCCTCGCGGGTCCGGAGAATTCGAAGAGATAAGTTGGGACGAAGCACTGGACTTGGCGGTCAGCTGGCTTGAACCCATCCGCAAGTCCAACCCAGAGAAGCTTGCTTTCTTTACCGGCCGTGACCAGTCACAGAGCTTCACTTCGTTCTGGGCACAAAACTTTGGCACCCCGAATTATGCCGCGCATGGCGGATTCTGTTCGGTGAATATGGCTGCAGCAGGCATCTATACGATGGGCGGCGCGTTTTGGGAGTTTGGACAACCGGACTGGGAACACACAAAGCTGTTCATGCTGTTCGGTGTTGCTGAAGACCACGACAGCAATCCGATCAAGATGGGGATTGGTCGGATCAAAGAGCGCGGCGCACGGGTCATAGGCGTGAATCCTATCCGTACAGGCTACAACGCTGTTGCGGATGATTGGGTAGGCATCACCCCCGGCACAGACGGTCTTTTCATCCTGTCGTTGATCCATTGTTTGATGAAGTCAGGCAAGATTGACCTCGAATACTTGGCGCAATTCACCAACGCGCCTTGTTTGGTCAATTCAGACCCGAAATCCGAAGAGCATGGTCTGTTACACCGCGACGAGGATGGCAAGCCGCTGGTGATTGACAGGATCACAGGTAAGCTCACGCCGTTTGACCAAAAAGGTGTGCGGCCAAGCCTGACCGGCACCCATCGGCACGCCGGGAATACGCACAGGCCGGTGTTCCACCTCATGATGGACAAATACCTGGATGCGCAGTACGCCCCTGAAGCTGTTGCCGACAGATGTGGGATCCCTGCCAACCGCATTCGCGCAATCGCTGCCGAACTGGCGCGGGTTGCCTTCGACGAGGCCTTTGAACTGAAACAGGAATGGACCGATTTTCGGGGTGAAAAACACGCCTCGATGACAGGTCGCCCGGTTTCCTTCCACGCAATGCGTGGGATCTCGGCCCACGCCAACGGGTTCCAGACCTGCCGCGCATTGCACGTACTGCAAATCATCTTAGGAACGGTTGAGGTTCCTGGCGGCTTCCGCTTCAAACCGCCTTATCCAAAGCCGCCAGAAGCGCATCCGAAACCGCATTGCAAAACAACGCCCGACATGCCGCTTGACGGGCCGCACCTTGGGTTTGTGCATGGTCCGGATGACCTTGCCCTGAAAACCGATGGGAGCCCCGCGCGCATTGACAAAGCGTTTACCTGGGAAAACCCAATGTCGTCGCACGGGCTGATGCACATGGTCATCTCAAACGCCTATGCGGGTGATCCCTACAAGATCGACACGCTGTTTTTGTATATGGCCAACATGTCGTGGAACTCCTCCATGAACACAAAAGGTGTGATGGAGATGCTGACCGACACGGACGAAAGCGGGGAATACGTCATTCCGCGCATCATCTATTCGGATGCCTATTCCTCGGAAATGGTCGCCTATGCCGATTTGATCTTGCCCGACACGACATATTTGGAACGCCACGACTGCATCTCGCTGTTGGATCGCCCGATCTGCGAAGCGGAAGCGGCAGCCGATGCCATCCGTTGGCCAGTGATCGAGCCTGACCGCGATGTGCGCGGGTTTCAGACCGTCTTGATCCAACTGGCCAACAAGATGAAGCTGCCCGGTTTTACCGGCGACGACGGGAAAGCCAAATACGCGGATTACGCCGACTACATTGTCAATCATGAACGCAAGCCTGGCATCGGGCCCTTGGCGGGCTGGCGCGGGAAAGGCGAGGCATCCGGTCGTGGCGACGTGAATCCAGACCAGCTTGATACCTACATCGAAAACGGTGGGTTTTGGGTTGGGCATATCCCGCATGAGGCTCAGTATTATAAACCGTGGAATGCGGCCTATCAGGAATGGGCCGTGGACTTGGGGATCTATGACAGCCCGCAACCTTACCTGTTCAACCTTTATGTTGAACCGCTGCGCAAGTTCCAACTCGCCGCCGAAGGGCATGGCACGCGCCAACCGCCAGATCACTTGCGCGAACGGATCAAGGCGCAGTTCGACCCCCTGCCAATCTGGTACAGCACAGACGACGATAACAAGGGCGAGGAGTTTCCCATCACCGCCCTGACCCAGCGGCCGATGGCGATGTATCATTCCTGGGGCACGCAAAATGCGTGGTTGCGTCAGTTGCACGGACGCAATCCACTGTACCTACCTACTAACTTGATGGAAGCGCATGATTTGGCTGATGGCGATTGGGTCCGCGTCACGTCTCCTCATGGCGACATCACGGTGCCCGTCATGCATATGGCCGCGCTCAATGCCAACACGGTTTGGACATGGAATGCCATTGGAAAACGCAAAGGGGCGTGGGCGCTGGACAAAGACGCGCCAGAGGCCACACAGGGTTTTCTTTTGAACCACCTGATCCATGAATTGCTTCCGCCGAAAGGTGATGGGCTGAGATGGGCCAATTCGGATCCGATAACCGGGCAGGCAGCCTGGTTCGATCTGAAAGTCCGCATAGAAAAGGCCGACGCACCAAGCGAGGCGCAACCAGCCTTCCCGCCGATGGAGTCTCCGGTCGGTCAAGGACCAGCTGAATTGAAGTGGAAACTTGGAAAATGACATCGAAGTCCCGCACGCTTTTGCTAATCGCAGGCTTTGTAGCGCTGAGCCTGGGATCTTTCGTTTGGTTCATCTTGACCTGGGATCCATCAAAGGAAGAACCCGTCGTACGCCATAAGCCCTTAGTTCAACAGGCCTTCGCATGACCCTACTCCCTGAAAAGACTGAACGTAAGCTGGGTCTCGTCATCGACCTGGACACCTGCGTGGGCTGCCATGCTTGCGTGATATCCTGCAAAGGCTGGAACACCGAAAATTACGGGGCCGCCTTGTCGGATCAGGACCCCTATGGGGCCGATCCAACCGGTACCTTCCTGAACCGGGTGCATTCTTACGAAGTGCAGCCCGAAATGGGTTTGCCGCAACTTATCCATTTTCCCAAGTCGTGTCTGCACTGCGAAGATGCACCTTGCGTTACCGTTTGCCCAACAGGCGCCAGTTACAAGCGCGTCGAAGACGGCATCGTTCTGGTCAACGAAAGCGACTGCATTGGCTGCGGCCTTTGCGCGTGGGCCTGCCCGTACGGCGCACGAGAGATGGACGGTGCCGAGAAAGTCATGAAGAAATGCACCTTGTGCGTCGACCGCATCTATAACGAGAACCTGCCCGAAGAAGATCGTGAGCCAGCTTGTGTGCGCACCTGTCCGGCCGGCGCGCGCCATTTTGGTGATTTTGCCGACCCCGATAGCAATGTCTCTAAACTGACCGCAGAGCGTGGCGGGATGGATTTGATGCCTGAACAAGGGACAAAGCCAGTAAACAAATACCTGCCGCCCAGACCCAAAGACACCTTAGACACAGATATCGACATTCTCGCTCCGCTTCTGGCACCAGTTGCGGAAGAGCCTCAAGGTTTCCTTGGATGGATCGACAAGACGCTCGGCAAGCTTGATGGCAACAAAACGGGAGGTGCCTGATGCATCCCGCTCCTTCCGTTATTCTATTTACCACCTTGTCTGGTTTGGGCTTTGGTCTCTTGTTCTTCCTTGGGCTTGGCTACCCTGGTTCAACAGGTTGGGTGGCTTTTGTGTTTTTCGCTCTTGCCTACCTTTTGGCGGTCGGGGGTTTGCTGGCCTCGACCTTCCACCTTGGCCACCCTGAACGCGCGATAAAGGCGTTCACTCAGTGGCGGTCCAGTTGGCTGTCGCGTGAAGCTTGGTGTGCTGTCGTCGCCTTGGTTGTCATGGGGTTTGTTGGACTAGGTCGTGTCTTTTTCGATGCGCATTGGGCAATGCTTGGATGGATCGGAGCTGCATTTTGCCTTGCGACGGTTCTGACCACCTCGATGATCTACACGCAACTCAAGACCGTTCCGCGCTGGAATACAGTGATCACGCCGATCCTGTTTCTGGCCTATGCCAGCACAGGCGGAGCACTTTTGGCGGGCCAAGTTGAGCTGGCCCGGATCCTGTTGGCACTGACTGCAGCGGTGCAACTGGCCTGGTGGATCCGCGGCGAAAACGCTTTGGCAAGATCCGATACGTCCTTGGCCACCGCCACCGGATTGGGATCGATCGGCACCCCCCGCGCATTTGAGCCACCGCATACAGGTACAAACTACCTCACCCGTGAAATGGTGTTTGTTGTGGGTCGTTCACACGCAAAACTGCTTCGGCTTGTGGCAGTTCTGTTGGCGTTTGCTGTCCCGATCTTTGTCCTCACGCTGCCCTTCAGCCATGTCTTTGCAGCGCTCGCGATCCTCAGTCATATCGCCGGAGTGCTCGTGTCACGGTGGCTCTTCTTTGCTGAGGCCGAACATGTCGTCGGTCTTTACTACGGACAGCGATAACAAAAAGACAGTTTAGCTGATACAGCCAAGCGATCTGCGCCTACGCCCAAAAGAAAACGCCCTCTCAGAAACAGAGAGGGCGCATCGTCCAAACTGAGGTGCCGCTATTTACAGCAGGCCCGCGAATTTAAGTCCTGCGTCAACCTTGGCTTTTGTCGCGTCAGACAATCCAACCAGTGGCAGGCGCACTTCGTCCGAGCACAAATCGAGCTTCGACATCGCATATTTCACGCCAACTAACCCGGGCTCAGCGAATACCGCTTTGTGCAAAGGCATCAACCGGTCCTGAATCTCAAGAGCCGTTGCATAGTCTCCAGCCAGGCACGCTTCCTGCATCTGGCTCAGCAGTTTAGGTGCGACGTTTGCAGTGACCGAGATACAGCCGACGCCGCCTTGCGCATTAAAACCATGTGCGGTCGCGTCTTCGCCGGAGATCTGGAGAAAGTCGGTTCCGCAGGTCAGGCGGGTGTCACAGACGCGCGCGAGATCACCCGTCGCGTCCTTAACTCCAACAATCCGCGGTAGCTTCGACAACTCTCCCATTGTCTCGGGTGTCATATCGATCACCGACCGGCCAGGGATGTTATAGATGATGATCGGAATCTCGGCACAATCGTGCAGAGCTGTGAAATGCGCGATCAATCCGCGTTGCGTCGGTTTGTTGTAATAGGGCGTGACTACCAAGGCACCGTCTGCACCAACCTTTGCAGCATGCTGCACAAAGCGAATCGCCTCTAGTGTGTTGTTCGACCCTGCACCTGCAATCACCGGCACACGCCCCGCTGCCGCTTTCACGACCTCTTCGACAACAGTTTCATGCTCGTCATGGCTCAACGTCGGGCTTTCGCCAGTTGTCCCAACGGGCACAAGTCCGTGCGAGCCTTCGCCAATATGCCATTCCACAAGTTTCTTCAGCGTTTCCAGATCCAGTTCGCCGCCCTGGAACGGCGTGACGAGTGCTGGCATTGAGCCTTTAAACATGACCACGCTCCTTTTATCTGGTCTGGCGGCAAAAGACCGCCGGTGCTGAATGACGTGTCGGGATTGTGAATTGATCCAAAACCGGCACGGATTATCGTGTCAGGCTCTATCCCCGGTTGCTGTCGAAAAAGCAAGAGATGTCGCGTATTCTGTTCCGCCTCGTATTGGTCATTGTGTTTTGCTTGCCGCGCGTTGTGCTGGCGCAAGAGAACGAAGAGCTCGCAGCAGCGTTTTCTGCCATGAAGCAGGGTGATTGGGAGACCGCACGCGAAGCGGTCCGAAACCCAGTCGCACGCGATATTATTGAATGGCATTGGTTGCGCGCCGGAAACGGGGATTTCGAAGATGTTTCCAGCTTTTTGACCCGGCGGGCAGATTGGCCCGGCTTGAGCTGGTTGGTCCGACAAAACGAAGACAACATGGCCAACCAAAGCCCAGATCGTTTGGTTGCATTTTTTGATGAACGATCTCCACGAACAGCGTTAGGCGTTTACGAGTATGCCGACGCATTAGATAAGGTCGATCGGAGTGGAGAGGCCGATGCCGCGATCATTATGGCGTGGCGTACGCTTGCGATGCCTCAATCCGTGCAGGATTTATACCTCGAACAGCACCGCGATCTTTTGAAAGATCACCATTCGGCGCGCTTGAATCAGATGATCTGGCAGCGAGATATGGCGAGCGCTCGGCGGGCGATACCTTTGGTGGGCGACGACTGGAAAAAACTGGCTAGGGCCCGCATCGCGCTGCACGATCAAGCCGCGGGTGTTGATACGTTGATCGAAGCGGTCAATGAGGATCTGCGCGATCATCCTGGCCTAGCCTATGAACGCTTTGTCTGGCGCGCGCGCAAAGGGCGTGATGCCTCGGCCATCGAATTGCTGTTAGAGCGCTCAACGGATGCGGAGGCTTTGGGGCAACCAGCTGAATGGGCTCCACGGCGCCGCAACTTGGCGCGATCTGAAATGCGCGCCGGAAATGCAAAGCTGGCCTATCAGATTGCGTCGACACACCACTTAACGGAGGGGTCGTCTTTTGCGGATCTCGAATGGCTATCCGGTTATTTGGCGCTCACCTATTTGAACGACCCCGAAGTGGCGCTCTCTCATTTCCAGCGTTTTGACGGTGCCGTGTTCACGCCAATCTCTAAAGGTCGCGCGGGGTATTGGTTGGGTCGCGCGCATGAAGCCTTGGGGAATGTCACAGACGCGCAAGCGGCCTATGCAGCGGGTGCAGCCCATCAAACGTCCTTCTACGGGCTTCTTGCTGCCCAGCGCGGCGGCATCGCTTTCGATTCTACTCTTGGCGAAGAGGCGGTCGTGGCACCCTGGAGAGAAGCTGCGTTTGTCGAAAGCTCGGTTTTCAAAGCGGGCCTGATGCTCTTGGCGGCTGGAGAACTGGACCTTTCAGAACGTTTCCTGACTCATCTCGCAGAAAGCCTTGATCCGACACAAGCCGCGCAGCTCGGTTCAGCAGTATTGGAGCTCAAACAACCCCATCTGGGTGTGATGATCGGCAAACGCGTCGCCCGACGCGGCATTGTCATCCCAGCTGCCTATTATCCCTTGCACCCCATGGTCGAAAGTGACCTACCGATGCATCCAGAAATGAACCTTGCTATCGCGCGTCGCGAGAGCGAATTCGACCCAAAGGTCGTCTCAGGTGCCGGGGCACGCGGCTTAATGCAGGTCATGCCGCGCACGGCCCAAGACGTCGCGCGCCGGCTCGGTGTTAGTTCGGAACACAGCACAGAACGCCTGACCCGGGATGCGGAGTACAATGCCAAACTCGGCGCGACCTACCTTGTCGGTCTGGCGCGCGAGTTTGATGGAAATGTCATTATGATGGCGGCCGGGTATAATGCGGGCCCAAGTCGCCCAATCCGGTGGATGAACGAGCGCGGCGATCCACGCAAAGGCGACATGGATATCGTCGATTGGATTGAGCACATCCCCTTCAACGAAACGCGAAATTACGTGATGCGGGTGGCGGAAAGCCTGCCAGTCTATCGCGCACGCTTGGGCAAAGACCCTCATCCCGTACCGTTTCGGGAGGAGCTCATTGGGTCCACGCTGCGCTGGACGTCCGAATAAGTCAGCTGAAGCTGTCTAGCCCGCCGCCTGACGCTCCCGCCAAAAGGTGAAGAGGCCCGCCGCTACAATCAGTGCCGCCCCAATTGCCACATTCGCGCGAATAGCTTCGGAAAACACCAATAGCCCAAGGGCTGACGCAAACACCAATTGGAAATAGGCAAAGGGTTGCACTGCACTGGCTTCGGCCACTTCATAGCACTTGATGAGCAGCCAATGACCCAAAGCACCGGTCACGCATAACGACGCCATCCATGCCCAATCCGGACCACTCATCGGCTCCCAAAACCAGACCCCGATTACTGTCATCACGACGGCGCCCACCGTTCCGGTCCAGAAAAACGAGGTCGCCGCATCGTCACGTCTCGCCGCATAACGGGTCAACAACCCGTAGAGCGCGAACATAAGCGCTGCACAAAGTGGGATGAGCGCGGCTGGGTCAAAGACGGAACCATCCGGTTGCAGGATGATCATGACCCCCACGAACCCAACGCCAATAGCCATCCAGCGGCGCCAGCCAACTCTTTCTCCCAGCACCGGGCCGGACAAGGCGGCGACGAGCAAGGGATAACAGGCAAAAACCGCATGGCTTTCCACAAGGCCCAATACGGTGAATGCCGCAACCATCACACAGATTTCCAAGGCCAATAAAGCACCGCGAAACGTCTGGAGAAGTGGCTGTTTGGTTTGCGCCGCAGCACGCACGCCACCTGCCCTGCGTGTGGCGATCGTGATGACAAAGGCTGCGAAGAACCAATAGCGGATCATCACGACCATCAGCACGTTGTACTCGCCCGCCAAGTGACGCGAGATCGCATCCTGGAGTGCAAAGACGACGGTCGTCGCGATCATCAACAGGATCCCGAGGCGCGTGTTGTTCCCAGCACTCATACCAATTGGCCAACTGTCATATGGCGTTTCCTGCCAAAACCAGGGCGACGTTCGACCGCAAAGCCAGCGGCCGCCAACCCGCGGCGTACAAAGCCCGCAGCCGTATAGGTCGCGACTGTGCCGCCGGGTTTTGTGTGGCGCCCCACATCCGCCATAAGGCCCGCTTCCCAAAGCTCGGGATTCTTGGCGGGAGAAAAACCATCCAAGAACCACGCATCGGCCTTCCCGTTCCACGCAGGCAAAGCCTCTCGTGCGTCCTCTGTGAGGACATTCAGCGTAGCCGTTCCCAGATCAAAACTCCCGCTCTCTCCTGTCCACCCTGCAAGTAACCGCCCTGACCACCGCTGCAACTCGGGAAATGCCTTGTGGGCCCGTGCCATGTCCTGACGTGACATGGGGAAGGCCTCAAACGATGTGAATTGAAGCGACCCAGTGATCCCAGCATCTTCCCAAGCCGCCCAGGCCGCCAGAAAACTCAAGCCAGTCCCGAACCCCAATTCAGCCAGATGGAACCCGGGCGCAAACCGGTCAGGCAAGCGGTTTCCTTCAAGAAACACATAACGTGTTTCAGCCAATCCATCATCGAGAGAGAAATAAGGATCATCAAAGTGCACCGACACCGGCACATCACCGGTTCGCCAGTCTAATTCGGCCCGCTGGCCCTGCATCGCAAAGATCCCTATGTAGGCCTCAAACAGCGCGACACTGGCGAAAGGAACGGACCTTGGCAATGGTCGATATCACGATTCGTGGCGCAGGCATTTTCGGCCTGTCGATTGCCTGGGTCTGCACAAAACGTGGTGCGCGGGTGCAGATTATTGATCCCAACGGTCCCGGTGCGGGCGCAAGTGGTGGGCTCGTCGGCGCCTTGGCGCCCCACGTGCCAGAGAATTGGAACCAGAAGAAAGCCTTCCAATTCGACAGCCTGATTGCAGCGAGCGATTTCTGGACGGAAGTGGAAACCTCCGGAGGTGTTTCTTCGGGATATGGGCGCACGGGACGACTGCAGCCGATCATGGACGACCACACGTTGTCACTGGCCAGAGCGCGGGAACAATCGGCAAAAGATCTGTGGCAAGGGCTGGCGAGATGGCAGGTATTGGCAGCCGAAGAAATCGGTGCATGGACACCACATACACCTACCGGCCTGTTGATTCATGACACGCTTACAGCCCGAATGCATCCACGTCGGGCATGCCACTCGCTTGTTGCCGCTTTAGCTTCGAATGACGTTAGCATCGCGTCGGAGGGAGAAGACGCCGGTGCGGTGATCTGGTGTACTGGCGTTGCAGGTCTCGAAGCTTTGAACGAACAGCACTCGCGCATGGTCGGGAACGGAGTCAAAGGGCAAGCGGCGCTCTTGTCTCCGGCGGATCCACTCCCCACAGATGCACCGCAGCTCTTCGCGGACGCCCTGCATATCATACCACATGCGGATGGCACGATAGCGGTCGGATCGACCTCAGAACGCGATTACGACGATCCCACCAGTACAGATCATCAGTTGGACGAAATCTTGGCCCGCGCAGTGGAGCAGGTTCCCCAGTTGAGTGACGCGACGGTGATCGAACGCTGGGCCGGTTTGCGCCCGCGTGCAAGATCCCGTGCCCCCATGTTGGGCGCCTGGCCCGGCAAGCAAGACACCTACATTGCAAATGGCGGCTTCAAGATTGGCTTTGGCATGGCACCCAAGGTGGCACAAGTCATGGCAGACTTGGTCTTGGAGGGCCGGAACACCATCCCAGATGACTTCCGCGTCGATGCCTCACTCTAAAGCAACCGCCTGCGCCTGCATGTTTTGTCGACCATCCGGTCCGCGGACCCACAAATCCTGCCCGTTCCGGCAAATCGTCGCGTCTTCCGTGTGCATAAGCGCCGAAGTCGCGCGAAAGGAAAACGAGGACAAAGGCCCCATCTCCTCTTCCGCCATAAGCATCAGAAGCTGCGCCAGAAGTGGGCCGTGCACCACCAGACCGTCATATCCCTCAACCGATTTCGCGTAGGTTTCATCGTAGTGGATGCGGTGGCCATTGAAGGTAAGCGCCGAGTAGCGAAACAACATCGTACTATCGAACGCACGCACGCGAACACTCTGCTCATCCTGACGGGCTTCCGGAGCCGGGTTGCGTGGGGCTTTGGGGTCAGGATCATCGCGATACACAAGATCCTGCCATTCGGTCAGGCAAAGCCTGTCGTCCTGCCAGATTTGATGGTGCAACGTGACGAAACCCAAGGGCCCACTGCGCCCTTCCTTGTGGGTCTGGCTCTCAACGCTGCTGCGCTTTTCCGCAGGCACTCCAGCCCGAAGTGCGGCTTTAAAGGCCAATCGACCACCCGCCCACATGCGACGGGGCAAGCCCATATCAGGGATCAACCCGCCAACGCGGGGATGCCCATCACGTCCCAAGCCCGTGGCGCCAACCGGCTCCCAAAAATAGATTTGATGATAAAAAGGGGGTAGCGGGTCGCCTGCAGCAAAAGTTCCTACGCGCCCCAATGTAACGTTAAGCGCCGTCGCGCGGGCGGGATCGATCAGATCATGAACGATATGCACCGGTTCAGCGTCCGATCTCCGCCTTCAAACCATCCATCAGTTCTTGCAAGGCGCTCAGGTAGCGATCGCTTTTGAGCCGGCCATCTTCTTCGAATTCGCTTCCAGAAGAGGCAAGATGGATCTCAGGCCCCTGCAGGATGCGCGGACGAAACGGGACCATGAAGCCGCGCAGAACCATTTGCGCCCTCTCCCCTCCTGCCCGGCCAGCAGCGGCAGACATCACTGCGACGGGTTTGTCCGCCCAAGGATTCGTGCTGGTCCGGCTAACCCAGTCGAGGGCGTTTTTTAAAACACCCGACGGACCTTTGTTGTATTCCGGCGTGGAGATCACAACCGCATCCGCAGACGCGATCTGATCGGCTAGGGTCTGCACCGCAGCCGGAACACCGTCGGCCTCTTCCGCATCGCCATCATAAAGCGGCAACCGCAGGTCCGCTTCGATATACGTTTCCGGATCAAAAAGTCGTGCTGCTTCCCGGATCAACTTGCGGTTTGTAGCCTCTGCACGAAGAGAGCCGGAAATGCCAATCAAAGAATATGCGCCCATTGAAGTGCCTCACCCTTGGTTCATGTTCCGACTTGCTAACGCAGACGACAACACAAACCAAGCGAATGGAACGGGCTTACGCTCAACCTGCCTCGGATTCAGATACGTGCATCAAGCATTAGGCAGAATAACGATCTCGACCCGACGGTTTTGTGCGCGCCCTTCCGGCGATAGGTTCGAAGCAACGGGTTGGTCCTCGCCACGTCCGATTGTGCTGATCCGCGAAAATGGAATACCGGCGTCCAAAAGTACGTCCGCAACGGCATTCGCCCGCTGCTCTGATAGGGTTTGATTATAGCCGGCGTCGCCCGTGTTGTCGGTATGACCGATGATCTGAATCGTGCTGTCGGGATAAGCCTGCAAATTGCTGGCAACCGTGCGCAGGTCGCGCTGGAGATCGGGGCGAACCGAAAAACTGTCGGTCGCAAACAAAATGTCCTGCGGCAAGGTCACGATTAGCCGATCACCGGTATTGGTGATTTGAACGTCGTCATTGCCCAGGCTTTGGCGCAGATCCGCTTCTTGTTTATCCAGGTTATTGCCGATCAATCCGCCTGCAACGGCGCCTGCAACAGCGCCGGCTGCGGTAGAGCCAGTGTCCCCGCCAAAGATCTGCCCGAGAACCGCACCAGATGCAGCACCGATCAAGACGCCCTGATCGCGATTGCGGTTGGGGTTGTTCGGGTCACCCAGTTGACCAGGATCGGTACAGGCCGTCAGGCCCAATATTGCAACGGTTGCAAAGGCGAGTGGGGATTTCGCGATAGTCATAACGTGTCTGCTCTCAAATTTTGGACGCGCCAAATCCTGGCGCATCATGCCTGTGATGTGCGTAATCTGCGCAGCAAAGCGTTGTTATGCAATAACACGCGCCAAATCAGCGGTTTTTTGCTGCATCAAATCAGGAGGGTGCTGCGTCCACCTTTGCCGCCTCAAAGGCCAGCATCGCGCGCTTAACAGGCAGACCCCAATGGTATCCGCCCAACCCGCCAGATTTGCGCAATGCACGATGGCAGGGGATCAGCCAGCTGACGGGGTTGCGCCCAACTGCGGTGCCAACGGCGCGTACAGCTTTGGGATGGCCAATCGCATCGGCAATCTCGGAATACGTGGTCACGTGTCCGGATGGGATCGTCAAAAGCGCCTCCCACACCTTTATTTGAAACGGTGCACCAATCAAAAACAGTGGCGCAGCCTCCAGGTTCCCAGACGTCCCAAAAGCCGCGTTAACCCACGGGCGCAGACGCATCGGGTCTTCTACAAACTGCGCTTTCGGCCAGCGACCCATAAGGTCTTCCATCGCGTGTTCTTCACCAGATTCAGCGGCAAAACCCATGCCGCAGATACCCTTGTCCGTGCCCATGACAAGGGTCGGGCCAAATGGGCTTTCGAACCATCCCCAATAGATGGTTAATCCCGCGCCTCCCTTGGCGTAATCGCCGGGACTCATCGCTTCCCAACGCACAAACAGATCATGCAGCCGCCCGCCACCCGACAGTCCGGTTTCATGCGCAGCTTCCAAAGTGGTGAAGCGATCGCGCAGCAAAGCCTTTGCATGGCCCAATGTCAGATACTGTTGATACCGTTTGGGAGAAACGCCAACCCATTGCGAAAATAGCCGTTGGAAATGCGCGGGACTCATGTTCATCGCACGCGCCAGATCGTCAAGGGTCATGCCCGTGCCGCCCTCGTCAATCAGGTCAATGGCTCGCCGCATGACGTTGTAGTGGTATCCTTGATCGGTGTTCTGAATGTTCATCTCTCGAACTCCTTGCTTATCCCGAAGAATAAGCACGTATCCGCATCGCTGCGACCCGAAACCTGCGGTTTGACGTTGCGGGGAAGGTGCGGTCACGGCATTAAGGCGCGCATGGCAAAACAACTTGATTACCACACCATATACGAGATTTTCACCCGGCTCCGCGACGCAGAGCCTGAACCAAAGGGTGAACTGGAACATGTGAATGTTTATACCTTGGTCGTGGCAGTGGCATTATCCGCGCAAGCTACAGACGCGGGTGTGAACCGCGCGACCAAAGAGCTTTTTAAAATCGCTGATACCCCGCAGAAAATGCTGGATCTGGGTGAGGAACAGCTAATCGAGCATATCAAGACAATTGGCCTTTACCGCAACAAAGCCAAGAACGTCATGAAACTGAGCCGGATCCTGGTTGAGGAGTACGGCGGCGAAGTCCCTTCCTCCCGCGCAGCGCTTCAATCTTTGCCGGGTGTTGGTCGCAAAACGGCTAACGTTGTATTGAATATGTGGTGGAGGTTTCCGGCCCAAGCCGTCGACACCCACATCTTCCGATTAGGCAACAGGTCAGGCATCGCACCCGGCAAAGATGTCGATGCAGTTGAACGCGCGATCGAAGACAACATTCCGGCCGAATTTCAGTTGCATGCCCATCACTGGATGATCCTGCATGGGCGGTACATCTGCGTGGCACGAAAACCCAAATGCCAGGCGTGCCTGATCCGCGACTTGTGCCGTTTCGAGGACAAAACCGAATGAGTCGCACACAGACCGCCTCTGGCTCAACGTTTACGGAGAATACATGAAAACCTACGACCTGGTCGGGATCGGCAACGCGGTTGTCGATGTCATTTCACAATCTGACGATGCCTTTCTGGACAATATGGGGATCGAAAAAGGCATCATGCAACTGATCGAGCAGGACCGTGCGGAACTGCTTTATGGCGCGATGGACAATCGAGTACAGACGCCCGGCGGCTCAGTTGCAAATACAATCGCTGGCGCGGGCGCATTGGGGTTGGACACTGCCTTTATCGGGCGCGTGAAAAACGACGGTTTGGGCAAGTTTTATGCCAAGGCGATGACCGATCACGGGATCGATTTTGTCAATGACCCTGTGGTCGATGGCGACGTGCCAACGTCGCGGTCAATGATCTTTGTCTCGCCGGACGGCGAACGGTCGATGAACACCTACCTGGGGATCTCAACGGGTCTTTCTTCGGTCGATGTGCCGAAAGATGTCAGTGGCAACGCGAAACTGATGTTTCTCGAAGGCTATCTCTTTGACCATGACGCAGGCAAAACAGCATTTCGAGAGGCCGCGCGTGCAACCCGAGCTGCAGGCGGGAAGGCCGGTATCGCCATCTCCGATCCCTTCTGCGTAGACCGCCACCGCGCTGACTTCTTGTCTTTGATCGAACACGATCTGGATTTCGTCATCGGGAACGAGGCCGAGATTCAATCGCTGTTCGAAAATGATCACCTGGATGATGCACTGATGCTGACCGCTGGCATTTGTCCGTTGGTCGTCTGCACGCGTTCAGGTGACGGTGTGAGCGTCATGGAGGGCACCCAGCGTACGGACGTCCCGGTGCAAAAGATCACCCCAGTAGACGCCACAGGCGCAGGTGATCAATTTGCAGCAGGTTTCCTCTTCGGTATGGCGACCGGTCGGGATTTGGAAACCTGCGCCAGAATGGGCAATGTCTGCGCGCGCGAAGTGATCAGCCATATCGGTCCTCGACCCGAAGCCTCGGTTGCCGAATTGATGAAGGCGGAGGGCCTTTTGTGACCGAAAGCCTCGCGCCGGGGTTTTACGACGTTCCTACGGGGATGGTCGCGACCGTTGTGACTTATCTTGAAATGACGCAACTGCCCGTTATTCGGCCAACCCCCGTCGGCGTGCCAGAGGTGTCTGTTCTTCCCTCAGTGGACACGGTGACCTATCGCAAGTTGTTTGCCAGAGTTGGCGCGCAGGACTGGTTGTGGTTCTCACGCATGCAGATGAGCGACGATGCGCTCAGCGATATTCTAGATAACAAAGACGTTGTGATCGCCACAATGTTCGTCGAAGGGCAGCCTGAAGCGCTGCTGGAGCTCGACTTCCGAGAAACAAGGCAGTGCGAGCTGGCCTTTTTTGGCGTGTCACCTGCGCTATTGGGCAAAGGTGCAGGACGGGCTTTGATGAACAAAGCGATCGAACTGGCATGGGATCGGAACATCAGCCGGTTTCATGTTCACACCTGCACGCTTGATCATCCGCAAGCGCTGACATTTTATCGACGGTCCGGGTTCGACCCCATCAGACAACAGATCGAAATTGCACCTGACCCGCGGCTAACCGGTGTCCTTCCCAACGATGCCGGTCCGCATATTCCGATGTTCCCTTAAGTCGCGGATGCCCAGCTCTAGGGTAACGCGCAGCGCTCGCCGCGCATGCAGCGCGTTAGATCTTCTTCTATTTCCGCCGTCGCCGGAAATAGGAATCCACCACACGGGTTGGTTTCGATGATAAGCGTGCCGTCCACCATCTCGGCGAAAGCGATAAACGTCACTCCGGACACGGCGCTGGCACACCACGGTCCGTAGCATGACACGTTAAGAACTACGTCGGTTTGAAGCGGACGCAGAAACCCGTTGCGCCCCAGTTGTTGCCCCGAGAAAAAGGCGTCTATCAAGCTAACCGCAGGCGTCGCGCCCTGATCGTCCCAATTGGTTTGGGGCAAATCACGTTCGTCAAAGATCAGGTCGCCACGCAGAATGAGATACAGTTTTTCGGAGTTCTGCGCGTCCGCCCACGCATGCAGGTGGGTCCAAGGCATGCAGGACAGAGCCAAGGCTGGCCCCGCCCAGATCAGGCAGAGCGCGATCAGGCCGGCGCGATATGCGGCGCGAATTCTTCCAAGACCTGCACGTAGACCGCGCGTTTGAACGGCACAATGTGCTCTACCAACTGGTCTGCCGGTTGCCAGCGCCATTCAGAAAACTCCGGATGTTCGGTTTCAATGTTAACCTGATCATCAGTCCCGTGAAACCGCATCAGAAACCATTTCTGCTCTTGCCCGCGATACCGGCCTTTCCAGATATGCGGCACAACATCATGCGGCAAATCGTAGGGCAGCCACTCGACCGTTTCACCCACGATCTGAACAAGATCGGCCGTGACACCAGTTTCTTCCCAAAGCTCGCGCAGCGCTGCATCGCGCGGGTCTTCACCTTTGTCCACGCCTCCTTGGGGCATCTGCCATGCTTCCGTATAGCGATCACGCCTTTGACCAACAAAAACTTGACCAGCCGCGTTCATCAGCATGACACCGACACAAGGTCGATAGGGAAGCTTGGCAATTTCTTCAGGGGACATCTGAACCTCGTCTCGTATTACGCGAACTTTCTCGCATGGAACCCACAAGGTCCAGCACGATCATACCTGCCGCTTGGGTACCTTCCAGCTGCAGCAGAAAGGTTTCAGCAACATGAACCAGACAGCATCGGCTGCTTGACGCGGCGTTCAACGTGACATGTGGCGGGATCAGGGCAATCTATCCGGCACGGCAAGGGAGGCACTTATGACCGATTATCCACATCTTTTGGCACCGCTGGATCTGGGCTTCACGACACTTAAGAACCGCGTGCTGATGGGGTCTATGCACACGGGCCTCGAAGAGACGAAGGATTGGAACCGCGTCGCCGAATTCTACGCCGAACGCGCACGTGGCGACGTCGCCTTGATGGTCACCGGCGGTATCGGACCGAACTTGGAAGGGTCAGTCCTACCCGGCGCAGCAATGATGACAACCGAAGACGATGTGAAGAACCATTCGATTGTGACCCAACGCGTGCATGACGCCGGCGGAAAAATCGCAATGCAGATCCTTCATGCTGGTCGCTATGCTTACGGACCGCAATGCGTCGCGCCTTCTCCGGTCAAATCGCCGATCTCTCCCTTTCCGCCGCAAGAACTGGACGAGGACGGGATTGAAAAACAGATCAGCGATATCGTGAATGCTGCAGTTCTGGCACAGCAAGCCGGTTATGACGGTGTCGAGATCATGGGGTCGGAAGGCTACTTCCTAAACCAGTTCATCGTCACACATACAAACAAGCGAACAGATCGCTGGGGCGGGTCCTATGAAAACCGCATTCGCCTACCCATCGAAGTGGTTCGGCGGACACGGGACGCCGTAGGCACCAATTTCATCATCATCTACCGCCTCTCGATGATCGATCTGGTTCCGAACGGGTCGACCTTTGACGAGGTTGTCCAACTTGCCAAAGAAATCGAAAAGGCAGGCGCCACAATCATCAACACCGGTATCGGTTGGCACGAAGCACGCGTACCGACGATTGCAACGTCCGTGCCGCGCCGCGCCTTTGCCTGGGTGACGCAAAAACTGATGGGCCATGTGTCGATCCCGGTCATTACGTCAAACCGCATTAACACTCCTGAGGTTGGCGAGGCAGTCATCGCTGAAGGGTGTGCTGATATGGTCTCCATGGCGCGCCCCATGCTTGCCGACGCTCATTTCGTCAAAAAAGCGATGGACGGAAAAGCGAACCAGATCGCACCCTGCATTGCCTGCAATCAAGCCTGCCTGGATCACACCTTTTCCGGCAAGCTGACCTCATGTCTGGTCAATCCACGGGCCTGCCATGAAACAGAGCTGGTGATCACACCATCCAATACCAAGAAGTCCATTGCGATTGTCGGCGCGGGGCCTGCAGGCCTCTCAACCGCGATGACCTGCGCGGAACGTGGCCATAGCGTCACCGTGTTTGACAAGGCGTCTGAGATTGGCGGCCAATTGAACATGGCCAAACAGATCCCCGGCAAAGAGGAATTCTGGGGTTTCGTCGACTGGTACCGTACAATGATGGATGTTCAAGGTATCGAGGTACGTCTGAACACGGAAGTCACTGCAGATGATCTGGGCGGGTTCGATGAAGTGATCATCGCAACCGGGGTCGAGCCACGCGACCCGGAAATCTCAGGCCAAGATCGTGCCAACGTCGTCAGCTATATCGACGTTTTGCGCAACAAGGTGGATGTTGGCGATCGCGTCGCTGTCATCGGAGCGGGCGGTATTGGTTTTGACGTCTCGGAATACCTGGTGCACCAAGGCGACAGCCCAACTGAGAACCTGCCCGAATGGATGACAGAATGGGGCGTTGCTGACCCGGCTGCGCATCGGGGTGGATTGGCCCCAGAAGGACCAAAGCCAGAAGCACCCGCGCGCAAGGTCACTCTGCTTCAGCGAAAGGCCGAAAAACACGGCAAACGATTGGGCAAGACGACCGGCTGGATCCACCGCGCCTCTCTCAAAATGAAGGACGTGAATTTCGTCGGTGGCGTAAATTATGAACGCATCGATGATGCTGGCCTGCACATCAGCTTTGGCGAAGCACGCGAAAATCCCACTTTGATCGAAGCCGACACCATTGTGATGTGCGCAGGGCAAGTTCCTTTGCGGAGCCTGGCTGATGCGCTCGAGGCCAAAGGCATCACCGTACATGTCATCGGCGGTGCCGATGTTGCCGCTGAGTTGGATGCCAAGCGCGCGATCGATCAAGGGACACGCTTGGCTGCCACGCTGTAAAGAACGGGTTCTGCGAGGGTCACAGGACTGGTCGCCGCAGAAACGAACCGGGCTTTACTCCGTGACGGTGAATGTCACGACTTCGCTGACGACAGCGGGCTCGTGTGGGACGTGGTTGTGATCACCCAGTAAAAGCTGGATTGTGTGCTCGCCTGGTTCCAGTTCGAGGACAACTTCGGTTTGTCCGCCACCAAAATGAATGTGATTGTCGTCCGCCGGAATGCCGAATTCCAACATTTCGTTATCATCCGAGGCCTCCCCGTAAGGCACACGGTTCAAAAGAATGTGGTGATGCCCCGTGCCTTCTTTTTCTACACCAGCGGGTGCCACTCCTTTCCCGCTCAAACCAAATACCACCGTGACAGGTGACGTCACGGTCGCGCCATTCTCGATGTTTACGACGTACACAGCGGCGCTTTCGGCCAATGCCGCGCCGGCGACGAAAACAGCGGCTGCAGCGCCGAATACAAATCTCTTCATATTGTGTGATCCTCCCATGTGATGGAGAAAACCGTAGTCCAAGATCCCTCTTTTTCAATTCACCAAACCGAATAGCCGTTTCAGCGAAACACGTCGTTTCCATGTTTCGCGCACGGGAACGATCCCTGCAAATCCTCGATATTATCTCATCTGTGCCGTCTTCTTGCCCTTATTGCGAGGGATACCATCACCTCAACGAACAACCCCAAAAGGGACATCGAGCATGGACAGACTGACCGAAATGGAAGCATTCGCCACCGTGGTGGATCAGGGCGGATTTACAGATGCGGCCAAGAAAATGGGCATCTCCAAATCGGCTGTTTCCAAGCATGTCTCAAGCCTGGAAGCACGCTTGGGTGCGCGCCTGCTAAATCGAACGACACGGCGCGTCTCCCCGACAGAAATCGGTCTGGCGTACTACGACCGAGCCCGCCGCGTTTTGAATGATGCGGGCGAAGCAGACGCACTGGTCACATCGATGCAAAGCGCGCCTTCCGGCCTGCTGCGCATCTCGGTTGCCACGGATTTCGGGGTTAATCATCTGTCACCCGTACTGTCGTCCTTCCTTGAAGAGTTCCCCGACATCACGGTGAATATGGTTTTGAACAACCGCTATGTTGAGCTGATTTCGGAAGGCTTCGATATGGCTGTTCGTATCGGAGAACTTGAGGACAGCACCCTACGGGCCCGCAAGCTTACGGAAACAACACGTCGGATGATCGCGGCGCCCGAATATTTTGAGCGCTACGGCCGTCCGCAGAAAATCGACGATCTGAACGAGCATAAGTTGCTGCACTATTCAAACCAAGGTGCTGGCAACGTGTGGAAGATCACCGCACCATCCGGAGAAAAGCGTCAGGTGCGCACAGCAGGCTGGCTCAGCGTCAATGACGGTCAGTCGCTCCTGAACGCTGCGATCTCGGGCCTGGGCATCGCATATCTGCCGAGCTTTCTGTATGCAGACGCCATGGCCAACGGTTTGGTACAGGATGCGATCCCTGACCTACCAATGGAAACACAGGGCATCTATGCCGTCTACCCGCCCGGCCGCTTCACGCAGCCTAAGGTGCGCGCCTTCATCGATTTCCTGGTGCATGCATTTGCGGACAAAGGCCCATCTGACTGGTAACGCATCAATTCGAATTCCTATGTTGCATTCCCTTGGCAACGAACCTGGCCCCGCGAACAAATCGCAGGGCCTTTTTTTTGGGGTATCGCCGGTTATGGCTCGTTGAACGGTTCAGCCCAACGCTTTGGTGAAGATGATTTTGTCATCACCTTCGGCCCAGAAATTGCGAATGCGCGCTTCGTTCGCATAGCCCAGATCCTTATTAAACTCACGTGTACCGGTGAAGTCTTGCGACCCAGAAGTATCGACAATTAGCAAGCGAATGCCTCGCGAGGCTAAAGCCTGTTCCATACCGCGGACCAAAGAGCGACCGAAGCCCCGTCTTTGAAACTGAGGATGCACCGCGAGGGCCAACATATTCCATGTTCTGTCCGTCAGTGCCTCAGGTACAGCGTAGCACAAACCGACCGGCCTAGACCCCTCCAAAGCCGTCAGAAAATGATGAGGTCCATTCGGCTCTTTGAGCACTGGTTCGACCAAATCAGGCAGCATATTTGGAGGAAACAAGTCGGTCGCAATTGCGACGTGCTGTAGATCGCTAATATCTGTTTCTTCTATGTTTCGGATTTTCATTTTGATGTCTTTCGATTTTGCGATGCCCCGTCGGATGGGCATCGTCGCAGCACGGCCAAAATCGGATGAGAATTAGTATTGTTTGGCCGCAGAAAACTCGGCGGTCCGCTTCGGTCCGCCAGAGCAACGTACAAAAGTTCCAATTTTCGGAACTTAGCGGTGGCCCGCAATCGTAGACATAAAAACTCCATCATGCGCGTCAGCACGCGCTAAACCGGACGTATCATTCGTTACGCAAGTTGCCAAAGAAAAAACCCCGCACAGCTGTGCGGGGTTTTTCGGTATTATTTCAATCTGCCAAAAGGATCAGGCCGACTTTTTCCCTTTCACAGGCGCCCAGATGCGCTTGTTAGTCAGGTACAGAAGAACTGACAGGATGGTCAGGAACAAAACCCCAACAAAGCCAGCTTGCTTGCGGGCCATCATTTTGGGCTCTGCAGTCCACATCAGGAAGGCAGACACATCTTCTGACATCTGCTCCAAAGTGGCCACTGTGCCGTCAGCGTATTCGACCTGTTCATCCCACATCGGCTGCGACATCGAAATCCAACCGCCTGGGAAAGCTTTGTTCTCATACAGGATAGTACCCGCTTCTTCCTTCTCTTCGCCGGTGTAACCCGTCAGAAGTGACGCGATGTACTCTGGTCCACCCATGCCTTTGAAAAGCTGGTTCAGACCCAGTCCATAAGGACCATGGAAACCCGCACGCGCCTTGGCCATCAGGCTCAGGTCTGGTGCATTTTCCAGATTGGATCCTGGGAAGTGGTCGGTTGGACCAGCGGCACGGAAATCATCCAGCTCAGGGTCGAAGACTTCGAAGTTGTCAGATGCATAAGCCCGCATCTGGTCTTCTGGAAGGTGAGGCCCACCTTCATCCGACAATGTCCGCAGCGGGACTTGCTGAAGTCCGTGGCACGCGGAACAGACCTCGGTATAGACTTGCAGACCGCGCTGCAACTGGTTCTGGTCGAAGGTCCCGAAAGGACCTTCAAACGAGAAGTCAAAGTCTTTGACATACCCAGCTTCGCCAGCAGCGAAGGCCGAACCGGCGGTCATGGCCAATGCCGCGACAGCGCTGATCGTAAGTTGTTTGATCATTGGTTTTCGTCCTTCTTATTCAGCCGGCGTGGCGTCGCCCGCCTTGCCGTAGTGAGACGCAAAGTCTTCTTCGATGGTCTCTGGCTGCGGATCTGGTTTTTCGATCACACCGAGCAGCGGCAAGATCACCAGGAAGTATGCGAACCAGTACGTCGAGCCGATCAGAGCGATATAGGGATAGATCCCTTCCGCCGGCATCGCGCCCACCCACATCAGGACAAAGAAGTTCACGACGAACAGCCAGAACCACCATTTGAACATTGGGCGATAGCGGCCCGAACGCACCGAAGAGGTATCCAGCCAAGGTGCCAGTGCCATCACAACGATCGCGCCAAACATCGCCAGAACGCCGAAGAATTTCGCGTCGATGATGCCTGCGGTCAGGAAGTCTGCCGCAATCACTACCCACACATCGGTGTCGAAGGCACGCAGGATTGCGTAAAACGGCAGGAAGTACCATTCTGGAACGATATGCGCAGGTGTAACGAGCGCGTTCGCTTCAATGTAGTTATCCGGGTGGCCCAGATAGTTTGGCATGAAACCAACCACAGCCCAGAACACGGCCAGGATAACCGCCAATGCAAAGAGGTCCTTGATCACGAAGTAAGGCCAGAAAGGCAGTGTGTCTTTTTCGGCTTCTTCTTTCGACCCACGACGCACTTCAACACCCGTCGGGTTGTTGTTGCCAGTCGTGTGGAACGCCCAGATATGAACGATCACAAGGCCTGCAATCACAAACGGAAGCAGATAATGGAGCGAGAAGAAGCGGTTTAGCGTTGCATTATCAACTGCGGGCCCGCCCAGCAGCCATGTTTGCAAAGCATCACCCACGAACGGGATCGCACCAAACAGACCGGTGATCACGGTTGCGCCCCAGAACGACATTTGTCCCCATGGCAGCACGTAGCCCATGAACGCAGTACCCATCATCAGCAGGTAAATGAGCATGCCGATGATCCACGTGATCTCACGCGGTGCTTTGTAAGACCCATAGTAGAGGCCGCGCAGGATGTGCGCGTAAACCGCCACAAAGAACAGTGAGGCACCGTTTTGGTGCAGATAGCGCAGCATGTGCCCGCCGTTTACGTTCCGCATGATGTGTTCAACCGACGCAAACGCCATGTCGACATGCGGGGTATAATGCATCACCAGCACGATACCGGTGACAATCTGCAGAACCAGACAGAAGGTGAGGACGATGCCCCAGATCCACATCCAGTTCAGGTTTTTCGGGGTTGGGATCATGATGGTGTCATACATCAGACCCACGATGGGAAGACGGCTGTGCAGCCACTTCTCACCTTTCGAGTTTGGCTCGTAATGATCGTGCGGAATTCCGGACATATTTTTCTCCCTTATCCCAGTTGGATCGTTGTTTCGTCGACGAATTCAGCGGTCGGAATAGGCAGGTTTTCCGGTGCAGGACCACGGCGGATACGGCCCGAAGTGTCATAGTGCGAACCGTGGCAGGGGCAGAACCAGCCGTTAAAGTCCCCTGCGCCATCTCCCAAGGGCACACATCCCAAATGGGTGCACACACCTTGCATCACCAACCATTCGCCAGCTTCGTCCAGCGCGCGATTGGCGTCTTCGGCAGGCACGCTGCCGAGGTTTTCGTTACGGGCGTCGGCGTCGGGCAGATCGCTCAGCTCAACGGCGCGTGCCTCGTCAATTTCTTCCTGTGTGCGGCGGCGAATGAACACCGGCTTGCCCAGGAACTTCACACTGATTTGCGTGCCCGGCTCAACTGCACTGACATCAACACGGATGGACGACAGGGCCTGTACGTCGGCGGACGGGTTCATTTGGTGGACCAGCGGCCAAACGGCGGCCCCAGCGGTGACAGCACCGGCGCCTGCAGTGGCGTAGTAGAGGAAATCCCTCCGGGTGCCTTCGTGGTCTTCTGCGTGCGACACGAGGTTTACTCCATTTAAGGGCCGTCTCAGGCCATACACTCAGTGGCCGTACCGATCCGATACAGCTGCTCGTCGCGCTATTTAGCGGCGACAATCAGGCCCGTCCAGTCACCAAAGACGCGCACGTGGTCGCAGGTGCGGCACCCCGTCGCGGACATGCAAAAAATGTGGTTTGGAAACTGGGCTTAACGCGCCGACACTCTACAACCTTAGGGTTCCGCGCTTTGGACCTGTATCCGATCAGCCTTCAGGTTGGGTTGCTTGCATGCTTTCACGCGATTCGAAGGCAGCAAACCACTCGGCCAAGTGCGGGCGACCATCACGCCATCCGCGATCCCCGTGCCGGAAATCCAGATAGGCCAGCGCACATCCCAAGGCGATCTGTCCCATATCCAGTGACCCCGACAGATGGCTGATCCAACGGCTTTCCAACGCTGACAGGGCGCGATCCACTTTGGCCCACTGCGCATCGACCCATTCTTGTGACCGCACTGCCTCGTCGCGAAACCGCGCTTCATAGACCATGAGGACAGCGGCATCCATCATACCGTCTGCAGTCGCTTCCAGCGTCAATACTTCCCAAAGCCGCGCCTCTGGATAGAACCCGGCATTGGCACGATCATCGAGAAACCGACAAATAACGCGGCTATCATAAAGGGTCGGACCAAAGTCCCGCAGCAAGGCTGGAATTTTTCCCAACGGGTTTGCCGCAATCAAATCCTCTGATGGGCCAGCGGGCGAGGCGATGACCTCAATCTCTTCGACCTGGTCAGTCATCTCCGCCTCGCGGATCAACACGCGCACTTTGCGGACAAACGGCGAAGGGCCGGCCATCATCAGTTTCATTCTGGGGTTCCTTTTTCTGTGTGTTGCGGGAACAGAGTGCTCCGCTCGCGTGTCCCGCAGAACGGGGCAGGGGTAATCCTAAGCACTGCGCATCATTCCGGCCAGTCTTTCCGTCTCCGCACCCATACTTGCTTCGGCTATCGCGTCCGCCGCCCTTAGACGAACGTCATCGGGCTTGTTCTGGTTCATCTTCCAAGTGCCATCCACATCTTCGATCTTCATCGCGCAGGGCACGATCTGGCGCATCATTTTGTCCATAACCCCATCGGACATCTTGGTCGTGGTCCAAGGGGCCTTAGGCAAGAGTTGATTTTCGAAATGCGCGGACTGACGATCCAGCAAAGCGTGAAGTTCACTTTGCGGCCTTAACTCCAAAACGCCCGTCAAATGAACAGCGATGTAATTCCACGTCGGCACCTGATCATCGACGCCATACCAATCCGGCGACACGTAACTGTCTGGTCCAGACACAGCAAGGCGCGCTGGCAATTGACCCTCTCGCAATGCGCGGACAATCGGATTCGATCGGACAAGATGAAGATGCGCCCACGCGCCCTCTTCGTCGACGAGGAACGGCACATGAGACAACAGCGGCGCGGTGTCTTTTGCGCTGACCGCTAGGACGCCAAACGCGCGCGTACGAGCGAAAGACAAGTTCGTTTGCGCTTCTTCAGTATGAAATACCGGGTTCGGATGCATCGGATTTGGTTCCTTTGTGACGCAGCAATCCTATTGCCAACGGATCGCGGCTTTGCAACCATGAAGGCGTTCTCAGGGCGGGGCGAAATTCCCCACCGGCGGTATATCGGCATGACCGATCAGCCCGCGAGCGGCCCGGTTGTTAAAACAGGGTGTCAGCAGATCAGGTGAGAGGCCTGAGCCGACGGTTACAGTCCGGATGAAAGAGAACGTGCGTATCCGCTCCGAAAAGGGGTCGGAGACGTTCGTAATCGCCTTGGGTGACGTGTCTGAAAACCTAAAGGAGGATTACAAATGACACACACCCGATTTGCCTTCATCAAAGCCAATTGGCATGCCGATATCGTCGATCGTGCACGAGATGGTTTTCTTGAGTTGATCCCCGCATCACAGGTTGATGTATTTGACGTACCCGGTGCGTTCGAAATGCCGCTCCTCGCACGGGACCTCGCTCAAACCGACCGATACGAGGCTATCGCTTGCGCGGCCTTTGTTGTCGACGGCGGCATTTACCGGCACGACTTTGTTGCACAAGCTGTTGTCGACGGCTTGATGCGTGCGGGCATGGACACAGGGGTTCCCATCCTGTCGGTCTCGCTCACGCCACACCAATACCAGGAAACGGACCATCACAACGCCATCTTCCAGGCGCATTTTGTCGAGAAAGGACGCGAAGCTGCCCGCGCAGCCTTATCGATCTGCAAGACGCGGCAGGCTTTTGCCGCGTGATGCCAGGAGACTAAGCGTGCCCTAAGTAAGCCTTTAATGCTGGCGGAGGATCTGCCAGCATTTTCTGCGCGTCCTGCGGCAGATGAGCTTTTGCGTCCGCAACAAGGACGATCTGATCCACCAGGCGGGCGGCATCGTCCGGATCATGTGTGACCATCAAAACCGTCGCGCCGCTCTCGGTCGCCAGTTCGCCCACAAGATCCAACATTTCGTGTTTTAACGCAGGACCCAACGCGGAAAACGGTTCGTCCAAAATCAGAATCGGTTTGGCCTGCACCAAAACGCGCGCCAAAGCCGAGCGGCTCTGCTGCCCGCCCGACAGTTCTGAGGGTCGGCGCGCAGCCAAATCAGAAAGTCCGACACGGGCCACAGCCTGATCTACCCGCTCCCATTCCGAAGCGCTGAGTTTCAGGTCCGGTCGCACACCTAATCCAGCATTCCGCCTAACAGTTAGATGGGGAAACAAATTGCTGTCCTGAAACAACATTGCCACCGGTCGCTTCCCGGGCTGTAAATACGTGATGTCCTCGCCCTGCCAAGTCATGCGGCCCTCCGGAACATCGTGAAATCCAGCGATGCCATTCACCAACGTTGACTTGCCAGCGCCCGACGGCCCCATAACGGCAAGCTTCGCTCCGGCATCAATACTTATGTCGGCCGCCAATCGGAATGCGCCGTTGGTTATGAGAACCTGATCAAGCCGCAACACCGCGCCGCCCTCCCGCATCAAAGGCCCAGAACAGAAGCAGGGACAACCCTAACAACAACACACCAGCGCTTGCAGCGACCTCCATCTGATAGGCAGCCATCAAACGATACATCTGAAGGGGCAACGTCGCGACCTGCGGATCTGCAAACAGAACCACTACGCCCAGATCCCCCATAGATAATGCGGCTGTCAAACCGGCGGCAAACCCGATCCGCGCCCGCATGCGAGGAAAAAACACAAGCCACAAATAAGGCCTACCGCGCATATCCAGCGAAAGCGCAAGACGCCCATAGCCACGTGCCACTTCACGCGCGCCCGGCACCAAGACCCGCAGTGCAAAAGGCAATGCCATCAACGCGTTGACCAATGCTGTGACCAAAAGGGCAAAGTCCTGTGGGTTCACAACCGGGTTCAAAATCACGAAGAAGCCGGTGCCAATCACCAAAGGCGAGGCGGCGAGCCCCAGGATCCCAGCGACTTCTGCCCAAGAACCCCTTGCTTGGGCAATGGTCCAGCTCATCGGCAAGGCGACCACCAAAAGTACGACTGTGCTGACCAACGAAACACCAACTGAGATCCCTGCCGCGCGCCAGACCTGCGCAGGCAGATCCGCAAACCCCGCAAGGCCTGACAAAACGATCGCCAACATCGGTAAAAGCAAAAACACGGCCGCGCTGGTTATCAGCGTAGCATCCCAAACGCGGATAGCAGCAGAGTTTGCATCCCATCGCCGTACGGTGCGATCCAGGGCCGCCCCCAAGCCTTCGAAGGGCGTCAGCGTTAATGCAATTGCAGCCGCCAGTCCCGCCAAAATGATCTGGATAACTGACAAGAGGGCGGCGCGACCCAAATCAAACTCAAGCCAGAACGCTTGGTAGATCGCCAGTTCAACAGTGGTTGCGCGCGGCCCTCCCCCCAAGGTCAACGCAACAGCGAAACTGGTAATGCAAATCGAAAAGATGACGGCCCAAACGCCCGGCAAAGTGCGCAGCAGCATTGGCCGTTCGATCACGCGTCTGGTGTCGCCAGCTGAAAATCCCAGCTGCGCGGCAAGCCGAAACTGTTCTGCCGGGATGTCGCCCCACCCCTGTAGCAACAATCGCGTAGCCAGCGGCAAGTTAAAGAAGACATGTGCCAGCACCACGCCGTGCAAGCCGTAGATCTGCATAGGAGGAAGACCGATCCAGCCCAACACAACACTAAGCCAGCCGTTTCGCCCGAAGACGGCCAGCAAACCGAAGACGGCAACAATAACCGGCAGGATAAACGGCGCGCCCAAAACCGTAACCAGCACACCGCGACCACGGAATTGACGGCGCGCAAAAGCCCGCGCGACAGGAACGGCCAATAGGACACTGAAGCTCGCGGACAGAATGGCCTGGAAGATGGTAAACCGAATAGCCGCCCAGTCTGACGGCCCAAGGCCAGAGCCGGCCTCGGCCCGCCAAAATACGGCCGCCACGGCTCCGAGGATGATCGCGGCAACCAACGCCGCCGCGACGAAACCCGAAGTGGAGCTTACTGGCTGAGCGCGCCCAGCCATTCGGCCAAGGCCTCATCCCGTAGAGCTGGCGCGTCTCCGGCAGGCACCAAAAGCGATTGCTCGGGTGTGATCAGGGTTTCAAACCCGTCCGGCAAACCGCCCGTTGGAGTAACGGCCGGATACATCCAGTTGGTTGTCGGGATCACAGACTGAAACGCGTCCGACACCATGAACGCCAGGAATTGATCAGCCAATTCCGGTTGGTCGGACGAGGCAAGCTTACCCGCAACTTCGATCTGCATGTAATGCCCCTCATCAAAAGCAGCGGCGGTTTTCGAAGCGTCCTCTTCTGCGATCAGGTGGTAGGCAGGCGACGTGGTATAGCTCAGTACCATGTCAGCTTCACCTTCAAGAAACAGGCCATATGCTTCGGACCAACCCTTGGTCACGGTCACGATGTTGTCGGACAACCCCTCCCAGATGGACGGCGCCTCGTCACCATAGGCTGTCTTGACCCACATCAGCAGGCCCAGACCGGGAGTTGAGGAGCGGGGGTCCTGGATCACGATGCTCAAATCGCTCTCCGCCAACGCCTGGAAATTCGCGGGTGCGTCAAGGTCCGCATTGTGCACAAACGCAAAATAGCCCCAGTCAAAAGGGACAAAGTTCGGATCTGTCCAATCAATCGGAAGATCGAACTCAGCGTCGACTTGATGCGGCGCTAACAAACCCGTCTCGGCGGCAGCCGCTGTCAGGTTTGTGTCCAGCCCCAAAACGATATCCGCCTCGGACCGGGCGCCTTCAAGCTTGAGCCGCGCAAGCAGTGCCGCCCCATCGCCTGCACCCACGAACTTCAAATCGCAACCGCAGGTTTCTTCAAAGGCCGCTTCGACCGCAGGGCCAGGACCCCAGTCAGAGACAAAACTGTCATAGGTATAAACGGTCAGTTCCGGTGTGTCGGCCATGACGGCCCCCGCACTCAAAACGCCCGCAGCAAATGTAAGATACTTCATTGGCATCCTCCTTTTGCGGCGACAGGGCAAGGGAGGATGTATGATCCTGTAACCTTCCCTCCGCCGGTTCTAGCCGGTTCAGGTTCTACGGGTTCACGCAGCGCGCATCTCAGCTTCGGTCACGAAGCACCCCGAGGTACGTTTGGATATATGCGGATGTGCGGACGGGAGCAAGTCATCGGAATGCCTCTTGAAGACCGACGACAGAACCACACAGAAGCCGTGTAACCCCTTGGCATCGCGGCGCTGTCCGCTTATGCCGCTTGGACAGGTTTTCGGAGCGCGCTCATGTCCTTCAATACTTTCGGCCGGATGTTCCGGGTCACCACGTGGGGGGAAAGCCACGGACCAGCCCTGGGGGCTACGGTAGACGGTTGCCCGCCCGGTGTGCCGATTGATGAGGGTATGATCCAGCATTGGCTCGACCGGCGCAAACCCGGACAAAACAAATATACCACGCAGCGGCGCGAGCCCGATGCAGTCAAGATTTTGTCGGGTGTTTTTGAAGGGCAAACCACAGGGACGCCCGTGCAGATGATGATCGAAAACACCGATCAACGTTCCAAAGACTATGGGGACATCGCAGAAAAGTTCCGCCCGGGTCATGCCGACATCACCTATTGGCAGAAATATGGGATCCGCGACTATCGGGGAGGCGGACGCTCTTCAGCGCGGGAAACCGCAGCACGGGTTGCGGCGGGCGGATTGGCGCGTGAAGCGATCAAAGCGCTTGCCCCGGGGGTGGAGATCAAGGGTTACATGACCCGCATGGGCGCGCATGAAATTGAGCGCGACCGTTTTGATTGGGATCAGATCGACCAGAACCCCTTCTGGGTGCCCGACGCCCATGCGGCAGAAACATGGGCCGCGTACCTCGACGGACTGCGTAAATCTGGCAGTTCGGTTGGCGCCGTGATCGAAGTGGTCGCCAAAGGCGTGCCGGCCGGTCTGGGTGCCCCGGTCTATGGAAAACTCGACACTGACCTCGCGGCGGCGATGATGTCAATCAATGCCGTGAAAGGGGTCGAGATCGGCGAAGGTATGTCCGCAGCGATGCTGACGGGCGAGCTGAATGCGGATGAGATCTTCATGGGCAATGACGGCCAACCAGTTTACAGTTCGAACCATTCAGGCGGTATCCTTGGCGGCATATCAACGGGGCAGGATGTGGTTGTCCGGTTTGCGGTCAAACCGACCTCTTCCATTCTGCAAACACGCCAGACCATCACCAAGAGTGGCGAACCGGCCGAAATCATCACCAAAGGGCGCCATGATCCTTGCGTTGGGATCCGGGCGGTGCCGGTGGGCGAAGCCATGATGGCCTGCGTGATCCTGGACCATATGTTGATGCATCGGGGACAAGTCGGCGAAAACCGGGGCAAAATCGGATGATGCCCCTGCCCGTCACAATTGTCTCGGGCTATTTGGGCGCAGGGAAGACCACGTTGATCAACCGTATCCTGGGCGAAGATCACCAGATGCGATTGATGATCATCGTGAATGATTTTGGCGCCATCAACATTGACGCTCAATTGTTGGAAAGCGCCGAGGAGGACACGATCGCCCTCACCAATGGCTGTGTTTGCTGCACACTGGGCGATGACTTACAAAACGCGCTGGACAGCGCGTTGGATCGGAGACCCCGGCCGGATCACGTGATAATCGAGGCCAGCGGTATCGCCGACCCGGCCGAAATTGCCAGTGCTGTGATCGCCGAACCTGAGCTTAGCTATGCCGGAATCCTCACCCTTGTCGATGGGCAGAACCTGACCACACAGCTTGAAGACGCGACCATCGCCGGTCAGGTGGCCCAACAAATCAGTACAGCCGACCTCGTTCTGGTGACGAAGTCTGCTGAGCTGCCGAAGGCCTTAGTCAAACTTTCCGCACGTCATGCTCAAATCGTGCCCGACGTCCCGCTTATGCCGCTGTTGACGGACATCACACCGATGCCAAAAGGACGGACACACGCGCCACATCCGGCCTATACAAGCTGGCAAATCGAAAACAACGCACCGATGAGCCGGGAAGAATTGGGAGAGAAACTCGAAAACAGGCCCAAAGGCCTTTACCGACTAAAGGGCCATATTTTGACGGACGATGGCGGCTACGAAGTGCATATCGTGGGCAATTACGTGTCGGCGCGCCGTGCCCCAACCGATGAAACACGCATTGTTGCTTTGGGCCCCAAGGAATACCTGTCACGCGAGGACATTGCCGCTTGGTGGAACAGCTAAGTCGTCAGATATCTCCGCGCCAGTCTAACGATGACGACCCACCTGACGACAAATCAGGATCACTGGTAACAAACCAACCGCCACGATAACCAAAGACGGGACAGCGGCCCCCTCCAACCGTTCGTCGCTTGCAAGCCGATAAGCCTGCACCGCGAGCGTGTCATAGTTGAAAGGTCGCATAATAAGCGTTGCGGGCAGTTCCTTCATCACGTCGACAAACACGATGAGCAACGCCGTCAGCAAACTGGGTGTCAGAATCGGCAGATGAACCCGGCGGAGCGTCCCCATCGGGGTCTGCCCCAATGATCGGGCAGCCGCGTCCATATTCGCGTGCACCGTGCTTTGACCGCCCTCATATGCGCCAAGGGCGGCTGCAAGAAAACGCACCATGTATGCACCGACCAAAAGCCAGATCGATCCTGTGATCAAAAGCCCGGTTGAGTAATCAAAGGTCGCTCGCATCCAGGCATCCAGCGCATTGTCGAAGGCCGCAAACGGCACGATCAAGCCTACAGCGATCACACCACCGGGCACGGCATAGCCCAACCGCGCGGCATAGCCCGCAGCAGCGGATGCTTTGCCGGGTCGCAACCGCTGATAAAACCCGACCGCGACAGCCGCACACACGGTTAGCACCGCAGCAGCGCCAGCCAGTGTAATAGAGTTGTGAATGAAGCGAATGTATCGTTTACTCAGAAGGTTCTGCTCCGACCCCAAGCCCATCTCGAACAGGACAAAAATTGGCAACAAGCAACCAAACAGGACGGGTAAGCCACAAAGCAACATTGCAAACGCGGCGCGCCAGCCCTGCAGTTCCATAGGCGGCATGGAATGCTGCCGCTTCCCAACATCGTGGTATTTTGCGTCACCGCGTTGATACCTCTCCAGTATGGCCAAGAGCAGAGCAAGCGCGAGCAGGCACAGCGCGAGTTGTGCGGCGGCCGCGCGATCCGCCAATGAAAACCAGCTGGTATAGATCCCCGTCGCCAGAGTCTGAACACCGAAATAGGCGACAGTTCCGAAATCTGCGATCGTCTCCATAACTGCAAGTAAAACGCCCCCTGCGATGGCCGGGCGCGCCATAGGCAAGCTTACCCGGAAGAAAGCCTGTAAGGCCGTTTTGCCAAGGGCCCGCGCAGCCAAAAAGGCCGTTGCACTTTGTTGTAGAAACGCAGCACGCGCCAACAGATACACATAGGGATAGAGCACAAGAACCAACATGGCAGCGGCGCCGCCCAATGACCTGATTTCCGGGAACCAATAGTCTCGCGGACCCCAACCCATCACATCCCTTAAGGTGCTTTGCACAATCCCGGGGTGATCCAGCACGTGCGTATAGGCATAAGCCAAAACATAGGCTGGAAACGCCAGCGGCAGCACCAACGCAACCTCGAAAAGACGCACACCAGGAAAGCGTGTCATCGTGACCAACCATGCGGCACCGACACCGATGGCCAACGCGCCAAGCGCCACAAGGATCACAAGCGCCAACGTGTTGAACGCGTAGCGGGGCAGCACAGTCTCCATAAGATGGGCCACAGTGTCCGTACCGCCCGTCATGGACGCGATAGCGACAGCCACCATCGGCAAGAGGCAAAGCGCTGCAACCAGGTAAGCAACTACAGAAAGAACCCGCGCCCCGCCGGACGTATGGCGCCGCGACGCATGGGGCGCAAATTCACGGGTTGTGTCGGTCACTTCGATCCCTTTGCAAAGAAGCTGCAAACAGAACCCCGTTTATCCAACCTTTTCGCTCGGGTTACCAGCCCTCTGGTTTCGCGTCTTAAACGAAACGTGATGCCCGTCAGAAGATGCGTCTTGGCGCATAAAGCGAAACGCACGCCGAGGCTTTACCGAAGTGCGCTCCGTGGAGCGCAGACATCGACCGGCCTTCGCTTTTATCATATCCGATGATTGTCGATCTGATCCGCAAGATCACCGTAAACAACCGATCGGACACCGGCCAAAAAGTCATGCGGAAATCCTGGGGGCAGAGCCGACAATGCGTCGAGCGTGGCAACGGCGCTCTCAGGAAGATCGCGTTCTAGGATCGCAAGATTATCTTCTAGCTGTTTAACCGATCTGGCGCCGATGATCGGGATGACAGGAATACGATACGGGCGTTGACGCAGCCAAGCCAAGGCCACCTGGTGCGCTCGCATACCGATCTCTTGACCAATCTGCACCAGCTCTTCTGCGATCCGAATGGAGCGATCCTCGTTAACTTTCAACAAATCACCAAGACCGATCACGTCGTACCGCGCCGCGCGCGCCTCATCCTTCTTCTTTTCGAGGTACTTTCCCGTCAACGCACCGCCGGCAAGCGGGCTCCAGGCGCAGATCGCAAGGTCCATTGCCTCCGCCATGGGTATCAACTCGCGCTCAACGGTCCGTTCGATCAGGTTGTACTGAAGCTGCAGGCCAGCAAACGAACTCCACCCCCGCAACTCTGCCAGAGTATTGGCGCGGGACACCCACCACGCGGGTGCGTCAGAGATCCCCAAATAGAGGATCTTTCCCGCACGCACCGCGTCGTCGAGGGCACGCAACGTCTCCTCAGCCGGTGTGAACATGTCGTGGGCATGCACCCAGTAGATGTCGATGTAATCCGTCTGAAGCCGTTTCAGGCTTTCTTCCAAAGACTCGGTCAGGTTCTTCCGATGTGAGCCTGCTGCATTCGCGTTACCTTCACCGCGGGCCAAGGTGAACTTCGTTGACAAAACAACATCCCCGCGGCGCCCTTTCAGAGCGTCGCCAAGGAACTGCTCGCTTTCGCCGTTCGTGTAAACATTGGCGGTATCTACGAAGTTGCCACCACGATCGAGAAACAGGTCGAGCATCCTGTTGCTTTCATCCGAAGACGCCCCCCAGTTCCAAGCCTCCCCGAACGTCATGGTGCCAAGTGAAAGCTCCGAGACGCGGAGGCCGGTGTTCCCAAACAATTTGTATCGCATGATCATGTTTCCTTTGACGTTATGAAGCGGGCCATGCAGACGGACGCACGGCGCGGCCCGCATTGACTACTGATTGATAGAGTTCAGAAACACATTGTTGAAATTGATGTTTAGTCTTGATTAAATAGACCTTGTGAATGACTTGTCGCTCTCAATCCCACGCACGCTGGACCTGAATCTCTTGCGTGTTTTTGACATTCTCATGCGCGAGCGGAGTGTTTCCGGAGCGGCTGTGCGGTTAAACCTTACGCAGCCCAGCACAAGCAACGCCTTGGAGCGCCTGCGGCATGCATTGAATGACAAACTCCTCGTGCGTCAAGGAAACGCCATGGTGCCGACGCAAGCCGCGCTTGATTTCTGGCCGCATGTAAAAGCGGCGCTCGCCAATATCGAAGCGGGGTTGGAAACCTTGCACAGCTTCGACCCAGCAACGGCGCAAGGAAAACTGACCATTGGAATCGACGCGTATTGCATGGCCATTTTCGGAGCGTCCATAACTGCGAGACTTAGGTCACAAGCGCCGGGCCTTGGCGTCGAGTTTATTGCAGCATCCCCACATCTTGATGGCAATGCGCTGCTAACTGGCCAATTCGATATCCTCATCGGGCCAATCTGGAAGCCATTGCCAGGTCTCGAAAACAAGATCCTCAAGAAAGAGACATTCTCGTGCCTGCTGAGGAAGGACTTGGAAGTAGAAGTGATTGGCAACGCGATCAGTCTCGACAGCTATACCAGCTTGCCGCATCTTCTCTATTCCGAAATCGGGATCGTAGAAGGCAATGTAGATATCGGTCTGAAAGCCATTAGCCGTTCTCGAACCGTTGGCCTAGCCACCCCATTTGAAAGCACAGTGCCCGAGATCCTGACCACAGAAGATATGATCATGACCATCGGTCGGACGCTCGGTGAAAAACTCTCTCGACAGCACGATCTGCGCCTGCTGGATCTTCCTGTTCGCGTTCCAGGTTTTGACATTGCGAAGGTCTGGTCGCCATCCAATACGTCTTCGCCGCGCCACATGTGGCTCCGCGACGTGCTGTCAGAGGTTGCGACATGATGCGCGCAGTTAGCTTGAGAGGCTCAACTCAGTTCCGGACGTGTCAGTCGTAGCTGCGCTGGTCCTCGATTACCAATCCGTCTTTTGGCAGAGAACCCGGCTCCACAACCTTTACTGTCCCTTTCAGCTTCAGCACGTCAACGACAGACGCGGCATATGACCCCGCATCACCGCCGTCCGCCTCGATATGGACTGTCATTGTGTCCATCTCGCCGTCTCGGCTTGCAACCACGCGTGCTTTGACAATTTCATCATGTCGCGCGACCAGTTGGGCCACTTGTTCCGGACGAACAAACATTCCTTTGATCTTAGTGGTTTGGTCCGCGCGACCCATCCAACCCTTGATCCGCATATTGGTGCGCCTACAGGGGCTGGTACCCTCCATCACAGCGGACAGATCACCGGTCGCGAACCGAATAAGCGGGTAATCGGGGTTAAGCGTCGTCACAACAACTTCGCCGACCTCACCGGGTGCAACGGGATCGCCTGTCCCTGGTGTGACGATCTCCACGATAACGTGTTCGTCGACAATCATGCCTTCCATAGCGGCGCTTTCATAAGCGATGTTGCCTAGATCCGCTGTCGCGTAACTCTGCAAACAGGTAATGCCCCGATCCGCATAGGAGGCACGCAATGACGGGAACAAGGCCCCGCCGCCAACGGCTGCCTTGGTAAACCCAAGGGCAACGCCCATCTCGTCGGCTTTGTCCAAAATGACTTTCAGATAATCCGGTGTGCCCGCATATGCTGTAGCACCAACGTCACGAGCCGCGGTAACTTGCAATTCTGTTTGGCCGGTTCCAGCGGGCAAAACGGCAGCGCCGACGGCACGCGCACCGCTTTCAAAGATCATACCAGCGGGCGTCAAATGATAGCCAAAGCAGTTTTGGACAACATCGCCTTGACCAATGCCAACGGCGTGCAGAAAACGTCCCATGCGCCACCAATCATGATCGACGCCACCGGGCTCATAAATCGGGCCAGGGGATTGGAAGATATGAGCGAACCCCTGTGCAGGCTTCAGCGTGAAACCACCAAACGGGGGATGTGAGGCTTGCGCTTTGCTAAGCTCGGATTTGCGCAAGACAGGCAAGGCGGCCAGCGCGTGTGCATCGGTAATCGCCTTCGGATCGATCCCGTCCAAAACTCCGGCGTAGCCAGCTGCGGACTGCGCGCGCGCTATCTGTTCCGGCAAGCGCTGCGCCAAATCAGCAGCGCGTTCGTCAGCAGATCGGGTTTCCAGCTCATCGAAATGCGCGTCCATATCGGTTCCGTCGCCTCTCATGTCTCGGTTCCTTCCTTCGCGCCGTTTAGCTCAACCAACGCTTACGTCGACGATAGCTGCGCACGTCGCGGAAAGACTTGCGCCCCTCCTCCGACATGCCGAGGTAGAATTCCTTCACGTCCGGGTTTTCACGCAGCTCCGCTGCGGGGCCGTCCATTACAACCCGACCCGATTCCAGGATGTACCCGTAATGCGCAAAGCGCAGGGCCACGTTGGTGTTCTGTTCCGCCAGAAGGAACGTCACGCCTTCTTTTTCATTCAGGTTCTTCACGATCCCGAAAATCTCTTCCACCAGTTGCGGTGCCAATCCCATCGACGGCTCATCCAGCAAAATAGTTTCTGGTCGGGACATCAAAGCACGCCCAATTGCAGTCATCTGTTGTTCGCCGCCAGACGTGTATCCAGCCTGGCTTTTGCGCCGCTCCTTCAAGCGGGGGAAATAGGTGTAAACCAGCTCCAGATCCTTTTGGACCTCGGCATTGCCATCGGTGCGCGTATAGGCTCCGGTCAGCAGGTTTTCTTCAACGGTCAGGTGCTCGAAACAGTGTCGACCTTCCATGACCTGAATTACGCCCTTTTTGACCAGCTCGGCTGGGTCAGAGTGGGCAACATTCTCTCCACGATAGGTAATGGTGCCTTTGGTTACTTCACCGCGTTCTGAGTGAAGCAGGTTAGAGATCGCTTTTAGCGTCGTGGTCTTGCCTGCGCCGTTGCCACCCAGCAAAGCCGTAATGCCGCCTTTGGGTACACGCAGGGACACACCCTTCAGCACCAGGATCACGTGATTGTAGATCACTTCGATATTGCTGACCTCAAGCAGAGTTTCGGTCTGTGTTTCGGTCGTAGTCTCGGCGTCCAGCATCGTCGCGGTCTCTATGTTGATCGGTTGGGGATCCGGTCGCCGCGCAGAACGGCGACCGGAAAGGTGTCATCAGTTACAGTTGGAACCGATGTTGTTTTCTGCCGCATAGGCAGCTGAGTCTTCCTCGATCAGTGCGTTGATCACGTCCTGATCAGTCGGCTTAAACTCAGAGATCAGCGACCAAGTACCAGCGGATGCATCCCACTGCGTCACACCCACAAGGGCGTCACCACCGTGGTTTCCGCAAGACACTGTGAAGGTCGGACCGAAGTTCGGCAGGCCCAGCTCGGCCATTTTCGCTTCGGTGATTTCCAGAGCTTCCATACCGTCGCGCATCATGGCTGGCGTGATGTCAGCTGTGCCATGGATACCCTGTGCGGTTTTGGCTGCCTCAGCCGCAAGCATCGCAGCATAAAGACCGCGGTTGTAGAGAACCGTGCCGATCTGATCGCCGGCGCCTGCGGCTTTGCCCGCATCAACGACATATTTCTGAATGTCGTCAAACACAGGGAAATCGCTGCCCACACCGTGGAACGTCAGCGATTTATAGCCATTCGCTGCGTCACCAGCTGGAAGCACGTCGTTTTCCGAACCGGACCACCAGATGCCGATGAAGTTTTCCATCGGGAAGCGGATGTTTGCGGCTTCCTGAATGGCCACTTGGTTCATCACACCCCAGCCCCACATCAGGACAAAGTCCGGACGCTCACGGCGGATTTGCAGCCACTGCGACTTCTGCTCCTGACCTGGGTGATCGACCGCCAATGGCAGCAGTTCAAAGCCGTGCTTCGCACTCAGCTCTTCCAGGGTCCGGATCGGCT
>CAYODE010000009.1:0-48423 GCA_964402685.1 uncultured Aestuariivita sp. | reverse complement strand
CTTACGACAGGTTGGTTCAAAATGGAACTTTACAAAAGGTTCCATTTGGGACTTTATAGCATCAGGCAACTGATTGTCGTAAGGGAGGATGATATGAAAAAGATAACCGCTTTGGCGAGCGCGGCTGCGCTTGGCTTGTCGGCTTGGTCGGCATCTGCTGATGAGCTGCGCATGGTTGGCGCGTTTCCCGAAGGCTTTGTGTTCACCGAAGAAATCGTGAAACCGTTCATGGAACTTGTCGAGGAAGAGACTGGCGGTGAGGTCAGCTTTGCGTTGACTGGCCCCGACGCCGTACCCCCGTTGGAACAGCTTGAGCCGGTCCAAGCAGGAGTGTTCGACGCGCTTTTCACGCACCCGGCTTATCACGCCGGAACGACCCCCGTGGGCCTGGCCATTGACGCCATCGGCGCTGATCCGGTCAAGCGCCGCGAAGCAGGGATCATCGAGTTCATTGATGAGCACTATCAAACGCTGGGTATGAAGCTGATAACTGCTCCTGCCACGGGATCGAAGGGATTTCGATATTTCCTGAAGGAGCCGATCACGGGAGAGCCAGGTTTCGAAGGCCTCAAGATACGAGGTACCGTTTCCTATCACCCGATGATCGAAGCCTTGGGCGGTTCCGGCGTCGTCATGGGCGGGGGAGATGTGTATTCCGCCTTGCAAACCGGCGTGGTCGATGGCGCCGCATGGGGCCTGACAGGTGCAAGGGACTTTAAATGGTATGAAGTGGCCGATTACATGGCCGACCCCGTCTTTGGGCAGGTCGGGCTGATGATCTTCATGAACCTGGATGCCTGGAACGCGTTGTCGGCGGACGAACAGGCCGGCATCGAACGGGCCGCGATGCGTCTGGAAACCGACAGTATCGCGCGGTTTGACACGCTGGCCGCACAAGAGAAAAAAGACCTGCTGGAGCTGGGTATGAAAATGACGTCGTTCTCGGATGCGGAAGCCATGCAGTTTGAAGATCTTTGGTCAGGCGGTGTCTGGTCCATTGCCGAGAAAGGCGATCCGGAAACTGTGGGCGGACTACGCGCACTTGCACGCGACGCGGGTTTGTCAGACTAACTCGACATGACGGTTTTGGGGCAGTGGCACGACGAAAGCTCCCGCTGGCTGTTCCGGCTGGCGGGGGCGGCGCTGTTGCTGGCCGTGGCGCTTTACGCCTTTGAAGTTGTTGCGCGGTATCTGTTTGATGCGCCCACCACGTGGTCAGGTGAGGCGGTTCAATACGCCCTGGCCATTCTGATCTTTTGCGCGCTTCCTGATGTGACACGTCGCTCCGCACATGTAGCCATCGATATCGTGCCAGAGGCTCTGCCAGAGGGTGCTCGCGATATCCTTGGAAGGATCAATTCACTACTGGCGGCACTTGCGACAGGCCTGGCCGCATGGATCGTCACGGGTGAAAGCCTGCGCCAATTCGAAAAGGGTTTGATGACCAACGCCGCCAACCCGATCCCGCGGTGGTGGATCACGGCATTCATCGCGTTGGGCTTGGCCAGCGCAGCCCTGCATTTCCTGCGCAATGTGAGTGGGCGGCGCGGATGAGTTGGCTTGCTTTTTTGTGCCTGGCGATCGGGCTATTGCTTGTCCTGCTGTTTTCCGGCGTCAAGATTTTCGTCGGATTTCTGGTCCTAAACCTTGTGGGCGTGATGGTCCTCATTGGCCCACGAGGTTTTGGTCTATTCACAAACTCGATCTTTGAAACGGCGACATCGCCTACCCTTGTCACCGTTGCGCTGTTTGTACTGATGGGAGAGGTTCTGTTCCGTTCGGGCACGGTAGATATCCTGTTTCGCAGTGTCGACCGCCTGATCGGACGGCTCAAAGGGCGGTTGTATGTGGTCACAATTGCTCTCTCGACTGTGTTTGGTGCGTTGTCGGGATCAGCCGTTGCGGTGGCGGCGATGCTGGGCCGGTCGGTGATGCCTCTTATGCACGACCGCGGGTATAACACGCGGCGGTCAGCGGGAACCATTCTGGCTGGAGCCAGCCTTGCGCCGATCATTCCGCCCAGCCTTCTTGCGATCATTGTGGGATCGCTTGCAGATGTTTCGATCGCGGGTCTGCTGGTGGCAGGCCTGTTGCCGGGGTTACTGTTTGCCAGCCTGACGCTGGCATATGTTTTTGTCATCGAACGCGGCAGTGCCGTACCAGAGCAGCCCAAAACCGAAGGTACAGCTCTGCGAGCCGTGTTTGATATGCTTCCCTTCCTGCTCGTGATCTTTGCGGTGATGGGCTTGATCATTTTGGGTATCGCGACTCCGTCTGAGTCCGCGGCGACAGGGGTTGTCGGGGCACTGATCGTCGCGGGGTTGTTTGGCCGTCTAGATATGCAGATGTTACGCGAAACCGTGGCATCGGCGTTGACGATCAGTGTGGTAATCCTGATCATCGTTGCTTCGGCCAAATTGTTCAGTCAGCTTCTGTCTTTTGCCGGTGCGACGCGCGGACTTGTGGCGCTGGTGTCCGAACTTGGCCTTGGGCCGGACATGACATTTCTGGTGATGATGCTGATCCCTTTTGTGCTGTGCATGTTTATCGACCAGATCGCCTTCATGCTATTGGCCATCCCAATTTATCAGCCCATCGTCGCTGCGATGGGGTTTGATCCGATTTGGTTCTGGACCTTGTTCATGGTCAACTTGACCGTTGGCAGCCTGACACCACCGTTTGGCTACACCCTTTTTGCCTTGAAGGGGGCGAATGACCGGTTGACAACGAAGGAAGTGTTTGGCGCGGCATGGCCCGTGGTGGGCATTTTCATCACAGGCATGGTCATACTCTGGGCCCTACCAGGCATGGTCACGTTGATCCCGGGTCTCTTGCAATGACTTGGCAACAACACGATACCGCGACCTCGCATTTCATCCCGTCGTCGGATGAACCAGAGTTGCGCCTGCATATACGTGCGCATGCGGAGGACGAAGACCGTCCGCCTGTGTTGTTCGTGCACGGGGCGACCTACGCTAGCCGTCTTTATGATGTACCGCATCCCGGGGCTAGCTGGCTCAAGGCCACGGCAGAGGCGGGTTATTCAGCTTATGGTCTCGATATTCGTGGCTATGGAAAATCCACTGTTCCCGACCTCGCGGACAAAGCGAAACCCTATGCCCGTGGTATCGATGCGCTCAAAGACATCGCTGATGTGGTTCGTTGGCTGTGCCAGCGCCACAACTGCAACCAAATAGGCTTGATTGGCGGTTCGTGGGGATCAATCACAACGGCCATGTTCGCCTCGGGCACATTGAAATCCCAGATCGCGGCGCTTGTGCTCTATGCGCCGATCTTCGGGGAAACGAACCAAGGCTGGCTCTCGTTCCTGTCTGATCCATCGAACCCAAACCAATTCAACCCAACCTTCAAAGGCGCGCGGCAGGTGTGCGAACCATCAACCCGCGCGCGATGGGACGCTGAAATCCCGACCGGAGAAAACTGGCGTGACGAAGCCGTTTTCCAAGCCCTTGTCCAATCGAGCCTTGGTGACGACCCGCATTCCACCTATAGGGACCCACCGGCCTTTTTGGCGCCAAATGGCACGCTTTTAGACCTGTGGGAGGCATTCAACGGACGCCCGCTTTATGACCCATCGGCCATCGTCTGCCCGACTCTATTGATCAGAGGAGGAGCAGACACAACAGCAACGCGTTCAGATTCACTGGCGTTGTTCGATCGGATCGCGGCGCCAGTAAAACACTATGTCGAGCTAGCCAACGGTGCGCATTTTGCCAGCGCAGAACGGATCGGCCCGCAAGTGTTTGCGACAGCAAACGCGTTTTTGAAAAGTCAGTACTGAGAGTAACGGATACGCTCCAGAAACAAAGATACGTTGATTACTGAGCGAACGACTTCTGTTGAGGTTAACTCAAAAAAAACCGCTTTCGGAAAGCCGCCCGCAGCATCGGTATTTTGATTGGGCGGCGGCTATGACCGACGAGCCATGACAGCTTCGAAAACCATCGGTTAGCCGCAGACGAGGCAGGGCTATCATTCTGTCTCTATGCGGAATTTGATACATGCCGGCGGATGTCAGGTTCATCAGGCTCTCGTGGTCGCGAGGGTTGATTTCGTGATCGACGAATATCCTGGTCTTAGGTTCGATATCACCAAGCGGGATTGTACGTTCCAGGAGAACATGTTTCTTCATCGCCTCGTGCCGACACTCAATTGTCTTGTAGGTTTACGGTTGAAGTGGTGCGCGACAGATGTGATTCATCCCGTTGTTCTCAAGACAGGTGACACGATCGACCGATGCGCCTTGGTTGTGACACAGCCTCGGCTTGTGTACGGCGATCGTGTTGTTGTGGCTGTAATCGTCGAGGATGGTTGCAAGATAGAACCTGCCTAACTCAATCAACTTGAGATGGTTGAAGTTGATCTGCCCAAACAATGATTGCCAAAATCAAGAGCCCCGCAACATCTGCGAGAGCAATCGTCCTCAGAGATCCTGCTGGTAGGCCTTGTTGCCAGTATACAAAAAGAAAGCCCGCCATGCTTATGAAGACGCCAACTATCGCGAGGTACCGCACAGCGGGATCGAAGATCGCCCAAACCGCCATAAGACAAATGACGCAGAACAGTGCACCTCGGTGAATGATCAGAATGCTTGCACTGGAACCTAGGGGTACGTCGTAAAGGCGCTCCGCCAGAGAAGGCGAAAAGAAGACAAAAGCAGGTAGCACGTGCAAAAGGGCCAAAAGCCCAAAACAAATCCGTATACAGAGTTCCATCGGATCACCCTTTCAAACGCCTCGTTGCCTTTGGATATGCGAATTTGTTGCAAAGCCGCTTTCAAAAACCTGCTAGAGTTGGGTGCCTCTCTGGAATCGACAGGTGTTTAAACGCGATTGCGGCTATTATCAGCTGGGAATGGGATAGGTGGAGGACACTTCCGTTTGACGTTTCCAACAGCATCTAAGGAAGGGCAATCCCGGCCTATCGTCTTTTTGTACGATATGCGGGCTGCATTCCTAGGGCGAAGTCTAAACCTCGACGCTCACAAGCTGGCGGTGGCAACGATCGTGGTTGGATTGGATGAAGCTTTCGATCTCGATCTCTTCGAAAATCCGGTCAGCATCCAGAAAGCGCGGCGTGTTGCATTGGTTCCGCCTGACACTTTGCATCATCTCCAATCGACCGGGCGGATGCTGTTTCTGTACCTCGATCCGCTGAGCGTGGATTACCGTGCGTTGGATACGGCGCTCATCGACCGTCTTGATGCCAAGGCGGGACCGGTGGTTTCTGAGCTTAAGGAGGCGACCGAAACACATCAGAATGCCGCAGATTTCGTAGTTACAGTTTCTCAGATGTTCGAGTTACCTGAGCCTCCGGTTGCTGACGCGCGCATTGCTCGGACGCTGCGCGCAATCGACCAGACCCCGCAGGACTTTGTATCTATCGAACAGGCTGCAGAGTTTGCGGGCATCTCGGTCTCTCGGTTCCAACACATCTTCAAAGACGAAACAGGAACCACCTTTCGCAGATACCGCCTTTGGAAACGTATGGCGGTTGTCGCCCGGTGTCTCTCTGATGGCCGAGACTTGACGGACGCTGCTTTCGAAGCTGGCTTTGCAAGCTCGTCCCACTTGAGCGCAAGCTTCAAAGATATGTTCGGAATTCGCCCTTCAGACCTTGCGTCGCTGTCCGTTGAATTGAGGGTTTAAAGGTGTTGCCGTGGTTGATTACCTGCTGACTGCTAAGCCCCAGTGTTTTTCGAGAATGGCTGGTTCCGTCAAAGGTAGTTTCGATTTCGGCATGGACACGCGAACTACGGAGGCGTCTTTCCCGATGCGGCTGAATGTTTGGCCTCCCGTCACGGGCGGCGTATCTCACACCGATTGCCAACGGCTGGTCGTCACGCATTTGGTTTGGTGGCGCGCCTGCGGCAACGGCGAGGTACCGCCAACTCGCCTTCGTCAAAGAACTTGGATCGTTATCAATGTTCGGTCGGCCACCGTAAACGCTCGGCAAGCCGGCGCCTCAAGGGCGACGCGAAAACTGTCCTCAAAAACAGAACTTAAGCGGTTCCTCGGAGGCGGTTTTCGCTTTGGCTGTCGAAGAAGTAGACCCGGGAGTCGTCAAAGGACAGTGAAACGCTGTCACCTTCTTTCGACCGCACATCGCCACGTTCTTCGACGATCAGCTTTTCTCCGGACGGAGCGGTCAGGTAGGCATAGCTGACACCGCCGAGCGCTTCGGTCAGATCAACGGTGTGGGTGTCGCCGTTTGGGTCGATCGTAACATGCTCTGGTCTCAAACCCGCAATCACTTTGGTGCCCTCTGGCGGCAGAGCGCTGGAAGACTTTACGCTGCGGCCTATGCCCGGCACGTGAACCAAGCCATTCTGTACACTGCCGTCTAGGAAATTCATGGATGGCGATCCTATGAAGCCAGCGACAAATCGGTTGTCGGGATCGCGGTAGAGGTCGAGCGGCGCACCAACTTGTTCGATGTTTCCATCTCGCAGAACGACGATCTTGTCTGCCAGTGTCATGGCCTCGACTTGGTCATGGGTCACATAGATCATCGTTGCACCGATTTCCTTGTGCAACCGCGCGATCTCGACGCGCATTTCCACCCTGAGTTCCGCATCTAAGTTCGACAGAGGCTCATCGAATAAAAACACCTCGGGGCCACGCACAATCGCACGGCCGATCGCGACGCGCTGACGTTGTCCTCCCGATAAAGCGGCCGGCTTGCGTTTGAGATAGGTGTCGAGCTTCAGAATCTGCGAGGCCTCGGCGACCTTGGTCTTTATCTCGGCCGAGGGATGGCCATTCATTTTCAGCCCGAAACCCATGTTCTGTTCGACAGTCATATGCGGATAAAGAGCGTATGTCTGGAACACCATGGCAACGCCTCGTTCAGCCGGATCCAGATGTGTCACCTCGCGTGAACCTATGTGGATTTGCCCTTCGGTCGTTTCTTCCAGGCCCGCCACCATCCGCAGCAGCGTCGACTTGCCACAACCTGACGGACCGACAAAGACGCAGAATTCGCCGTCCTTGATGTCAAGATTGATGCCATGCACAACCTGCACTTCGCCGTAGCGCTTGATCACGTTTTGGAGTGTTACACCGGACATGATGGGGTCCTTTCAGCGGTCCGCCAGAACCCCGTTTCACCGAAAATGAGCTGCGTAGGTATTGCGCGCTCGGCGGCTGTACATCGCTCCATTTTTCCTCCCTTGGTCGCCCATCCTTCTGCGCGCATGGTCGACCCGTTGTTGACATCAATAGGCGAGTTGCGAATACAATTTCAACCAACAACCATGGGACACCGATCTAAGTGACCCACCATCGCGGATGCGTCAGGGAGGACATCATGCATTCCATTTTCAAAGCGTCGCTTGCGGCGCTGGCAGCGTCGTCTATGTGTGCAGCGGCAGCTATTGCCGGAAGCCATTCCAGTAATCTGAGCGGCGAACTGAGGATTATCTCGGATATGTCGAACCCGGCCCCAAGGGCTGTTATGGAAGGCCTCGCCGCCGAGTTTGACGAAATGCACCCCGACCTGAGCGTAGAGCTTGAGATCGTCGACCGGGAGGCATGGAAGACCCAGATCCGCAACGCGCTGTCCGCAAATCCACCTGATGTCGTAAACTGGTATGCAGCCAACCGGATGCTACCTTATGTGAACGCAGGCCTTTTTATGGATGTATCAGAGCTTTGGGCTGAGCCCGAGTTCGAGGCGCTTGCGTCCACCAAGGGTGCCATGACAATCGACGGCAAGCAGTGGGGCGTGCCTTACACCTACTATCAATGGGGCGTCTACTACCGCAAAGACATCTTCGACGAACTCGGCTTGGAAGAACCGGGTACTTGGGCAGAAGAAGTGGCCAACTGCCAAGCCATCCTCGACTCCGGGCGTAAGTGTTACACGATCGGTACGAAATTTCTTTGGACGGCTGGTGGCTGGTTCGACTACATAAATTCCCGCACCAACGGTTATGACTTTCACATGGCGCTGGCACGCGGCGAGATTGAGTGGACCGACCCTCGTGTGCGCCAGACCTTTGACAACTGGCAGCAGTTGATCGAAATGGGCGCCTTCATTGATGATCACCAGACCTATAGCTGGCAGGAAGCCCTGCCGTTCATCGTGGACGGTGAGGCGACCGCTTATTTGATGGGGAACTTCGCCGTCGCTGCGATGCGCGATGGCGGGCTGGATGACAGCAAACTGGATTTCTATCAGTTCCCGGTCATAAACCCAGATGTCGATTTTGCTGAGGATGCGCCAACCGACACATTCCACATTGCCAGTGGTGCACAAAACGTAGAAGCCGCGAAAGAATTCCTGCGCTTTGTAACTTCTGCAGATGTGCAGACCCGGATCAATGCGGGTGACGCATTGGGACAATTGCCGGTGAATGCAAACTCGTCGATCGGGGAGGATAAGTTCGTGCAGCAGGGCTTCGAGATGTTGTCCAGTAATGCTGGCGGCGGGATCATGCAATTCTTTGATCGCGATTTCCCCGCCGAAATGGCGTCGATTGGTATGGAAGGTCTGCAAGAATTCATGGTTTTCCCAGACAACCTCGACGACATTCTGGCGCGACTCGAAGAGGCGCGTCAGCGGATCTACTAAGTTCAGCGATCGGGGTGGACCACGTTGGACACCCCGACACTTCAATGCCCGTCGGAATGATCCGCAAACACAACGCAGTCTGATCCCGGAGGATGGACCATGAGGTCCGAGGCAGCAAAACTCGAACGCAAAAGCTGGTACAAGCGAAATGAGATTGCAGCGACGCCTTGGTTGTTTCTGATCCCGGGCATTCTGTTTTTCTCCATTTACGTGATCCTGCCGATATTTCAGTCGTTCTGGATCAGCCTGCATGAATGGGATGGCCTTGGTGAAAAGGTCTGGGTTGGGACCGCCAACTATGAGAGGTTGCTGGGCGGTGATCGCAAATTCGAGGTCTCGTTCTGGAACAATATCCGGTGGTTGATCCTGTATCTGCTTGCCATTCCAGCGGGCCTTTTCATCGCACTGTTTCTAAATCAAACCGTGCGCGGCATCCGCTTTTACAAGTCGATGTTTTTCTTTCCCTTCGTGCTGAGCCAAGTCGTTGTCGGGCTCGTGTTTTCATGGTTCTACCTGCCAAATGATGGGCTATTTGACGTGATAACCGGATGGTTTGGCGTTGACATCAAAGGCGGCGTTTTGGGCAATCCCAATACGGCGACCTATGGCATCATAGCTGCGGGGCTATGGCCGCAAGTGGCCTATTGCATGATCTTGTATCTGACGGGTTTGAACGCGGTTGATCCCGAGCAAGTGGAGGCTGCACGATTGGACGGAGCCAAAGGCTGGAAAATGCTGTGGTACGTGATCTTGCCGCAACTGAAACCTGCAACGTTCATCGCCTTTGTTGTGACGATAATCGGGGCGTTGCGATCCTTTGATTTCATTGCGGTCATGACCAATGGTGGACCATTTGGATCAACCCGCGTCCTCAGCTTCTACATGTTCGAGGAATCCCTGTCTGAATTTGGATTTCGAATGGGCTATGGCGCCGCGATCGCGGTGGTCCTGTTCCTACTGATGCTGGGTTTCATTCTGTACTTCCTCTTCTCGATGTGGCGCGACGAACGGGGGGCACGATGATGCTTGCTCGATGTTATCGGATCTTACCGATTTGTGCGGCTTTCCCGAGTGCCGAGCTGTTCGAGCCGCAAAATAGCCGCCACAAATCGTTGGAAGAGGTCTGAGATGTTTCCTGCGCCGATCCAAAATCGCTCGAATGCGGCACAGCTCACCTATCAGGCGGCGCTGCCCTTAGCGATGATCGTGTGGCTTTTGCCCTTGATCGCGGTGGCCACCTTTTCGATCCGCCCAGAGAGTGATTTCGCCGCCGGCAACTATTGGGGCGTTCCGGGATCTTTTGAATTCTTTGCGAACTACGGACGTGTTTTTTTCGAAAGCGACATGCCGCGCTATTTGTTGAACTCGGTCCTTATCACCGTGCCGACCGTGATCGGTGCTGTTGCGCTTAGCGCGATGACCGGCTTTGCGCTCGGCGTCTACAAATTTAAGGGCAACCTACTGATTTTCTTTATGTTCATCGCGGGTAATTTTGTACCGTTCCAGATCCTAATGGTCCCAGTACGCGATCTGACTGTAACCCTAAATCTGTACGATACGAAGCTAGGGCTGATCCTCTTTCACGTTGCGTTCCAGACGGGGTTCTGCACCTTGTTCATGCGGAACTTCATTCGCCAGTTGCCCTATCCGCTGATCGAGGCGGCACGCGTTGAAGGCGTTGCCGAATGGCGGATTTTTTGGTTTGTCGTACTGCCGCTTATGAAGCCCGCGCTTGCTGCGCTGGCGGTGCTAGTCTTTACGTTCATCTGGAACGACTACTTCTGGGCGGTCGTTTTGACACAAGGCCCTGACGCGCAGCCTGTGACCGCTGGGATCACAAGTTTCAACTCCCAATTCCGCGCGGCCTATCACCTTATGTCTGCGGGCTCGATCGTCGCCGCGATTCCTCCAGTTCTGATGTTCTTTGCGATGCAAAAACACTTCATTGCCGGTCTCACTCTAGGCGCTGTCAAATAGGTTCTATACCCATGACCAAGATCGCATTCATTGGCGCCGGTTCGACGATTTTCATGAAAAATACTATCGGGGATGCTCTCCATTTTCCGGCGCTACGCGACGCGGCATTCTCGTTAATGGACATTGATGAGAAACGGCTGCAGGAAAGCGAGATCGTCGCCCGCAGAATGATCGACAGCATGGGGACCGGAGCAACCGTCGAAGCCACCCTGGATCGTCGGCGCGCGCTTGAAGGGGCCGATTTTGTCGTCATTGCTTTTCAAATCGGTGGCTACCGCCCGTGCACTGTCACGGACTTCGAAATCCCTCGGGCGCACGGGCTTACCCAAACCATAGGCGACACTTTAGGTGTGGCGGGCATTATGCGCGGCCTCAGAACCGTCCCGCATCTTTGGGATGTCGCACAGGACATGACTGAACTTTGCCCAAATGCGTTGATGCTGCAATACGTCAACCCGATGGCGATCAACACTTGGGCGTTGGCTGAACGTTTTCCAAACATCAAAGCCGTTGGCCTTTGCCATTCTGTTCAAAACACAATCGAAGAGATTGCGCATGACCTCGACCTTCCCCGGGACGATATCCGTTACAGGGTCGCAGGTATCAATCATGTGGCCTTCTTCCTTCGCCTCGAACACAAAGGGCGTGATCTTTATCCAGAGCTTGCAACCGGGTACCGTTCAGGTCGCCTGCCAAAAATGCCGTTGCACCACGCGCGTTGTCCCAATCAGGTGCGGTACGAAGTTATGGAGCATCTGGGTTATTTCTGTACGGAAAGCTCGGAACATTTGGCTGAGTATGTTCCGTGGTTTATCAAACGCGGCAGGCCCGACCTGATCGACCATTTTGGAATTCCGCTGGATGAATACCCCAAACGCTGCGAAGAACAGATTGCCGATTGGCGCGCCCAGGCGGCTCGTTTGACAGGCGGAGGCGCGATTGATGTCGGCAAGAGCCACGAGTTTGCTGCCGATCTGATGAATGCGATCGTGACCGACTCGCCGCTTACGATCTACGGGAACCTGCAAAACAGCGGGCAGTTGCCGGATTTGCCGTTGGGCGCTGTCGTAGAAACTCCGTGCCTCGTCGACGCAAATGGAGTTCAACCCACAACGGTTAAAAATCTCCCGCCGCAATTAACCGCATTGATGCGAACACAGATCAATGTGCAGGAGTTGACGGTGCGCGCCCTTCTCGATGAAAATGTTGAGCACATCTACCATGCCGCCATGATGGACCCGCATACTGCTGCAGAGCTGGATCTTCGACAGATCCGGGCGCTTGTGGACGATCTTCTAGAAGCGCATGTCGACTGGTTGCCGCGTTGGCTGACGCGCCCCTCACGGAAAACGGCGTGAACGAGGGTTCCTTTGTGAAACGAGCGCTCGGCGTCTGCTATTACCCCGAACACTGGGAAGAAGAGCGCTGGGCAGCGGACGCGCGGGAGATGGTCGAGGCAGGGTTAACTTGGGTCCGTATCGGCGAGTTTGCTTGGTCTGTGCTTGAGCCAGAACCGGACACCCTCGACTTTGGTTGGCTGGACCGGGCAATCGCGTCGCTTGCCCAAGCTGGGCTAAAGATCATCCTTGGTACACCAACCGCGACGCCACCCCGTTGGTTGCTCGACAAGCACCCAGACATGTTGGCTTTGGACGCAGAAGGCCGCCCTCGAAAATTTGGCTCTCGCCGCCACTATTGCTTTTCGCATCCGGGTTATCTGGAAGAGTGCTGCCGTATCACTCGATCGCTTGGTGAACGGTATGGCCGCGATGATCGTATTGCAGCCTGGCAAATCGACAATGAGTACGGGTGCCATGACACCACGCTTTCCTATTCCAAATCCGCAGAAACAGCCTTCCGAGATTGGCTGGCACAACGTTACCAGTCACCTCAAGCATTGAATGCGGCTTGGGGTAATGTGTTCTGGTCGATGGCGTATAACGCATTCGATGAAATTGATCTGCCGAACTTAACTGTCACAGAGCCAAATCCAGCGCATGCCATGGCGTTTCGTAGGTTCTCTTCGGATCAGGTGGTGCGCTTCAACGCGGCGCAAGCCCGAGAATTGCGGAAGCTGACCGACGCGCCGCTGATCCACAACTATATGGGCCGTGTGCTCGACTTTGATCATTACGCGGTCGCCGGAGAATTAGATATCGCCAGCTGGGACAGCTACCCGCTTGGATTCCTGATGGACCGGATCGAATGCGATGACGCAACACGCGCGCGTTTCCTGCGACAAGGGCATCCTGATTTTCAGGCTTTCCATCACGACCTGTACCGAAGCATGGGGAGCGGACGCTGGTGGGTTATGGAGCAGCAACCGGGACCGGTGAACTGGGCGCCATGGAATCCTGCACCTTTGCCGGGAATGGTTCGGCTCTGGAGCTGGGAGGCATTCGCCCACGGCGCCGAAGTTGTGAGTTATTTTCGATGGCGCCAACGCTCTTATGGACAGGAGCAGATGCATACCGGTCTGTTCAGGACGGACGGTGCGGCAGCCCCGGCACTGGCGGAAGCCAAACGGGTGGCAGAAGAGATCGAACACTTGCCAGAAGCGAGTGCAATTCGCGCCAAAGTGGGCATCGTTTTTGACTATGCATCCCAATGGGCATGGGAAGTTCAACCACAAGGCGCGGACTTCGACTATTTCAACCTCGTCTTTTCAGCATACAAGGCGCTGCGTCGCAAAGGGGTTTCGATTGATATCCTATCACCGGACACAGTCGATTTGTCGGGCTATAAGCTTGTCTTGATCCCAAGCTTGATGGCGTCGCCCGGGACCCTGCACCGGGCTATTGCCGCTACGACAGCGCAAGTCATTCTGGGCCCTCGCTTCAACAGTCGAACGGTCGAATTCCGCATTCCAGACCAGCTACCGCCAGCCACGGATTTGATCGATGCGAAGGTCGTGCTGAGTGAAAGCTTGCCACCCTCGGAACAAATCCAAGTCAAAGGCGGTGGTGCCGTGATCCGATGGTTTGAACATATCGAGGGCACAGCACCGTGTCGTTTTGAAACGACCAAGGGCCAGCCAATCCTAATTGGAGAGCGGGTGCAGTATCTGGCCGGATGGCCGGATGACATACTCTGGGACCGGCTTGTCTCCAGTTGGCTAGCTGACACTGGGATCGAAGCTCTGGAACTTCCTGAAGGCGTCCGGATTCGCGATACCGCAACGCATCGATTTGTGTTCAATTACTCCAATAAAACCATCATGTTTGACGAGACGACGATTGCGCCCGCTGGTGTTCTTTGGCGGACGTTGGATCGCAGAGAGTAGCACCTGCTAAGTAACGGCAAGAACCTTTGCGGTGGGGCGCTCATCGACCAACGTGCGACCGATCCGGTCGACCTCATCCACCGGAACAAGCGCCACAATCGCACCACCCCAACCGCCGCCTGTTTGTCGCGCACCCAATGCGCCGGCGGCTTCCGCTGCTGCCGCCAAAGCGTCGGTTTCCGGCACAGTGATTTCGTAATTGTCGCGCGCGGTGGAGTGACTTTGTGACATAAGCCTGCCGAACTCTGCTGCATCCCCTGCTTGAAGCGCTGCGAACCCCTCTTGAGCAAGTTTATTGTCGATGATGACGTGCCTGACCCGTTTGTCTAACGGATCCGGCAGCGCGTCGATACGAAGTAGATCGTTCGGGCCAAGCTTGGACAAATGTGCGACACCTAGCACGTCGCATGCCTTTTTGCATTCGGCGACCCGAATTGCATAACCACTGTCGGTCAATTGGTGGCTGACCCCGGAGTCGACGACCAAAAACGCATGACCCGAAAGGCCGGGTGCAACGGCGTGATCCAGCGTTTGAGTGTTTAGGAACAATGCCGTACCGGGCGTCCCAACCGACACGGCGAACTGGTCCATGATCCCACATGGCATCCCAACAAAGTTATTTTCGACCGACTGGGCCTGGCGCGCGATCTGATCGGCGTCCCAAGAAATTGCAAACAGCGTGGTAGTTGCCCGAAAGGTTGCAACCTCCAGAGCAGCAGAGCTTGAGAGCCCTGCGCCCATAGGCAGACTGGTCGCCAGCACCATGCGGAGTCCCACTTTCGCGGGCAGGTGATGTTCCACCTCTCGAACACAGCCCAAAACGTAGTCGGACCAATGGCCCGATGGATTTTCGTCTAGCCGACGTGTCGCGGTCTCGCTCAGAGTCTTTGAGAAGACTTCCAGCGTTCCAGGCGTGGATTCAGCATCCAGTGCGATTGCAACACCAAGGTTTTGCAACGCCATCGGCAGGACATAACCGCCGTTATAGTCTGTGTGTTCACCCAGTAGGTTGACCCGCCCAGGCGCAAAGGAGGTGATGGCGGGCGCAACGCCAAAGCGCGTCACAAACTCGATGCCAACTTCATGAACAAGTGTGCCGCTTTCCATCATGAGGTTCCGAGGTTCGCGGACTTGTAGTGCATACTCGGCAAATCTCGGAGCCGCGCGGCCGCGCTTTCGGCAGTAAGATCGCGTTGAGCTTCGGCCAACAATTCGTAACCCACCATAAACTTCCGCACCGTCGCGGAGCGCAAAAGCGGTGGGTAGAAATGAGCATGCAACTGCCAGTGGTTGAAATCACCCGTCATCGTGGGAGCGCCATGCCAGCCCATCGTGTACGGAAACTCGGTCAGAAACAGATTGTCATATGCGATCGTCAACCGTTTCAGTATATCGGCCAGACTTTTCCGTTCGTCCTCGGTGAGGTCCGGTAGTCGCAGCACATGGCGCCGAGGAAGAAGGAGCGTTTCGAAGGGCCAGGTTGCCCACCATGGAACTACCACGATCCAGTCCCGATTTTCGACAACCGTCCGCTCGCCGCGCTTGGCTTCCTGATCCGCATAGTCCACCAACATGACGTGGCCAGTACGCGACAACCAGTCTTGCTGCCGCGTGTTTTCGGTCGCCACCTCATTGGGCAGGAAGTTCGACGCCCAGATCTGCCCGTGCGGATGGGGTTGCGAGCATCCCATGAGTTCTCCCTTGTTCTCAAAAAGCGCGACCCAATCCCAGCGTGCCCCTAGATCGATGACTTGATCGGCCCAAGTATCGACGACCGAATGGATCTCGGCCAACGACAACTCTGGAAGGGTCAGATCATGCCGTTCGGAAAAGCACATGACGCGAGCAGTCCCCTTCACATTTTCGGCGCGGAACAAGGGATCAAGGGATTTTCCTTCGACCGCGTTTTGCAAAAGAGCGGGAAAATCGTTTTCGAAAACATACGGCCCTTTGTAATCCGGGTTCGTCGCTCCGGACGTGCGTGTGTTTCCGGGGCACAGATAGCAGGTCGGCTCATAGTGGGGGCGGGTCGTTTCCACCTGCCCCTCGGTCCGTCCCAGCCATGGTCTTTTGCTTCGATGCGGTGACACCAAAACCCATTCACCCTTGAGAGGGTTGAACCGTCTTTGCGGCGCATCTTCCAAAAGACTGTCTACTGGCACCTGGATTCTCCAATCCCTTTGGCTTTCAAAAAATCACACAGAAGCCTCCACCGCCAGACTTAGCCTGCGAAATGAATGTTGCCTGTGAGCAGCGCCTTGTGTCTTTCTAACAGTCTTTGGAGAGCTCTGGTTTCGTGTCTGGTCGCGGAGGTCACCGGCGACGCGTGAAACTCTGCGTTTTTTGTGTTGAAGCTGGCTCGGTTACGCCAGTTCCGATAGGAGTTTAATGAGCATGTGTCCGTCGCTTGCGTTCAGTTGGCTCGTGAAAGAACGATCTTCGTCTTCGACGTCCTCGCGGATCTGCAACATCCTCATCCGCCCTAGCGGTGTCAGCAGTAAGTTGATCTGGCGTTGGTCCGTCGCTGAGATCTTTCGGTGAACCAAACCGTCGGACACCATCCTGTCCACCAACTTGCTGAGAGCCGGCGGATTCAGGAGCGCGCGTTTCGCGAGTTCACCCATGGTGATTTTCCCATCCGCATCCAGGCATTCCATCACGCGCCAGGCTTCGAGTTGGATATTGTGCTTCTTCAGCCGAGCGTTCAGAGACTGATTCACTACCCGGTGTGCCGCTGCAAGCGCGTAGGACAAATGGCTGTCGAAGGGGTTGTGCTCATTGGTCATTTGCGGCCTCTATGTTCGCTACTGCAAATTTAGTTGACTTGGAAAGTAAATTCAATTGCAATGTGCTAATTGACCCTTCCGGTCACTGGAGGATCGCGTTCTGGGACGTCGACCTGAAGACATCGCACTCCCCATAGAGCTTGCAGACATCCGGTCGCAAGGGCGCCTTTGGGCTCCGGGCAGCTACCGTGTGGCGCTCTTAATTCCAATGTGTGGCCCCGCTGGCATATGGGCGCCTTCTTGCATTTCCAGTGCTCAAGTTGCGGTTGCCGAACTGAACCGGCTGCACGGAATAAATGGTCGCCGTGTACAACTTCTTATGATTGATGCCGCCGTGGAAGCGGGTGAGCCAATCGAAGAAGTTGTAAACGAATTGATTGAAGTCGGTGGTATCGACGCGATCGTCGGCATGCACCTCAGTGCTGTGCGTCAACGCCTGTCCAAAGTGGTTCGGCAGAGAATTCCTTACATTTATACGCCGCTCTACGAAGGTGGGGAGACCACACCTGGTTTGTTCGCAATCGGCGAAACCCCACAAGAACAACTGGGCCCTGCCATGCGAATGCTGCACCGGCAATTCCGATCCCGGAAATGGGCTCTGATTGGCAATGATTATGTTTGGCCTCGGAGTTCGCACTCATATGCAAAGACGTGCCTTTCTCAGATGAACGCAGAACTGGCGATGGAGTGCTACGTCCCGTTCGGTTTGCAAAACATGGGAGAGCTTGTCGACCGATTGGAAGCTTCGGGGGCGGATGCAGTACTTGTATCACTGGTTGGACAGGATGCGGTGAACTTCAATCGCGCATTCGGACGGCGTGGATTGCATCATTCGATTCTCAGGTTGTCCTGCGCCATGGAAGAAAACGGGCTCATGGCCACCGGCGAGGCAAATGTGGAGCGTCTCTTTTCAGTGTCGTCTTACTTTGGTTCAATTGCGACCGATGCCAATGCCTGTTTCAAGGAAAGGTATTTTGCCTTGCATGGCGAAACGGCTCCGGCCCTCAACTCGATCGGACAGTCAACTTATGAGGGGCTGCATTACCTCGCGGCCCTAATGCGCGATTTCAAAGACGTCTGGCGCGAGAAATCCACTCAGGATCGCCTGCCGGTGATTCATGAAAGCGGTCGAAGCATTGAACTAGGGGCGCCGTCGCGCCGCCCTGCGGTTTACCTCGCTCGTGCTGATGGCCTTCAGTTTTGCGACTTTAAGCTATTGTAAATAATGTATTTTCATAATTTTATTTTCCAAATCAAATAAAATACTTGAATTGGAAAATAAAATCTCCCACGGTTATTGGCATGCGATCTGCACCCGCTCAGATCCGCACCATGGGATGGGAGAGCTTACGTTGTACTGGTTTCTGGCATTGGCCATTCTGGTGGCGGTTTTGCTAATTGGCGTGTGGTTCCTTCAGCGTTTCTACGTCAAAGCCACGCTTGAAAGCGCACTGGTCCGGACCGGTATGGGTGGGCGCAAGGTATTGATTGATGGTGGGTGCATAGCATTGCCGATCCTGCACCAAACGCAGCGTGTTTCGATGCAATCGTCAGCGGTGCGTGTGACACGCACAGCGCCAGAGGCTGTTCTGACGGCTGATGCACTTCGGGCCAATGTCGTCATGGAAATCGAGGTCCGAGTGGATGCCGCACCGGACAGTATCGCTATAGTTGCCCAGGCTTTTGGCCACCGGATTGCTCGTGGTGGTGAGGTCTTTGACGAGGTTCTGTCGGGTCCTTTGACAAACGCCATTCAAACTGCGGCAGCGGCGCGCGCACTTCATGACATCCACATGGACCGGGCAGCTTTTACTGATGAAGTGGCAGAAATGGTGCGCGGACACACAACACGCCTTGGGCTTGATCTTGTCACGATCGCCTTGATCTCGATCGACCAAAGTGACTTCTCGCAACGCGACGAAAGCAACATGTTCAATGCGCGCGGGATGCGACGGTTGGCTGAGATGATTGCGGAGGAGCGGAAAGCGCGCATCGCGGTAGAAACCAACACCGAAGTGGCGGTACGCGAGTACCGTCTGGCCCAGCATCAGCGGCAGATTGAGTTGCAACGCGCAGAGCGAGAGGCAGAGATTGCTCAGCAAGAGCATTTGGCCAAGTTAGAAGCGGATGCCGAAAGCCGCTCAAACCAGGCGCGAGCCGAAGCGAAGCGGGCGTCCGAGACGATCCGCATTCAACAAGAGCAGGAAACCAAAGCGTCGCAGGTTGCCAGTGACGAGGCATTGCGCAAGGCCGAGATGCACGCCCTGCTGGCGCTGGAAGAGGCCAAGATCGCAAATGACATTAAACTTGCTCAAGCTCGAATTACCGAGGCCAAAACAAAGGTCGAAGAGGAAGAGGCGCGCGCGCATGTGATTCTTGCTGCTGAGACGGTGCAAGGCCAGAAAGATCGAGCTGTTACCCTACGCGAAAAAGACATCGCAAAACTTAAGCAAGAACGGGACATCGAGCTGGAAGATGCGCGTGTCAAAAGCGATGTCAGCACACTTCTGGCGCGGGCACAGGCGGATGCATCGGCCCGCACAGCCACGGCAAACGCCGAAAAGGCGGCCATGGAAGCCGAAGCCGCAGGTCGCGCGGCGTTGAATACGGCCGAGAATACGCTCAGCGAAGCAGTGATCCGCATGCGACTTGAAGAGCGCAAGCTCGACAAGATGCCGGAAATCATGACGCAGATGATGAAACCCGTGGAAAAGATCGACTCCATCCGCATCAACCAGATCGGCGGCGGCGGAAATGCTTCAAATGGCGATGGCGTCGATAGCGCGTTTGGCGCAGCCATGGACCAAATCCTTGGCATGGCCGTGCGCCTACCCGCGATGAAACAGATGGGCGAAGAGATCGGAATGGATTTCGACGTACCTACGGCGGGCCGTACCGCTGACTACGCCAACCGAATAAAGGCGAAAGACGCGCCAAAACCCAAAGAGTGATCTGAATTCCATTCACTTCCAAACTGAACCAACGGAGGACGATACATGTCTCTGAACAGGAGAGAATTGCTTGGTGGTGCCGCCGCCCTAGGTGCGGCAGGCTTGATACCAAGTGTGGCGCTGGCCACCGACAAGATTAAACTAGGCTCGATCTTAGATACGTCGGGCATCTTTGACGCCTACGGCAAACCAATGGATCAGGCTACGCGATTGGCGGTGGCGGAGATCAACAAGGCAGGTGGTCTGCTTGGCCGCGAGGTCGAAGTGGTCGCCTATGACACCCAATCTGATATGGCGCTTTATTCGCAATATGGTCAGCAGCTAACCCGCCAGGACGCCGTCGATGTCGTCCATGGCGGTATCCTGAGTGCCTCGCGCGAGGCGATCCGACAGACGATGCGCAAGTCAAAAACGCTCTATTTCTATAACGTTCTCTATGAAGGGGGCGTCTGTGACCGCAATATCTTTATCAATGGGGTTACCCCGGCTCAGCAGGTCGAGGCGCTCGTGCCTTACGCGATGGGAAAGTCCGGTAAAAAAGTCTACATCCTCGCCGCAGATTACAATTACGGGCAGATCACGGCCCGCTGGATCGAAAAGTTCGTGAACGACAATGGGGGCGAAGTTGTCGCCACCGATTTCTTTCCGCTTGATGTCGCTGACTTTGGCTCGACCATCGCCAAGGTTCAGTCTGCGGCGCCAGATCTGGTCATCGCACCACTTGTGGGTGGCGCGCATCTGTCGTTCTTCCGGCAATGGGCAGCGGCTGGCATGAAGGACAAGATACCGCTTGCCTCTACCACCCTTGGGGTGGGCAACGAACACAAAGTGCTCACGGCCGAAGAAGGCAATGGCATCATGTGCGCGTATAACTACAGCCAGGAACTCGACACACCTGAAAATGCTACGTTCAAAGCCGCCTGGGCCGCGATGTTCGATGGCGACCAGTCGATGCATGAGATCGCGGTGTCGCAATACCACGGTCTGCTGACCTGGGCGGAGGGTGTGCGGCAGGCCGGATCGGTTGAGCGTGATGCGGTGATCGAAGCGCTAGAAACCGGCATCTCTATCACTGGCCCCGGTGGCAAGGTCACGGTCGACCCCAAAACCCACCACGCGGTGTTGGACGTGCATCTGATGGAGATGCAGGACCAGCAGATGAAGGTGATCGACACGTTGCCTCAACGCCAACCGATCGATACGCAAGCCGTCTGCGACCTAAGCGTCAATCCCAACGACAACACCCAGTACGAAATCGAGATCTAAGGACTGGGTTCTCCCGGTCAGGGCGGCGTTGAGCCGCCCTGATATCCCTTTTCAACGGCAGGCATCATGGACTTCACATTCGTCATACTTGTGGAAATGCTCTACGCGGTCGCCTCTCTGGTGCTGATCAGTGCCGGATTGGCGGTTGTTTTTGGCATGATGAAAGTCATCAACCTGGCCCATGGGGAATTCATGATGCTGGGCGGATACGCCACGATCACCGCGGTTGGGTTAGGGGTGAATGTCTTCATTGCCATGTTGGTGATCGCTCCGATTGTCGTTGGCGTGATTGGTCTGATCGTCGAACGACTGGTGATCCGCCATCTCTATGGCCGCTTGGTTGATACCATGTTGGCGACGTGGGGGTTAAGCCTTGTCTTTATTGGGCTGGCCACGATGATCTTCGGCAACACGACGACGGGCATCTCCACGCCGATACCAGGCTTCACTGTGGGCGGGTATCAGATCAACGGGTATAACTTTTTCATTATCGTTGTGTCTGTTCTGCTGGTCGTTGCGATGTACGCAGTGTTGCGCGGGACGCGTGCGGGGCTGATCGCGCGCGGAACGATGCAGCGGGCAGATATGGCGGCAGCCCTCGGGTACAGCCCCGATCGCATCTATATGGCAACCTTCTTTTGCGGCTCGGCCCTATCAGGACTTGCGGGCGCGGTGCTGGCGCCGCTTGTAGGGCTCGTGCCAACATCTGGCGGCGCTTACATCGCCAAGGCATTTATCACCGTCATTGCTGGTGGTCCTTCGTTGATCGCGGGTTTGGTCAGCTCGGCGGCTTCCTTCGGCATTGTAAGCCAAATCTTCACCTTCGCCATTTCACCGGTGATCGGAGAGGTTGCTTTGCTGGTTGCCGCTGTCATCTTGCTGCGCGCCATGCCTCAGGGCATCACCGGGCGTTTCTTCCGAGGCAAACTATAATGGGTTCCTCTGCGACCCGGGACGTTCTGGCCACGCTGGTTGTCGCCGCACTGTTGATCTGGCTGATGCCTTTGATGATCAGCACCTACACACTTACCGTGCTGGTCATCTATGGAATGCTGGGTCTCAGCCTCGGGCTGATCTGGGGCTTCGGAGGCATCCTATGTTTTGGTCAGGCCGCTTTTTTCGGTTTGGGTGCGTACACCTATGCGGTCGCTGCAATCAATATCGGAGAGAGCACTCTCCCCATGATCCTTGCCATACTGGTGCCAGCGGGTTTTGCTGCCCTTCTTGGCGCGATGATGTTCTATGGCCGGTTAGGCGATGTCTATCTCGGCGTCATTACGCTGGTTGTCACGCTGATACTGTTCAAATTCGTAAACTCCACCGCCGGGCCGCAATACGTGATTGGCGAAGCGCGGATGGGTGGATTTAACGGTATTCCAGGCTTCCAGACTTTGAACGTCCCGGGCAATCCAGATGCCTATATCTGGGGTGACCCATATTTCTACTTTTGTGCGATCGCACTGACGGTGGTCTTTTTGCTGGTGACATGGCTTTTGCGGTCTTCTTTTGGACGCATCGCCGTGGGTATTCGCGAGAACGAAACCCGCATGAGCTTAATGGGGTATGACGTTGCAGCCCGGAAAACGGTGCTGTTCGCCATTGGGGCTGCCATCGCCGGGCTGGCCGGTGCACTTTTTGCCAACTGGGCAGAGATCGTCACACCAACGCTCTTTTCGCTTGGGCAATCGGCCGAGATCATCATCTGGTGTATCGTTGGCGGTCTTGGCACGCGGCTTGGTCCCATTTTGGGGGCCGCCGGGCTTGCATATCTCAAGTTTCTGCTTGGTCAGCAAAGCTTGATCGACAATACGCTCATCACTGGGCTGATCCTTGTCTTGTTTGTCCTCTTCCTCCCACGTGGTCTGGTACCTGCCGCCGCGTCCCTGATGTCCGCCACGTTCGAACGCGCAGGACGCCGGCCCGCGCCCCGCCGTTTGCGGAGGCCACGACATGGTTGAGACCGTTCTGGAAACCAATGGATTAACGATGCGGTTTGGCGGTGTCACCGCGAGTGACAACGTGAATTTCAAACTGAAAGCCCGCGAGTTGCGTTGTTTGATTGGCCCCAACGGTGCGGGCAAATCGACATTCTTCAAATGCGTGACCGGCTTGTTGGCGCCAACCGAGGGTCACGTCTTTATGCGGGGGCAGGATGTAACAGCCTGGCAACCGCACCAAATTGCGTCGATGGGCGTGGGGATCAAAACGCAGACACCCAACGTGATGGACGCACTGAACGTGCACGAGAACATCTGGCTGGCGGCTCGGCGGTTTTATCCCGCGAGCGAGGCAAAGGATCGGGCGGATGACGTCATCGACAGGCTTGTCCTTGGGTCCATCGCCAGAACTGAGCTCGGCCAACTTGCCCACGGTGAGCGCCAGCGTGTTGAGTTGGGCATTGTCGCTGTCGCGGAGCCTTGGCTCGTTTTGCTGGACGAACCCGCAGCGGGTATGAGCGCACAGGATGTCGAGCGGATGACGAAGATCATTCATGATCTGACCCGCTCAGCAGCTGTCATCATTGTTGAGCACGACATGCAGTTTATCCGCTCCATAGCGGAAACCGTGACTGTGTTTCATCAAGGGGCAGTGTTGATTGAGGATCACGTCGATCGTGTCATGTCTGACGCGCAGGTGCGCGCCGTGTATCTTGGAAAGAAGACCTGATGAGCGACGAGCGTGACATCCTGCTATCAGCAAAGGGTCTTTCAGGTGGGTATGGCCGCGTGCCCATCCTCCACGGCATAGACCTTGATGTGGCCGAGAACGAAGTGGTCGGGGTGCTGGGACATAACGGCATGGGCAAGACCACGTTGCTCAAAACCCTGATGGGTTTTCTCCCCGCGAGTGCGGGTCAGATCAGGTTCGACCAGACAGATGTCACGCGTCAACCGCCAAACATACGGGGCCAAATGGGCCTTGGCTATGTTCCCCAAGGCCGAGGAATTTTTCCCCAGCTTTCGGTTCGGGATAATCTGCGTTTTGCGTGGCAGGACCATGGTGCAGGGACCGAAATCGAAGTTATGGAAACGCTGTTGCGCGACTTTCCGCGCCTCACACGTCTGCTGGATCGCGAAGGCGGCGCGCTGTCGGGTGGTGAGCAGCAGCTCCTGTCGCTGGCCCGCTGTCTGATGGGCGATCCGGAGTTCCTTTTGCTGGATGAACCGACGGAAGGTATTCAGCCGTCGATCATAGAGGAAATGTCCGAGACTCTGCTGAAACTGCGCGAAAAACGTGGATTGTCGATCCTGCTCGTAGAGCAAAACTTTGATTTCATAGCTGACCTGTCGGACCGCGTTCTGGTCTTGGAGCGTGGGCGCATTACAGGTGAGTTGAGCCGTGGCGATCTGTCAGATCAAGCAAAGGTCGATCAGTTCTTAGGCTTCGGCGCCGCACGCGGCACGCGTCAGTCCACTGGCAGCAGACAGGTCGAAACAAGACCGCGGCACAAACCAGGCACGGACCCACATCCGTCCGGCCCCGCGCCGTATTCAATCCCAGAACAAACCCATCTTCAGACGGTGACGACAATGAGTATCAGACGCCCAACCCTTGCCCAGATGAGGAGCATGGCTGACCGCTTCGGGATGAGCCTGTCTGACGCAGACCTGGCAGAATACGCGGAGATCATCGAGCCTTACATGCAGGCTTATGATCGGCTTGACACCATGCCCGACAACCTGCCCGAGGTCCGCTACCCCCGTAGTCCCGGTTACTTTCCGAACTCCACGGAAAACCCGTTGAATGCATGGTATGTCAAAACGGAGGTACGGGGGGCGCCGGACGGGAAACTCAGGGGCAAGCGCATCGCGTTGAAGGATACGATCTGCCTGGCCGGTGTACCAATGATGAACGGTTCATCGATCATGGAAGGATATACGCCCGAGATTGATGCGACGATCGTAACCCGGATGCTCGACGCGGGTGCCATTATTGCAGGTAAGGCGCATTGCGAAAACTTTTGTCTCTCGGGCGGTTCGCACACCAACGCCAAGGGGCCAGTGCACAACCCCTACAAACGCGGCTACATGGCTGGTGGATCGTCGTCCGGATCGGCGGCTTTGGTCGCCGCTGGCGAAGTCGATATGGCGATCGCTGGAGATCAGGGTGGCTCGATCCGCATCCCATCCTCGAACTGTGGCTGTTACGGCATGAAGCCAACGCATGGTTTGGTTCCGTACACAGGGGCTATGCCCATAGAGCAAACTATCGACCATTTGGGCCCGGTCACAAACAACGTCGCCGATAACGCTCTCTTGTTGGAGGTTCTGGCAGGAGAGGATGGTCTTGATCCGCGGCAGTACAATCCAAAAGTCTACAGCTATACCGAGGCGCTGGGGCGTGGGGCGCAGGGCATGCGGATCGGAGTTCTGAAAGAGGGGTTCGGGCACGAGACATCGGAACTGGACGTCGATGCAAAAGTCCGGCAGGCGGTTGAGCGGTTTCGTGAACTCGGCGCGCGTGTCGAAGAGGTGTCGGTGCCTGAGCATTTTACTGCGATGGATGCCTGGACAGCAATCACGCTGGAGGGTCTGCAGGATGGTATGATGTGGGGGAACTCAACCGGAACCAATTATCGCGGTCTCTTTCTGCCTTCGATGACCGATCACATGGCACAATGGCACGGACGCGCAGATGAGCTCAGCCATTCGCTCAAGGCCTGCATGTTTGTTGGTGAGCATTTCCAAAGGCAATATCGTGGCCGATTCTACGGTAAGGCGCAAAACATTATGCGGCGCTGTAACGAACGCTACCTTGCTGCGCTTACACAGTATGATCTGTTGCTCATGCCTACATTGCCGATCAAGCCACAGGAGCATCCGCCTGCCGACTGCTCGCTCAGCCTCTATGTTCAACGCGCTTTCGAGATGGTACAGAACACGGCACCCTTTAATGGCGGGCTTCCTGCAATGAGCGTTCCATGCGGTTTCAGCGAGGGGTTACCTATTGGGATGATGCTGGTCGGCCCGCACTATGGTGAAATGAAGATTTATCAGGCTGCGCACGCCTTTGAACAATCAGGTGACTGGCGCAAGATGTAGGGAGAGCATCACATGACGATCCTGAACGAAAGCATCGCAGGTCGGATCCAGAACTTTGGTTTGGATCAGGGCGAGGGGACCGCGGATGACCTGACCCCACGTGACGGGAAGTCCTATGTTCAAGGGCCGAAACATCCCGAACTTGCCTTTGCCACGATCCCACAACTTCTGCGCGACGCGGTTTCGCGTTACGGCCCGCGTGATGCAGTCGTCTTCCCAAATGCGCGGCTGAGTTATTATGACTTGGATCGGGCCGTTGATGCTTTGGCATCCGGCTTGCTGGCACTCGGCCTTGAAAAGGGAGATCGCCTGGGCATCTGGTCTCCCAACCGCCTTGAATGGGTATTAACGCAGTTTGCCACGGCCCGCATCGGCGTGGTTCTGGTCAACATCAATCCCGCCTACCGTCTGAGCGAACTCGAATACGCATTGAACAAGGTTGGATGCAAGGCACTGGTGCTGGCCCGCCAATTCAAAACTTCAGACTATCTGGACATGATCCGCACGCTTGCACCTGAACTCGACACGTGCCCGCGTGGACGCCTTCAGTCGGTTAAACTACCGCATCTGCGTCACGTCATCCTGATGGGCGACGCACCAGACGGAACTGGACTATGGGCGTTCGACGACGTGGCGAGCCTTGGCGGTCCCGCTCAGCAACTCCGCTTGCCGCAAATCGATCAGTCGTTGCAGCCGGATGATCCGATCAATATCCAGTTTACATCTGGCACGACAGGCCAGCCGAAGGGCGCGACCTTATCGCATTACAACATCGTCAATAATGCACGGTTTGTGACGGATCGGATCAAATTGACCGAAAATGATCGCCTGGCGATCCCTGTGCCACTTTACCACTGTTTTGGGATGGTCATGGGCGTGCTCGGCGTCGTCAGCAAAGGCGCGGCGATGGTCTTTCCTGGTGAGGCGTTTGAGCCTGGAGCGACGCTTGACGCGCTTTCTCGTGAGCGTTGTACGGCTTTGTATGGAGTGCCAACCATGTTCGTGGCCATGCTCCAGGATCTAGATGCAAATCCGCGTGACCTCTCCAGTTTGCGTACTGGTGTGATGGCCGGAGCACCATGTCCAGTGGATGTCATGAAGCAAGTCAACGACCGCATGAATATGGGTGAGGTCACAATCTGCTATGGGATGACGGAAACATCACCCGTCTCTTTCCAGAGCTTTGTTGACGACACCGTCACGCAGCGCTGTGAGACCGTGGGGCGCATTCACCCGCATCTTGAGGTCAAGATCATTGACGAAGAAGGGCAGCTTGTTCCAGTCGGCGAGCAAGGGGAGCTTTGTACCCGCGGCTATTCCGTTATGAAGGGCTATTGGGAAGATGAGGAGCGTACGGCGGGTTCCATCCGCGATGGATGGATGCACACGGGCGATCTTGCCGTTTTGGACGCTGAGGGGTTCTGCAAGATCACCGGCCGTGTAAAAGATATGATCATTCGCGGCGGCGAAAACATCTATCCGCGTGAGATAGAGGAGTTCCTGTTCACCCACCCGGCCATCAGCGAAGCGCAGGTTTTTGGTATTCCAGATGACCGGCTGGGAGAAGAAGTCTGCGCTTGGGTTGTTGCAGCACCGGGACATAACCTGACGCAAGATGAAATCCGAAGCTTCTGCCAAGGCCAAATCGCGCATTTCAAGGTGCCTAAGCATGTCCGATTGGTCGACAGTTTGCCGATGACTATCACTGGAAAACCTCAGAAGTTTGTGATGAAGGACGAGATGGTGAAGCTGCTGGCGAATTCGGTGACTGACTGATCCGGCCCATGAGCCTTGCTCCGCAACGAAGTTGCAAAACCTCGGCTTCCCGCGATCGACGGTGACTTTTTGTGATCCGATCGAGCGTGGTTTGTCAGACATACCCTCGCTCTGGTTTCCAGTGTGGCCAACCCAAAGCTCAGGAGTATCGTTTAACTTCGCAGTTTCAGGTTCTGTGGGTCATATACATGGTGGGCGTGGCAAATGGCGGATCTCAGCTTACCAAAGGCTTGCACCTGACAGTTTTCACCGTGCGCCAGTATTCCGTGTTCTACGTAACCGAGAGCAAGCAGCTTTCCGGTGCGATAGCCCATTGAAACAGACGTCAGGTAGCCCACGATCCGGTCGTTCAGGATGATCGGGTCAGAGGACAAGGGCTCCGGCCCCGGATCGGTGATCTCAAGGCCAATGAATTGCCATTCGGACGCTGACCGATTTTGGGAAACGACAGCGTCTCGCCCGATGAAGTCGCCCTTTTGTGTGTGTGCGAATTTTTCGAGCCCAGCGTCAAACAATGTGTACTCGGTGCCAAAATCGGCGCCCCACCCATGATAGCCTTTTTCAATACGCATCGCGTTGAGTGCGTAAGACCCGAAGTTGCAGATGCCGTGGGTTTGGCCCGACTCCCAAATGGCATCGTAAAGCGCGTGCAAATGTTCCGAGGAAACATGGAGTTCCCAACCCAGTTCGCCAACATAGCTGATGCGTAGCGCCGTCACGGGTATGCCCGCGATGTCCATTTCCAAGACGCTCATCCACGGTTTGTTCAAGTCGAAATCGGTCAATGGATTTAAGACGTCGCGGGATCGCGGACCCATTAGCAAAAGTGCGCCATCATGGGCATAACCCTTTGTCAAAGTGGCATTGGCCTCACCCATCGCTCCAGCAATCCAATCGAAGTCGCGATCCACGGCCAGTGTCGGCCCACACAGCAAGAAGCGATCTTCTGCGGGCCGTGCGATCGTTGCTTCGGACCAAATTCGACCGCTTTGCGTTAGCATATAGGACAACCGTACCCGACCGGTTTCAGGCAGCGTTCCGCAGAACAGGCGGTTCAATACCGCTGCTGCGTCTGGACCCTCTAACAGGAACTTGGTGAAACCACCGTGGTCCATCAGGCCAACCGCATCTCTTACTGTTTCGCACTCACGCCGGACAGGCTCGTGCCAGGGTTCGTTGTCAAAGCTCAGACGGTGCGGATCTTCGTCCGTGTCCTTGTTGAACCAAAATGCGCGTTCCCAGCCCCCGATCTGCCCCATGACGGCGCCTTGAGCGACGAGCCGATCGTAAAGCGTCGTCTGATTTACTGGGCGACCGGCTTGGAGGATTCGGTGCGGATAGGGGATCGCGTATTGCAGATCATAGTGTTCTGACGCGCGACGCGCCGCGTATTCGTCGGTAGTCCACGTGCCGAACCGGCGTGGATCCCAGGCGCTCAGATCCCATTCCGTTTCGCCCGTGGTCAGCCATTCTGCCATTGCCTTACCGATCGCTGCGGAATGCGTGATTCCGATCTGTACGCCGGTTGCGTGGTAAAAGTTCCTCACACCAGTTGCAGGACCGACCAACGGTAGCGCGTCTGGCGCATAGGGGATCGGCCCGTTGACAAACCGCTGGGCTCCTGCGTCTTCCAAGAGCGGGACATGACTGGCGGCTGCTTCGAAGACCGACATCATGCCCTCGACGTCATCGGCAAAAAGCTGATGATCAAAGTCATCGGGAACACCATCTTGCCAGACAGGGCGGCCCTCGTGCGCATACGATCCCAGAAGAAAAGCACTTCGCTCGCGGCGTAGATAAAACCTGAGATCCGGGTCTCGTATCAAAGGAAAGAGCGTCGTATCTGCCTCAAGTTGCGGCAGAGCGGTAGTGACCATGTATTGATGTTCCAGAGTCACGACCGGTAAGGTTAATCCGGCCAGCGCCGCGATGTGAGCCCCGCTGGAACCTGCTGCATTGATCACTGTTTCTGCAATTACGGTTCCACCGGATGTTTGGACCTCCCACTCGCCACTAGATCTTTGCAAGAGGCCGGTCACACGGGTGAACCGCTTGACGTCAGCTCCCATGGTCCGGGCATGTCTTGCCAAAGCCTGGGTCAATTGACTGGGATCGATGTCACCCTCATAGGGATCCAAGATCCCACCCAAAACAGTATCACCTGCTTTCCAGAACGGGTGCATATCCTCAATCTCGGATGGCGACAGCATCGACAGCTCAAACCCGGCAGACCGCGACACCCCGCAGAGGTGCTGAAAAAGCTGCATGCGCTCCGGGTTATGCGCGGGCCAGATCGCCTTGGTATGGCGATATGTGATGGGCGCTTCTGGGTCTTTGGCCAGTTCTTTGTAAAGCCGCCATGCGTAATTGCCCGCGCGCATCCCGAGCCATGAATTGGCGTAGGTCGGGATGTTGCCAGCGGCGTGCCAGGTCGATCCGGCTGTGAGCTCGTTTTTCTCAAGCAAGACCGCGTCTGTTATTCCAGCGTTTGCGAGATGATAGAGGATCGCCGCACCTACGGCACCACCACCGATCACGGCGACCTGCCGATGTTCGGTCATTCAGTGCGCTCCCAACAAAACGCCATAGCCTGGGGTCGGGTCCGCAATGCCGATACTCCGGAGCGCTTGCCAGTAAACAGCGGCATTACATGCGACGATCGGTTTCCCATGAAGCGCTTCGAGCTCTTCGATCAGGGCGACGACAGGCAGCGCCGTGCCGACTTGCAGAATGACGTCGCAATCTGATGCGGCCACGTCTGCAAATACGGTGCGAATATCGCTCAAGGATGTTTCGCAGATTGCCGGCAGCGTCGGAGCTTCCGTTCCTTTGATCGCAACGACTTCAAATCCTGCTGCTTCGGTATTGGCTTTCACGTTTGCATCGATCTCAGCGTTAAAAGGTGTGACAATCCCAATCTGCCTTGCGCCCAAGACGCGCAACGCGGCGTAGTCTGCTTGGGACGCGCCAAACACTGGAACGCCAACTTGTGCGGAAACATCAGCGCATTTGGCTGCCAATTTGTCGGGCCCTCCGGGACCGGCGTCTGTAGTAAGCCCGACCGCAATTGCGGCCGGGTTGCAATCCATCAGTTTTCCAGCTTCTTCGAGTATATCATCAGAAACGGTTTCTCCGCCGAGCCGAAATCGCTGCATCTGATTTGTCACACCGGCCGGGCGCAGTAACTCCAGTTCTGGCTGGACCACAGTGTTCATCGCGGGTGTCATAACACCGATGACAGCGCGCGGCGCGAGCGTGTCAGCCATCTCGGCTCTCCTTCAGATACCGGTTCAATCCTGTCATTCCGCCAATATAGATTGCGTCTCCTACAATGCTGTCCATCTCGTTTGCGACATCCGGCGCGCACTCAAAATGGCTTTCCCAGATGCTCAGGGTTTGATCGCTGTGCGTGATAGGAATGAGCCGGTGGGTCGAGATGTAGTTTGTGACAGGAAGCGGGCTTTCCAAAACATCATAGGTGTAGAAATACTCGATGTCAGAATGCGCCAGCAAAGTTTCCCGAAATACGGTTCCGTCATTGATTTGTAGCGAGCGGATTGTCCCAGTGGCCGTCGGCGCCCCGTTTTCCAGAACGGCTTTATCCACACCAGGATTCCATGCGGCGACGCCGTGAAAATCTCGGATCGCTTGCCATACACGGTCAACCGCGTCGTCGATGATCATGCTGCGATATACGTGCATTTTCGTCCTTTCAAAGTTTGGGATCAATTGGGTAGTGCGCGCGAATATCGCGCTCGGCGGAAGGGTCGAGATGGGTCGCAACGGGCGCTGACAAAATGTCACTTACGCGGGTCCGGGCGCGATCCCAGATAGAATGGGCGCCACCTTCAAGCCAATCAGACACACTCTGCCGGTCTGCGAGGTCGGGGTAGTAGTAGTCCGACTTCATCCGAGCGAGTGTGTCTGCCTCACCCAAATAGTGCCCGTCTTGCGTCACCACGCGTTCGACAGCGGCAAGGTCCAGAGTGTCGTCAGAGACTTCGACACCTCGAATGGATCGAAGGATTGCACCGCACATATCGTCATCGATAACCATGGCTTCGGGGCTGGCGACCATGATCGATCCAAGCATCCCCACTGAGAGATTGATCATGTCAGCCCCCGCATGGCCTGCCATGGCAATCGTGTATCCTTTTTCGAAGCCCGCTTGCGCATCCATAATCTTGGAATCCGTCATTCCCGCAGAGACAGTGGATGGCAGACCAACATGAGCGAGAAGTTGAGCTGCGGCGGCGTTGGCAATGGCAGATTCCCCGCCCCCGCCGCTCATCGCGCCTGTGCGTAGATCGGAGATAAATGGCATAAGCGCATAGATGCACGGAGCGCCCGGAGCGAAGCCGTCCACGACCACAAGCCCCGCAAGGCACTCGGCAAGCCCTTGAGCCAAGGCGCCAGCCAGTGTGACCGGACTGGTCGCTCCGGCTTGTCCTGCCGAGCAAATCTGCGGGATCATACCGGCGCCAAGGGCCTGTTCCAACGTCAAAATACCGTCCTCTGCAAAAGTCAAAGGCGGGACAACATGCACGATAACCGCCATACAAAACGGTCTTTTCTTGAAAGTGCCTGCACCCCCCAGAGCGATATCGAACATTTCGACGATTGGAGCGACATGACCCGGCTCACAAAAGCTGATCCCAATGGGCTTAGACGTCGCCTTCATGCACGCAAAGGCAGTATTCACGTCCAACTCAAACGGTTCTGCGACGTCGCGAGCCACAACGGGTCGCACCCCGTAGTGAATGTTCGGGGAGGCATCGAGTACGCGCATCAGGTCAGTCAGATCAGACAGTCGGCTGTCCCGGAAGGTCTGAGATCGTGCATCCAACACCTGAACGGCCGCGCCACCTGTTCCGATATGAACCCGTTGTCCGCCGATCCTCAAGTCGCGTTCGGGCAAGAAACCCGGCAAATCAATCCGTTTGGGCGCACGGTCCAATGCGTCTTCGATCATCTTTTCCGGAAAACATATCCGCCCGTCGTCGCGGTGCCAGGCTCCGGCTTGGATCGCCCGATCCCTCGCTTCGCCGGTCAGCCCGGCCATTCCGATCGACGCTAGGATTTTGAAAGCATGGCTTACAATCTGCGCCAAGTCGTTCGAAGACAGGGCGGTCAGATCGCCACCGCGATAGTGCATCGGGGGCGGCGCAGCCACTGTCGCGTGCAGTCTTTTTCGTCTTCGCATTTTGAGTTCGCTTTCGCAAAACATGCAAAACAATGCAGGAAAAAAAGCAACTGGTTTCTACGCCTCGCGCCGTCTTTGACTTGATCGGAACTTTCGCCACAGCCTTCCACCTCGAACCGTCGATGAAGGGTGCCAAATCAACGCAGATTTAAAATACCCATCAACCTTTTTTTCGGAGTTGCAAAAGCAGCTTCAGCCACAATTCAGCTTCGACCTCAAAGAGCCCCGCCAGAATTAACCGTTTTCAGATTGGGTTGAAATTGTTCAAAAGGTTAAGGCGGGCTACGCAAGTCCAAGTTTGCATTATTCTGTCGGTCAGCGTTTTTCTGGGCTCTGCTGACCCCGAAAAAATGGGTGATCGACTGCAAGTCGCGCTGCCGGTTGCGGGCCTCGTGTGTGCTATCGCCAATCAGGAAGCCGTTAACTACTTGCTGCGGTTCACAACAACGATGATGGTTGTTCACTCTTTGAAACGCGGTTTGGCGGGCGCTGAAATCAACCACAGGCCTTCAGGCAACTTACAAGGGTTTCCCTCAGGCCACACTGCTGCTGCGACATTTGGGGCGAGCTATCTTGTGAACGACTGTTTGCGGCGCAACAAGTTGATGCAGGGTGTTTCCATATTTGGCGGAGCCTATGTCGGTGCTTCTCGTATTGAGGCTGGCAAGCACTTCTTGTTTCAGGTGATGGTAGGCGCATTGATCGGTTGGCTTGGAGAGCGCGGATTTGCCGTTTTCGCCGCTGTTAGAGCTACTCTTCGTCGGCATGGGCTAGGCAGGGTTGGACAAAAGACGTCAACACAGACCTAGAGACGATGTAGCATGCGAAGTTCCCGTTTATGGTGGGGAAGCGGGTCTTCAGGTTGCCTTCAGCTTCTGCGTCAAAACAGCAGCCTTGCGCCTGAATTGATTTGGAGAAATGCCATTGCGGGTTCTGCTTGTTGAGGACGAAGGGCTGATCGCTGATGCGATCATAGTTTCTCTTTCACGAGACGGGCATACGGTAGAGTGGGTCACGGACGCAGATACCGGAGAGACTGCGCTCGCAACCACAACGTTTGATCTTGTACTCCTTGATCTGGGCTTGCCCGCGCGCGACGGTCTGAGTTTGCTTCGATGGATGCGCGACACGCGACGTGCCACCCCGGTGATCATACTTACGGCAAGAGAAGCGGTCGAAAACCGTATCGCGGGTTTGGATTGCGGTGCGGATGACTACCTAATCAAGCCCTTTGACATGGACGAGCTTTTGGCGCGTGCGCGTGCTTTGGTTCGACGCGCCAACGGACGCAGTGCGCCGAACATTGTGTATCAAGACATCATTGTCGATCCGGCGTCGCTGACGGTCTTGCACGACGGAAAATTGGTCGAGCTATCTCCCTTGGCATTTCAAGTTCTGGTGCTTCTGCTCGAAAGATCCGGTCGTATCGTATCCAAGAATGACCTGGCCGAGAACATTTATGGTTGGGATGGAAGCGCTGAAAGCAACACTGTCGAAGTTTATGTGTCCCAGATCCGGAGACGTCTCCGCAGCGACCTGATCCGCACGATCCGTGGTATTGGCTATATCATCGATAAGGCACCAGATGCGCGCTAATTCGATCCGTCAGCGCTTGATTTGGCGCTTGGTGCCCGTGGTCGCCGTATGCTGTTTTTTCGCCGCTGGTTTCGTCTATTTTGGCGCGCGGGCAGAATTGCGCGATGCTTTGAATGCGCAGTCTGACATTCTTGCCCTGACGATTGCAGGACTAGAAGGAGACACCATCTCAAGAGCATCGTTTGGTGCAGGTTTGGAACGCTATGCCGAAGACTATCTGATCCGCGTTTGGGATGCGCAGGGCCATTTGCTCGTGGATAGCAATGCAGCACTTCAAGGCGTCGTAGACGGGTTTGAGCCGGGCTCGGTTCCCTCCATCCCAGGAGCAGATTGGGACACCCGGGAGTATGTTTTGAACTCGGGAGAAGTAGTTCTGATATCGCGCCTAAAGCAGGAAGCAGACGAGCTAGTTTTGCAAGTCGCCGTCACGTCTATGGTGCCCTTGGCGCTGGCGCTTCTCGGCGCAATCGTTACCGCGGCCATTCTGGTGCGTCAGGGTTTGACGCCGCTGACGTTACTGTCTCGAGAACTCACGCACCGATCAGCGGTCGACTTACGTAGGCTTCCAGACCAGGACGCGCCCGATGAGCTACGACCCATCTTAGTTGAAATGAACAGTTTATTCGAACGCTTAGAGACGTCATTGAAGCGGGAGAGGCGATTCATAGATGACGCGGCCCATGAGTTTCGAACGCCACTGTCGATTATCAAGGCGCAATGCCAGGCCATTGATCTGGACAATCTCGATGCCGAAGCTCGGAAACGGCTCAAAAACATCATTCAAGGTGTCGATCGAATGGCGGCGCTCAGCAGCCAGCTTTTGGATCAGGCCCGCGCAGACCAATCCGAAAGTGCCACAGACGAGGTGAATGTTGCGAGAGTCTTAACGGACCTCATCGCCGAATTGACGCCAGATGCCCGGAGGCATGATGTGACAATTCGATCTTTCTTGGATGCAAACCCGGTACTGACATGTCCAGCCGAAGATCTTCGGATTGTTTTGCGTAACATTTTGGAGAATGCGCTGAAGTTTTCAGGCGCTCCGGGTCATGTTCACGTCAGATTGACCGAGACGTTTCTCACGATCGAAGACAACGGGCGTGGGATTCCCGACGCGCTGCGTGAACATGTCTTTGATCGGTTTTTCCAAGTAGACAGGGCGCCAGATGAACCTGCCCGTGGCGGAGCAGGACTGGGTCTGTCGATTGTCCAATCTATCGCCCAACGCAATGGTTTAACGGTTATGGTGGAGCAAAGCCAAACACTGTCCGGTGCGTGTTTCCGGCTGGGTTGGAGCACCGTCGAGACAGCAATACCAAAAAACCTATGACGAGGTGCTGAGCTTCAGCTTCGCTTCAGGCTTCTGCTTTAACCGCTGATGAGTTGAGCAAAAGGTATTCTGAAGGATGCATCGTATGAGATTGAACCGACGTGGGTTTTTAAGCGGTGCAGCAGCATCAGGCACGCTTTTATCTTCTACTGGTTCGCTTTGGGCGCAAACGAATGTACGGCCCTTGCCAATCCTTCCACTTATGGATTTGACCGAAGGGGTCGACGGACGCATCAGTTTGACATGCGCGCTGGGAACACATGACTTTGGTACAGGTGCGCAAAGTCAGACCCTCGGGATAAACGCAGAATATCTCGGCCCCGTTCTCAGGGCCAAGCAAGGTCAGACCCTTCCATTCGATGTGCACAACCAGCTCAGCGCAGTGACGACTTTGCATTGGCACGGCTTGCATATCGCTGGAGATGTTGACGGTGGCCCGCATCAAGAGATCGAACCGGGCGCGACGTGGTCTCCGGATGTGCCTATCGTCCAACAAGCGTCTATGAACTGGTTTCATTCGCACATGCACGGCCTGACCGCAGAGCAGACGCACAAAGGATTGGCAGGTGTTTTGCTGATCGAGGATGATGCAAGCCTGTCGGCAGACTTGCCTTCCACCTACGGTATCGACGACTTCACTTTGGTGTTGCAAGATAAGGTTTTCGATGACGCAGGCGCGATGACTTACAGCGTGTCCGCACAGGTATTCGAGGACGGTTTTGAGGGGGATACTCTGATCGTCAACGGAGCGCTTGCTCCCGTTGAGCAATCCGTACCGGCTGGACTGATCCGTCTGCGCATCCTCAACGCGTGCAATGCCCGGTTTCTGACGCTGTCCATGGCAACCGGCCCCATCCGTGTCATCGCGTCGGAGGGCGGATTTCTTGCAACGACAGTCGAAGTTGAGACGCTGCTTATGTCCCCTGGCGAACGCTATGAAATCCTTGTGGATATGAAGGCGACTGATGACAACAGTCTGCAGGTTGGGTTTGAAAACGAAGGCATGCTTGCCGCCCTTTTTGGAAATGGGCTCACCACTCTAACCGCACTGAACCTGTTGCGTGACGGGCGTATCGGTTTCACCGGTTCAATACCAGATCAATTGGCCAACGTGCCTGCCACCAAAGCGGCTGACGCAATCCGCACACGCGACTTTACACTTCAAATGGATACCGGCGCCGATTTGGCCGCGCTGGCGCTTGCATGGGGTAACGTTTGTGGCGGTGGCGCTATGGCGATCAACGGACAGCCAATGAAGATGGACCGCATAGACGAAACAGTTTCAAAGGGTGAAACAGAAATCTGGCGCATATCGGTGGATGATATGTTGCACCCTTTTCACATTCACGGCTGTTCGTTTCGCATTCTCAAACAGAATGGTGGAGAGCCACCGGCGTACGCTCAGGGATGGAAGGACATGGTGCATGTGGAAGATGGCTGGTCGGAGGTCTTGGTCAAGTTTGACTACGAAGCTCCCGAGAACGCGCCCTACATGTACCACTGCCACATCTTGGAGCATGAAGACTGTGGTATGATGGGGCAGTTCACAGTGACTTAAGAAACTGAACTGTCCTTTATTAGTGATATGCAGCTGTCTTTTTTTGATTTGGCGAACGTGCCCTCAAGACAGAACTCTTCAAATTCAAGGCCTTTTCAGCGGCTCAAGTCGACACCGTTTGTTTCATAAAGAAAACAAACACCTGCAGGTCAGTTCATCATTGCGCCCTTATTGCGCCGCAATTGAAGCTTTTGAACCGGTTCATCGCATTTCTTTGGCGCAAAGCGCTGCGTGTAACTCCGTTTTACGTAAGCGGGAATCCCCTTTTGTTAGAAGGTATTAGTGGCAATTTCGAGCTTACTCTGACGAGCGCGTCGGCGGATTTTTGGTAGGGCAAGCAGGATGCCGCCCAACAGAGTCTCAGAGCAATTTGGCCTCTTTTTTTAGACATAGTCTTGGCCAAGCATCCCCGCATGGTCGTCCAAGGTTTCTGCTTTGGCTGACTCGGCTTGAAGCCAAAACCAACTTTAACAGAACGGCTGCCGTAACAGGCTGCCGCTTCAATTGGCAATCCACTTTGCCAATCCAAGCGGTGTGCCTGTTCGACAGAAGAGAAGGATGTCGCAATGGTTCAGAGTACAGAAGAATCTGTAAACTTGGGGGTAATCGACGGGCTGGAACCGGAGATTTCAATAGACAGCGTCGCCGGGGTCCCGGTTATGGGGACAGGGTTGATGGGTTCGGCCTGGGCAGATGGGAGCAAAATTAACTCAATTACCGATCTGCAAGTTTTGATGGAAGCCACCCCACCAACCGCGACATTTGAGATTTCCGAGTTTGGGTTCAAGTCCCATGAAAGCGACACATCCATTGAAGACTTCCTGGGCGACAAAGGGATGGTGCTTTCCGGTGATGGCTCGGCAGAGATGGGACCTTCTGGTCTTTCCTTTACCGGCTATATTTTTATTCCTGCGGGTGATCACACCATTACAGTTGCCTCCGATGACGGTTTCGAACTGTCGATTGGTGGGGTTTCTTTTACGTCCTTTGAAGGGCGTCGCGCGACTGACGAGACTTCTGCGACCGCTACCTTCGAAGGCGGCCTTTATGAAATTGACATGCTCTACTTCGATGGCAGCGGTGGGATGTCCCTAAGCTTGTTAATCGATGGCTTGCCGGTCGATCAGAGTGCTCTCTACGCCACTCGAGACGAGTTTGAAAACCCGCCAGGAGACGCGCCCCTTTTGCCGGCGGACACCTATCATCCCTCACTAACACTTGGCGAGCTTGTCGTTGACAACCCCGAAAATCTTGTTGGTACGGATCAGGCGGATCAAATCGACGGAATAGGTGGTGACGATACAATCGACGGAGCCGGTGGAGATGATTACCTGCTCGGCGGTTACGGAAACGATCGCATCGACGGCGGTGATGGCGATGATGTGCTTGATGGTGGTTACGGCAGCGACTTCCTGATCGGTGGCGCGGGTGATGACCTTTTGATCTCGCGGTCTGACGGGGGGGAGCAACGGATCGCTCAACGCTATGTCATCGATGAAACGCGCCCCACTGGACCGAATGTGAACCCGGACGCAGACAAGCTATACGGCTATGAAGATCAGCCGCTGATCGGCGACGACATTCTGGTGGGTGGCGAGGGCCGCGACACATTCCTGATCGCGCCGCAGCTTAATGGTATTTTACCGGTCCTGGAAAAACACACAAAATCAGATGGTTCGATCCGTTGGGCCGGCGTTGCAGGAGAAAACACATATCAGCATGACCACTGGGTCGATATGTACGGCTTTGATTTGATTGCCGACTACAACGTAGAAGAAGACCACATTGCCGTCATCGGTCACACCGCTAACGTCTTTGTCGACCATGTGGACTATGACAATGACGGGACGGTTGAAAGCATCATCACCACCGTGTCGCTGCAGCATGGCGGCGGCGGTGCCCACGACCGCGATCTGATTGGTGTGACCTTCGTTGAGGGCGATCTGGTCAACAAGGACGACATCAAAACGGACAATGGTGTGACCTACGGCGTTGTTGAGAGTTTTGATGACGTCGCACAAGCCATCAACCAGCAAGGCGAAAGCAAACAGGTTACCGAAGGCGGAGAGACTTTCGATGGTTATGACTATCGCGGGGCTGGGGAATACAACGTAGCGCCGGACGGCTCGCCCGAAGACTTGATGGATACTCCGTTCTGGGAAGAAGCGCAGGCTTACATTGGTGCGCCGTCTGACGAGCCAGAGATCGAACTCACACGCGACCCCTTCGATCAGCTTGGTTTTGTCGAGGCAGAAGGTCAGACAAAAACTGGAACGGATGGTGATGACGTCATCACACCGGACGCTCCCGATGAGGCAGATGGACTGCCTGGTGCACTTGGATTTTGGAACCTTGGGGACAGCGATCAAGGCGCGTATGGCGATGCACGTGGAGAGCTGGACTCAATCAAGTCCTACACCTTGTATGAGCGTCAGGCCCTTTTGCGGACCGAGGATACAGAAGCAGGTCCGCGTCCCGGAACGACGGCACTGACCTTCAACGGCGAGGATCAGTTCGCGTATCTGGACCACGAGGATGCGTTTATTATCTCCCAAGGGACAATTGCCCTCTGGGTGCGCGCTGATGATCTGTCCGATACTGGAGCCATCGTCACAAAGGATCAAAAGAACTCTGGCGATGGGGGTCACTTCCGCCTCGTTCAGCTGGAAGATGGCAACCTACAGCTGCGATTTGCCCCCGGCGACGGTGGGTCAAACGTGGCTTGGAACACCACTGAAGCGATCCTTGAAGAAGGCGTTTGGGCCCATCTTGCGGTCAACTTTACCGCGGATGGAGTTACGGTGTTCAAAGACGGCGTCGCCATCGACGACGGGTTGTGGGTGCCGGACGAAGGTGCCGTCCCAACGCCGGGCGTTTATCAGGAGGCTTATCTCTTACGTAACGAAGAGCCGTTTGTCTTCGGCGCGGATCAGCGAATTACGCAGCTCAACGACACAGTCCTGGAATTTGCAACCGATCGCACCGAACTGGTGAATCCCTTCGAAGGCGCCATGGCGGAATTCGGCATCTGGGGCGGATTTTCGCCCGACGATGCGCTGACCGCGGCTGAACTGAGCGATCTAATGGCAAACGGGCCCGGAGCCGCACTGACCAACCCGTCAGGTCCCCAGCCTATGGTGGCTTCTGACGACGTCTTTGATGGCGGTGCCGGCAACGACCTGATCAATGGCGAAGGCGGCAACGATCACCTGATCGGCGGCATTGGCGATGACACGCTTAACGGTGGATATGGCGACGACAAGCTTGAAGGTGGCATTGGCAATGATGTGCTAAATGGCGGCCGCGGCTCTGACCTTGTGATGGGCGGCGACGGCGACGATATCATGATCTCTGGTGGCGACGTTGGCGAAGACCGGGCGGGTCAGTTGGTCCTTGGCGAACCGTCACGGCCGTTTCCAGACCCGTCTATCGATGATGCGCTCCTCAAGCTGGTCGACTGGGTCGACCAACCTCTTTATGCCGATGACATCTTTATCGGCGGCGCTGGTGCTGATCAGATGGTGGTCAACACCTACATCAACGGCAAAATGGACGCGATCCTGGACAACGTCATGGATGGAAGCCGGATGATCCATTGGCATGGCGTGGCAGGAGAAAACGCACGCATCCATGACCACTGGGTCGATGGAATCGGAATCGATATCTTCGGCGACTTTAATGCTGAAGAAGATCAGATTTCGGTTATCGGACACACCACAGAAATCGAAATTTCCTACAGCGCGGTCGATTCTGATGGTGACGGTGTTGATGATGCTGTCCTATCGCTGATCCGCCTTTACTCTCAGCAGGGTAACGGCGGCGGAGCCCATGATGAGGACGAGTTGGGTGTTCTGGCGGTGATCGGCGACATGGTCACCGAAGACATGGTCACAACAGATGCTGGTGCTCACCTCGGTATTGTTCAGACGATTGACGATTTGCAGGAAGCTCTTGCACCGTCCGATGATCCTTCGTCGGTCACGCGACCCGATGGTGTCTTTGGTTATGACGATCGGGACGTGGAAGGGCGCCCAATGACTTCCGATCCGCTTGCCTATTCGGTCAACCCGTTCATGGACGAGGCGTCGTCTCTCTTTGACTGGCAGGTCGCTGGTGCCGACCCGAATGCCGTGATCACCTCTGATGAGGGCGGCACATTCGACGGAACGACCGCAGTAGAAATGGCGCACGATCCGGAAGAACAGCAAGCGGAAGGAGCCTATCTGCTCAGCTTTACAGCGGATACGCCCGGTGAGGGCAATCAGACACTTCTTTCAAAGGACTTTTCTGGATATCAGAACGGCGGCCACCTCACTATCTGGATCGATACCAGCAGCAATCTGAAGGTTCGTTTCCAGTCAACCGAGGGCGAACAGTACCTGAGGATGCCAGAGGACATCCAGGCAGGGAGGTCTTATGACATCGCATTCAGCTACTCCGCCAGTGGCATCGCGCTTTACGTCGACGGTGTTCTAGAGGATAGCGATGATGGATTTGATGCTGGCATGCTGGGCAACTCAAACTCCACAATGATTGGGGCGTCCACTCGCCGACGGAACGACAATAACGATAATCTGGAATGGTTCTTCGACGGTGAAATTTCCAACGTGGCGGTTCTCGACGAGGACATCAGTGCCTTTGACGCGATCCTGCTCGCAGAGAATGGAAATGACCCATCGATCCTAGTTGGCGCAGCTGACGATCCGGGGCCTGATCCGGCTCCCGATCCAGGTCCTGATCCTCAACCCGATCCTGATCCGGCCCCAAGTCCTGATCCAGAGCCTGAGCCAGAGCCCGTTGTAGAACCGGTCACTCCGGCGATCCGTTACGCCACGCTCAGTGATGAGCTAAGTGGTCTCGAGTACATTGCTTCTTACGACGATCTGATTGAAGCGTTCGGCGGCAACGGAAGTGCAGGTGTTGAGCATTACAACAATCATGGTCGCAACGAAGGCAGGACCGTTTACTTCGACAGTCTGGAATACATTGCGTCCTATGATGACTTGATGGCGGCTTTTGGCGTTGATGCCGCCGCCGGAGTTAATCACTTCATTATGAACGGTCGCACTGAGGGTAGAACGACAAGTTTTGACGCCCTTGAATACATTGCCTCGTACAGTGACTTGATCGCGGCGTTTGGCATCGATGGCGACGGAGCGGCGCAGCACTTCATCAATCAGGGTCGATCAGAGGGGCGTACGAGAGACAGTTTCGATGCGCAACAATACCTCGACAACTACTCAGATTTGTCAGCAGCCTTCGGTGCCAACCTGGATGCCGCAGTGCAACACTTTATCGAACACGGTTTTGATGAGGGACGAACCGACGATTTCTTGTTCGCATAAACACTTCGCATGGGCGCCAAGTTTATTTGGTGCCCATGCATTCACCGCGCGATCCAAAAGACGCGCCTTCGCTCGATGAGATCGCCTGTTTGCGTGGTCATTGCGCGCTGCAAGACCATCGTGATCAAATCACAACAAGAAAAATCGAGTATTAGCTTTCAGCGGGTGCCACAGCCCGTCGATAGAGGTGCCATGTGGCGTGACCCAGGATCGGCAGGGTAACGATTAAGCCCAAAAACGCCGGAACCAGCGACACCAGAATTGTGAGGGAGATGATCGCGGCCCAGCTTAGCATGACAACCGGGTTCTCCGTCACGACGCGAATGGACGTGAGCATCGCAGAGACGAAATTGGTTTCCCGGTCCAGCAGCATGGGCATCGCGACAACTGTCACTGAAAACAGAACGGCCGACAGGAACGCTCCGACACATGTCCCGATTGCAAGGAAAGTCCATCCCTCTGGAGTAAAGAAAACGATGTTCAGAAAACCTTCAAAATCCGAGAAGGACGCATCTTGCAGGATAATCGCCAGCCAGAGTCGGACTTGGTACATCCAGACCCAGAAAATGAAGAGCGTAACAAAGGCCATCCAGCCCATTTCGCGCTTTCGTTGATCAGCCATGACAGTAAAGATATCGGTCCAGCTGAAGCTTTCTTTCTGCGCGCGCTTCCGAGAAATCTCATACAGCCCGGCTGCGGCGAAGGGCGCAACCAAAGGAAAGCCTACTGCAGCGGGGATAATCATCCAGATCATGTTGAGCCAAGCAAGGCACCAGACAAACAGAATGCCGAACACCGCATAAAATAGGCCGAAAAATCCGCTCATAACTGGCTGCGCCTTAAAGTCTGAATAACCAGCCTTTAGCGAAGCAGTGATGTCAGCCGCGGTCACTTTATTGACTTTGGGCATATCTTCCGGCCGCGGCGCCGTGTTGCCAGGCGATGTGGAACCTGCAGTTTTGGATGCCATGACATACTGCTCCCAAAGCGAGACATCGCGTTGATCAGTGTGCGAAATGGCCCGTCAGTGATACCGACGTCTCTCCTTCGGCTTCAAGTCTGCATCAGGAAAGGCGTCAGAACAAGGAAAGTGCGTGACGCTTTGATTATCGGCGTTTGCCAAAGACGAAAATCTTGGTCATTTTTATTGGATGGAGATGCTGGAATTCAGTCACAATCCAATTCTGGTGGTGATGTCCTGCGCGATGGCAATTGTCGCAGGGTTTACCGGTTTGTCGCTGACCCGGAACATGGCGGCCAAAACGACGTCGCAGCGTAAGATCGCGATCTCTCTGGCCTCAGTGGCTTTGGGAGGTGGCATTTGGTCGATGCACTTTGTAGCCATGCTCGGTCTGCAAATGCCGATCCCGTATTACTATGACGCAGCCATCACGCTCGCCTCCGCATTGATTGCCATACTAATTGTCGGCTGTGCATTGATATTGCTGCACTTCACCGAACGCACGACACCAATGATTTTGGCGGCAGGTGCGGTTGTCGGGCTGGGCGTTTTGGTGATGCACTACGTTGGTATGGCCGGGCTACAACTGTGCCGGGCCGTGTACACCGTTCCAGGCGTCGCTTTATCTTCCGCCGTGGCGATTGCCCTGTGCATGCTCGCGGTTTGGGTGGCCTATCAACGGCGTACCAATCTGCACATTGTTCTTGCTACCGTTTGTTTTGGGCTCGCCGTCAGTTCCGTACACTTCCTCGCAATGGCGGGGACAAACTTCGTTGCCGTACCACAGCTTGGTGACTTCGGCCCGGGTATGAGCAATGAAACGCTGGCTATCGGGGTGATCTTGTCCGGCTTCGTGATATTTGGTGCCTTTCTTTGGGTGAGCACGACCTATCTCGACGGGCCTGTACAACAACCTACCGAAACCAAGGAAACGCCGCCTGAACCAGCTTTATCTCCAGAAGCTGCCTTACAGATTCCCTGCGAACGAGAAGGGGCTAAGGTCTATGTCGCGCCTCAGGACGTCGCATTTGTCAGGGCAGACGGCCACTACACCCAAGTTTATACGTGCACGGACCGTCTGTTCTGCGTTTGGCCGATCACCGAGGCAACCAAACGCCTTTTGGCGGCCGGTTTTGTGCAGACGCACCGGAGCTATTTGGTAAACCCGGAAAAAGTCGCGCGCTTCGAACGCTCCAAGGACAAGGGTCGCTGCACCTTTTCCGAGCCGGATTTGCCACCTGTACCGGTAAGCCGGTCCAAGTTGAAAGACATCCAGGCAATCCTTTCGACGCATTTGGGCGCAACTGGTGCCGCCTGAGGCGCATTTCGTGCAAAAAAGGCGAAAACCAGTGGTTTCCTAAAGCTGTCGCATACCGCTGTGTGCAGGCTCAGCCCCGCCAGAACATTACGCAGGGAGGAGCGAGATGATTCCAGCGGCTTTCGAGTATTACCGTCCAAAAGACATCAGTGGGGTAATAGCTCTGTTGGAAGAACACGGGGACGACGCACGCGTCATGGCTGGAGGACACAGCCTGATCCCAATGATGAAACTACGCATGGCGGACGTGCCACATCTGATCGATCTGCAAGATGTGGACGGTTTGGGCTCAATTCAGATTGGGGCCGAAATCATCACGATCGGCGCGATGGTGACGCAAGCAGACATTATCGACCACTCCGGTCTTGCCGAAGCTGCACCAATTCTGCGCGAAGCGGCCTTGCAGATTGCTGATCCGCAGGTGCGCTACATGGGCACCGTTGGCGGCAACGTCGCTAACGGAGATCCCGGCAACGACATGCCTGGATTGATGCAGTGCCTTGATGCGCAGTTCACGCTTGTCGGTTCGGATGGCGAACGGATCGTCGCTGCGCGCGAGTTTTACGAAGCGGCTTACATGACTGCGCGCGAGGATGAGGAGGTTCTCACAGCCGTCTCTATTCCTGTGCCACAGGGCGGTTACGCTTATGAAAAGCAAAAACGCAAAATCGGCGACTACGCGACCGCTGCTGCAGCGGTGCAGATCGTGAAATCAGGCGATACGTGTGCGTCCGCTTCGATCGCAATGACCAATTTGAGTGATACGCCAATCTATTCAGCTGCTGCTTCCGACGCTTTGACCGGTACGTCAGTGGATCAGGCGGCAATCAAATCTGCCGTTGCGGCCATGATGGAAGATATCGACCCCGCCGAAGACAACCGTGGGCCAATAGCTTTCAAGAAACATGTTGCAGGCGTCATCCTGACCCGTGCGGTCGAACGCGCCTGGTCGCGGGCCTAAGGGGAAATACAAAATGCCAAAGAAAATGCACATCACACTCACGGTCAACGGCAAGGAAGAAGAGTTTTTGGCCGAACCGCGCGAACTACTCATCTACACCCTGCGCGAGCGCTTGGGGATAACCGGTCCGCACATCGGATGCGAAACCTCGCATTGCGGTGCCTGCACGGTGACCATCGACGGGAAATCGGTGAAGTCTTGCACGATGTTTGTGGCTCAGGCTGACGGCAAAGACGTCACCACCATCGAAGGCATTGGCACACCAGACAGCCTGCACCCGCTTCAGGAGGCGTTCAAAGAACACCACGGCCTGCAGTGTGGGTATTGCACGCCCGGGATGATCACCCGCGCCACCAAGCTTCTGGAAGAAAACCCGAACCCCACCGAAGAGGAAATCCGCTTTGGTATGGCCGGTAATCTCTGCCGCTGCACCGGATACCAGAACATTGTCAAATCCATCAAAGCCGCCGCGGCCCAGATGAATGCAGCCAAGGAGGCCGCAGAATGAAAGACGAAGTAGAAAGCCGCGAAGACCGCGTTGCCAATCTCAAAGGCATGGGTAGCTCGCGCAAGCGGGTGGAGGACGCCCGGTTTACGCAAGGCAAAGGGAACTATGTCGACGACATCAAACTCGACGGGATGCTTTTTGGCGATTTTGTACGCTCGCCCTATGCGCACGCGCGGGTCACCAGCATCAACACGGAAGCAGCACTGAAGGTGCCAGGCGTTCTGGCTGTTCTGACAGCCGCTGATTTGGAGCCTTTGGGCCTGCATTGGATGCCAACGCTGGCCGGTGACAAGCAGATGGTTTTGGCCGATGGCAAGGTGCTGTTCCAAGGGCAGGAAGTCGCCTTTGTTGTCGCTGAGGATCGTTACGCCGCTGCTGATGGCATCGAAGCGGTTGAGGTCGACTACGAAGAACTGCCCGTGATTGTCGATCCGTTTGAATCGCTGAAAACCGACGTTGTGCTGCGCGAAGATCTCGATCCGACTGCGGATGGCGCGCACGGACCTCGCAAGCATCCCAACCACATCTTCACCTGGGAAGCGGGCGAAAAAGAAGCCACTGAGCAAGTCATAGACGAAGCAGATGTCGTGGCTGAAGAGATGGTCTATTACCACCGGACCCATCCCTGTCCGCTGGAAACCTGCGGTTGCGTCGCATCCATGGACAAAGTGAACGGGAAGCTGACGCTTTGGGGTACCTTCCAAGCGCCGCATGCAATCCGTACGGTTGTCAGCCTGATCTCCGGAATTGAAGAGCACAACATTCGTGTGATCTCTCCTGATATTGGCGGCGGCTTTGGCAACAAGGTGGGTGCGTATCCGGGCTATGTCTGCTCGGTCGTGGCCTCCATTGTGACGGGTAAACCGGTCAAGTGGATCGAAGACCGGATGGACAACCTGATGACCACCGCGTTCGCGCGCGATTATTGGATGAAAGGCAAGATCTCGGCCACGAAAGAGGGCAAGATCACGGGGCTATGGTGCCATACCACGGCGGATCACGGCGGGTTTGACGCATGCGCGGATCCAACCAAGTTCCCCGCTGGCTTCATGAACATCTGTACCGGGTCCTATGACATCCCAACGGCTTATCTTGCGGTTGACGGTGTCTATACCAACAAGGCCCCCGGCGGCGTGGCGTATCGTTGCTCCTTCCGGGTGACCGAGGCGGCCTACTTTATTGAGCGGATGATCGAAGTCCTCGCGATAGAGTTGAACATGGACGCGGCCGAGTTGCGCCGGATCAACTTTATCAAGGCTGATCAGTTCCCGTACCAGTCCGCGCTGGGATGGGAGTACGACTCGGGCGATTATCACACGGCCTGGGACAAAGCGCTTGCGGCGGTGGGATACGATGATCTGCGTGCTGAACAAGCTCAGCGGGTCGAGGATTTCAAAGCCGGCAAAACCCGAAAGTTGTTGGGCATTGGCCTGACGCATTTCACTGAAATTGTCGGGGCCGGACCGGTTAAAAACTGCGATATCCTCGGATTGGGGATGTTCGATAGTTGTGAAATCCGCATCCACCCGACTGGCTCTGCCATCGCCAGATTGGGCACCATCTCACAGGGTCAGGGCCATGCCACCACTTTTGCCCAGATTTTGGCCAGTGAGATTGGTCTTCCGGCCGACAGCATCACCGTGGAGGAAGGCGACACAGATACCGCACCGTACGGTTTGGGGACCTACGGATCGCGGTCTACACCAGTTGCTGGTGCGGCTACGGCGATGGCAGGCCGAAAAATCCGAGCCAAGGCACAGATGATCGCGGCCTACCTTCTTGAAGTGCATGATGACGACGTCGAATTTGACGTGGATCGATTTGTCGTCAAAGGCGCGCCTGAGCGGTTCAAGACGATGAAGGATATCGCCTTTGCTGCATATAATCAGGCCATTCCTGGTATTGAACCGGGCCTCGAGGCGGTCAGCTATTACGATCCGCCGAACATGACCTTTCCTTTGGGCGCC